>CAMAVB010000401.1 GCA_945861465.1 Candidatus Kuenenia stuttgartensis
CGCGTGCTGGAGGGCCTGGGATGGCAGGTGCCGGACTGGATTGTCGTCCCGGGCGGAAATCTTGGTAACAGCAGTGCATTCGGTAAGGCGTTTATGGAATTGAAACATCTGGGACTCATTGATCACGTACCTCGACTTGCGATCATCAACGCCGCAGGTGCCGGAACCCTGGAAGAATTTGTCAATGAAGGCGGTCTGAAATGGAACGATGGTCGTCCGAATGCCGCGCAGATTGACGCGCGCTATCTCAAAATGGATCAGCAGAACGAACGCGCTTCAACACTCGCAAGTGCCATCGAAATCAATCGTCCGGTGAATCTGGAAAAAGCCCTGCGAGCTCTGGCATTCTGTGACGGGATTGTGCGTGAAGTCTCCGATCAGGAAATTATCGATTGTCGTGCGAGAATCGCGGCGACAGGATTTGGCTGCGAACCTGCGAGCGGAGCGACAATTGCGGGAGTTCAGAAACTCCGGGATGAAGGTGTGATCGCGGCGTCCGATCGTGTGGTCTGCATTCTTACCGGGCATCAGCTGAAAGATCCCGATCTGACGATGGCGTATCATTCCAACGATCCGCAGTTGATCGCAAAGAAGCTGACGCCAGCCGGAGTCACCAAAATGCCATATGCGAATCCGCCAATCGTTGTCGATAACGAAGAATCGGCAATCCTTGCGGCATTGGGAATCACTTCCCCGCTCTAAATTGGGGGCAGGAACCAATAGTGCGGAGCACCCAACTGGCAACGACGTGAAGGATCTTGATCAATGAAAACATTGGCCGGACATAATCCACGTGATTTCCGGGAATGTGATTCAGTCCCGGAGGGACGACAAGATGTAGCCACGGGCGCGAGCCCGTGGTACGCGATAAAGAAGCGTCAGAAGTCCCGAAGGGACGACAGGAATTGCATTTCGGTTGTCTCATGTCGTCCTTTCAGGACTAAAAATCACCGGTGTTTCTCTGACCACGGGCTCACGCCCGTGGCTACAACCTGCCGCCACATTCGTGGCTCAAACGCAGGATTGATTCGCTCCCCTAGGCCTTTAACATATCCCGTGTTTTGACGAAAAAAAAATGCTTCACGGCGTTGCCCTCCGGGCCATTTGGCTATTGGTGACACCTTTTTTCAACCTGCCCGCTTTTTTCAGAAAAAAGCACGTTGCCTGACCACATCACATCAAACAACCTTTACAACACTACTCTTCCATGACACTTCCAACCACCAGCCAGCTTCCGTCCGCCGCAGCACGGCAGTCCACCGGTATTCCTCGACTCGATCAGGCACTCGGCGGCGGGCTGATTCCCGGCACCCTCGCGGTCGTCATGGGTGCCACAGGGATCGGGAAGACGCAGCTGGGCGTCAGCTATGCCTTTGCTGGTCAACAGCAGGAACAGCAGACCGGGATCCTGTTTGACATGACGACCCGCGGCGATTCTCAGAATCAGCCTGAGTACGCAGAACGGATGTTTGGCTGGAAGTTCCGCCCACGCACGATGGTGGACAATTTTGACCCTGCGGTTGTCTGGAACCGTGATCAGATTCGGTCGGACTACCTGCACGCATTTCATCGCGGTGGGCGGCGGGTAACAATCGGCGATATGCAGCCGGAAGAATGGCTGGAATTTAAGGCCGACCTGATGCGCCGCCTGGATCAGACGATCGCATTCTTCTACGGTAATTTCGTGCATGGTGTTCGCCGCTGTGTGGTTGATGGTGTCGAACCGACAACCAAAGACTCCGATTCGTTTCAGTTTCATCTGTTTGATTACATCTATCATCAAGTGCTGCGTAAGGATCACGACTGGTTGGCGCGAGATTTGTTTCGAGTCCACTTCCGGCAGCAGGAGCCGCAGGTGATAGCTCATCCGTATGACCATCAGGCGATCGGCGGGATGCTGCTTTACACCAGCCATGAAGTGATGCTGGACGATTTGATCAGCCGTCCGATCCAGTCGGGCGACGTACTTTCGAACGCAAATACGATTCTGTTGATGGGGAAAACTCGCCTCGGCAACCAGATCGGGCGGGCAATCTATGTAGCGAAACATCGCGGCAGCGCGTGCGATGAAGCGATCCTGCCGTTCAGGATTACGGGGCATGGTCTTGAATTTGGTGAGTAATCCGGATCAATACACTGTGCGAATTGTGATGGAATGACTAGAATGGGGTATCCCGATGTCCGGGATACCGGAGCGTGCAAATGGCATTCGACCGACATTCTGATCCGAAGTTCGACGGGTGGCGTCTTTGTCGCGGCCCCGCAAACTGGTTCACATTCCTGTGTCCGGACTCGATTGAAGTCCGGCAGACACAGACGGTCATTGAACTTCGGATGAAGGACGTGGCACCCGACGGATGGTCAGTGGCATCGAAAAGTAAATCGGCACCGCGATCCATCGGCGCTGAACTGCCACACGTTCTCTCCATCGTGACATGGTGGGACGATACCAGTCGCGATCAGGTCCGTCGGAATCAGCCCGATCTGTCCGTGCTGTTTCCGGAAGTCGTAGCTCTGCAGCCGGCGATTCCGCTCGATATCCCCTCCCCGAACGAATCATGGTCAGGCACATCACGTCGGCTCAAATCCGCCTGCTGGCTGGCACGCATTTTTGGACGGCGAGCTGCGTTTGAATGGCGTCTCTGGACCGTGCGGCATGAAAAACTCATGATTGTCGCGACAGTTCAGTCGCCCGACCGACGACCGTTAGACGCGGGATTTCTAAAGTTCTGCGAAATGGTGCTGTCCACGCTGGAACTGGCCGATCAGCCCGCATGGCCACCGGACGTCTTCCTGAAGCAGGTGATCGATGTCGCGCGACACCATTTCCCGTTGTTGCAGTCGTCTGCCTCGCGTGGATTTTCGGTGCGACTTGGTCAGTCCGAAATCAGCCTGTCGAATTTTTATCGGATGTATCTGCAGCAGCCACAGAACTTTCGCCGGATTATCGTCCCGGGACTTACGACCGTTGTGCGTTTACAGGAACTTGGCCCCAATCAACTGGCACCGACACTGGATCAGGTGAAGCTGCGGATTCTGCCAATTCTTTCTGCGGAAGATGAGCCGCGTTCGGACGAACGGGTTCAGATGCCATGGGTTGGTGGTCTGTGTGTGGGATATGTGGTCGATGAAGATGATTCCTACCGCTACGTTCATCAGCGGATGATTGCCGCGTGGAATCTTTCTCCGGATGATCTGCACGATCTGGCTTTGCAGAATCTTCGCCGTTATTCCGCCGCTCATCCGCTGGAAGTCACGATGGTGGGTGATGAGAGAAACCCGCGACTCCTGATGCCAGTCAAACCTGATGCGTACAACTGTTCGCGCGTGCTGGACCCGGATTTTCACTGTCAATTGCGCGAACTGTTCGGACCGGAACTTATCATTGGCGTGCCGAACCGTGACTTCTTTGTCGCGGCAACGTTGAAAGATCGCGACTTGATTTCACAGATCCGCAAGCGTGTCGATGAAGACTTTTCAACCATGCATCATCCGTTGACTCGACGGCTGCTCGTGGTGTCAGCCGACGGCGTCAGTGAATACTGTGATCCCTAGCGAACGCCGCAAGTCGCTCCGCGTGGCATTTGTCGGCGGAGGTTCGGGCGGACATCTGTCTCCTGCTGTCGCGATCGCTCAGGAACTGCTCACTCACGAACCTGAATCCCGATTTCTGTTTCTGACCAGTGATCGAGCGGTCGATCAACAGGTACTGAGTGCGTCGGGTTTGACTGGGATTGAGGCTCAGGTCGTACCGTACGCATCGTGGCCGTCGCAGCGCAGTGTGTGGAGTTCCGCCATGCGATTGCCGTTGCTATGGCGTTCCCTGCGGCAGGCCCACCGCTGTTTGCAATCGTTTCGACCCCACGTTGTTGTCGGCCTGGGAGCACTGGCAAGTGTTCCCGGCGTCGTGGCGGCCAACCGACTGCGTCTGCCCATCGTGCTGCTTGAACAAAACTGCCTTCCCGGAAAGGCCACGCGCTCGCTCGCACGCCGCGCCCGGTTGACGGTGTTTGGCTTGCCAGTGACGGAGGAGCTGCTGCAACACTGGGCGTCGCCAGTGCTGACCTGCGGTACGCCGGTACGTATCGGCATTCGGGAACTGGCAGAGATGCCTGTGCCGGCAATTCGTGTGCGAAAGCGAATCCTGATCCTTGGTGGCAGCCAGGGCTCACGGTCCGTCAATCAGATCGTCGCCGCGACGTTCGGCGCAGGGTTCAAGTTACCACCCGAGTGGGATATCGTGCATCAGACCGGTGAACCGCAAGTCGCAGACATCAGTGAACACTATCGACACGGCGGCATCGCGGCCCGCGTGGAAGCATTTCTTTCCGACATGCAGGCCGAGCTGGCCGCAGCGAGTATTGTCGTCAGCCGCGCAGGTGCCGTTACGATTCAGGAACTGGCGTGTGCCGGACTTCCCTCAATCCTGATTCCGCTCAGTACATCTGCGAACAATCATCAGTTTTTCAATGCCAGTCTGCTGGAAGACACAGGAGCGGCTTTTGTGATCGACGAGAAAAAAATTGATACCGTAAACGCATTCAGAACAGCGTTGGAAACACTTCTCACCGAACTCAACACCTGGCAGAGTATGGCCCATGCGATCCGATCACTCGCGACCCCGAACGCCGCCATGGAAATCGCGGGATTACTACGCGAGGTCGCGAATTCCGACTGCCGATGACTCGACCACATTTGGTTCGTCATTCGGAGTTCCTTGTTCGACATTCGATATTTGGGTGGGGAGAAAAGGTGTCAAGGGCAGTAGGTAAGGTGTCAGCAACGAATGGATGCTGACTATCTCAGAAACCCGCCGCCTCCAGAAACGTCCCATCTAAGCATTGGTGCAGAAGTTTTTTAGTTTAACGGCGAGCCGTAGGCGTAAGCGGAAGCACGCTGGATTCGCCTACGCCTACGGCTCGCCGTTAAACGAATTGTGCCAACTTACTTATGCACCAGTGCTTACCTCTGTTTGCTCCTGTTCAATCTCTCATTCGGTTTGAACATCGCAGGAAGAAGCGCCAGTGCATTTGCACTTCGGGACAGGTCGCGCCGAGAATTCCCTGCTGCGCCATAAATACGCGGAGACCAATGTTGGTTTCGAGACCAATGTTCACAGAATGTTGACATGTGGAAGGACGGACCGCGATGCGATAGAATCGCTGGAGTCACCTTCATGGGAATTCTCATGCGATCCATATGTCGTCTATCGCCGTCTGCGCTGTTGCCGTTTCCTGCGCTCTTTATGATCGTCGGCAGTGTGCTGGCCGAATCTTCATTCCCTCCCGGTCTGAAGCCTGACGTGCCCTTCCACGAGCATGTCCATCGCGACCTTTTCGTCCGAGATGGACTCCCCTCGAACTGGATTAAC
>CAMAVB010000402.1 GCA_945861465.1 Candidatus Kuenenia stuttgartensis
AGTCACTGCTGCAAAGCGTGTCCTCCCGGCCCGGAGAACCGGAGATCATTCGAGTGTTTCCTGCGTGGCCGCTCGAATGGGACGCATCGTTCCGCCTGCTGGCCCGCGGCGGCTTTCTCGTCTCCAGCGAAATCAAGGAGGGCAAAGTCGTGTCGGTCGAAATCGAATCGCGGCTCGGGGAGGACTGCCGTTTGCGAAATCCCTGGGATCGGCCCTGTATCGTTCAGGAAGTCGGCGGACCAACGCAAATCATCAATAGTCCTGTGGTCCGTATTGTGACGACCAGTGGCAGTCGATACTGTATTCATCCTGCCGAATAAGAGAATTCAGTCGCGGGACCGGGCGACGACTTAAGGTTCAAATTGACGTGAATGGGCGACGTACCGACGAGAACGCATCCTGATATGCTGCTGCGTTAATCAGGATTGCGTCTACGGAGGGATTTTCTGGCAAGTATCCGGATTGATCCACCTTCGCTGCCCGGGAGAATGCACTGATGCTCAGGTTTCCGAATTCGGCTGCGCATCCGCGGCTTCCGCGTCGAACTGCCCTTCAGGTGGGGGCCTGTGGTCTGCTCGGATTGGGGATGAATCATGTCGCCGGTCTGCGGGCACTCGCGACGGAAACGAATGGCGAAGTTCCGCGGCGGCATAAGTCGGTAATTTACATTTTTCTCTCCGGCGGTCTCGCTCAACAGGACAGTTTCGATCCCAAGCCGAATGCACCCGACACGATCCGCGGCGAGTTCGCTCCGATAGCCACGCAAACCTCAGGAATTCAGATCTGCGAACACTTGCCGAAGCTCGCGGCCTGTAGCGACAAGTGGGCGATCGTTCGATCGTTAACACATCCCTACAACGAGCATTCCATCGGCCATCATGTGATGCTGACAGGGCGCACGCCGACGCCTGTGGGATTCAATGCCAGCCGTCCGACAGCAAATGACAGCCCCTCGATCGCTTCCATCGTGAACGGAGTGGCGCCGCCGCGCAACAACTTGCCTCCCGCCGCTGTTCTGCCGGAGAAACTGATTCATGTAACGGGACGCACCATCCCCGGTCAGTTCGCCGGAGAGATGGGAGAGAGCTTCGATCCGTGGCTGATCGAGGCCAGCCAGTATCGCGACACGAATTACACGCATGGCGCGTTTCCCGAGTATGGATTTCAGCGGCAGCGCGGCAGGACGACTCCGGAGAACTATCGCTATGAGGCTCCACGACTGGAACTGGCTCAGGGAGTCCTTCGGGACCAGTTCGAAGCCCGGCGGTCGCTGTTGACATCGATCGAAGCGCAACGACGGTCGCTCGACGCCGGGGCGACCATGTCCGACTATGATCGGCATCGGCAAACGGCGGTGTCGATGCTTCTCGAAGGGCGGGTTCATAAGGCTCTCGACGTACATGCCGCTGATGATCGCCTGCAGGACCGGTACGGGCGCAATTCGTTTGGCTGGTCGCTGCTGATGGCTCGGCAACTGGTTGAAGCGGGAGTCAGCCTTGTTCAGGTGAATCTTGGCAACGACGAATCCTGGGACACTCACGAAGCGGCGTTTGGAGTGCTGCGAGACTTCCTGCTGCCGCCGACCGACCGGGCAGTGTCGGCGCTGATCGAAGATCTCTCAGATCGCGGCCTGCTCGATGACGTGCTGATCGTAATGGCGGGCGAGTTCGGTCGGACTCCTAAAGTGTTTACATTCCCCGGAGCCGAGACCAAACTCCCTGGGCGCGACCATTGGGGCGCGGTGCAAACCGTATTCTTTGCTGGCGGTGGCGTACGTGGCGGCACTGTGGTCGGCGAATCGGACGCGATTGGCGGTTACCCGAAGTCTGATCCTCAGACTCCCGAAAACATGGCGGCCACAATTTACGAGGCGCTTGGTCTGCCGCGAACCCTGGTCTGGAAAGATAAACTGGACCGGCCCCATCAGGTTTATCACGGCGACCCGATTCCCGGTCTGTCCTGAAAAAGTTCACGAATCGCACGATCGTCGAGCAGTGGCCATTGCAGTTGTTGTGGTTCCCGTGCCGACTCAGAAGGATTGCCTGCATTGAGCTGGAGTCTGCCAACTGCTTTGGCTGTTGTTCTGTGACTCCATCGCGGCTACGATCACGATCTGCGTGCCTCCACCAACCTTCCAGAACACCTGGACCAGGGATCATTATGAAGCGACATCGCCCGTGTGGATCCGCGGTACACGACTTTAGCCGCCGTGCCTTTCTCAGCCGGACGACCCTGGGTTCTGTGGGCATGGCCGCTGGACTTGGGGACATCATTACATCTCGGACAGCGATCGCTGAACAGGTTCAGGCGAAGAATAAACGGGTTCTGAACATCTTTCTGCATGGAGGTGTCAGTCAACTGGAAACGTGGGATCCCAAACCCAACACGGACACTGGCGGGCCGTTTCGGGCGATCCCAACTTCGGTGCCTGGAATCCATATCTGCGAGCTTTTGCCGTTCACGGCGAAGCAGATGCATCGCCTGTCGATCGTGCGCAGCCTTGATACGAATAACGGCGATCACGCCCGTGGTGTTGTGGAAATGACAACCGGACACCGGCGGATGCCGGGGGCGGATTTTCCTCACCTTGGCGCTGTGACAGCTCGGTGCCTGATGCCAAAGACGTTTTCACTTCCGGGGCATGTCCTGATTCGCAGTTCTCCCGGCGGAAGAAATGTGGAGTCGGAATTTCACTCGGCCGCGTACCTTGGACCACGTTTCTCCAGCATGGCGATTTATGATGGCAATCCTCCCAAATTTGAAGATCGCCCCGGCGAAATTACGGACGAGGCTGATGTGCGGCGAAATGCCTTTCGCGAACGAGTCAACGAGAGATTCTCACGGCGACGGCGCACGGCAGAAACCGAGGCCTACAACTTTTCATTTGATCAGGCTCGCGAGCTACTGGCCAACCGGCACGTGTTTGAAATCAGCCGGGAACCCGCCGGCGACCAGGAGCGATACGGCACGAGCCAGTTTGGAAAGCACTGCCTGCTTGCCAGAAGACTTCTTGAGAACGGAGTTCCCTACGTTCAGGTGAACCATGCCGACTATGACACGCATCATGAAAACTTCGACTTTCACATTGAACAGCTGGGCGAATTTGACCAGCCGTTCGCGACACTCGTGGCTGATCTGGCCGATCGCGGATTGTTGGCCGACACTCTCATCTGCGTGATGAGCGAATTCGGGCGCACTCCGCAAATCAACAAGACGTATGGACGCGACCATTGGGGTACTGCGTGGAGTGTTGTGCTGGGCGGATCATCCATCCAGCCCGGTGCGGTAATCGGCAAGACGAACGCCAACGGAACAGCGGTGACCGACCGTGCGGTCGATCACGGTCACATCTTTCATACCATTCTTCAGGCGGTCGGTGTTGATTCGACGGGTGAGTTCGAGATCGCAGGGCGAACATTTCCGGTTGCGGATCCCTCGCGGGGAGCCATTGCGGAGTTGTTGACATGACTGCGAATGCGTCTGTCGATCCCCAACAGACAAAGCTGTTGCAGGAATATAAGCTCGATCGGCCGCTGACCGCGTGCCACTGGGATCCCCGGTCACGTTTTATCTTTTGCGGCGCTGAAGACTTCCTGGTTCATCGGATCGATCCCGCAGGTGGCCAGAGGATCTCTTTGGCTGCTCACGACAGCTGGATTCGTGCCTTCGGATCGTCGAGCGATGGAGAGACACTTTACAGCGGAGGATACGACGGTCGGCTGATTTACTGGCCGACGTCTGCAGAGAAGCCGGAACCAGCACGAATTATTGAAGCACATCAGGGCTGGATTCGAGCGATCGCAGTGAGTCCCGATGGACGATCAGTCGCAACGTGTGGTAATGATCGACTGGTCAAAGTCTGGGATGCGGACTCCGGAACGCTCGTCCGTGAACTTCCCGGCCACGCATCCCACGTTTACAACCTGATCTATTCCCTTGATTCCCGCTGGTTGTTTTCCTGCGATCTGAAGGGAGTCGTCAATGCCTGGGCAATCGACTCGGAACGGCCTCGGACTCTGGTCACTGTTGAGCAGCTTCATGGTTACGACACGACTTTCCGAGCGGACATCGGAGGAGCCCGCAGCATTGCACTGCGCGGCGATGGCGGTCAGCTCGCTCTGGGCGGAATCACGAAAGTCTCGAATGCGTTCGCTGGCGTCGGAGAGATCATCGTCGCCCTCGTGAATCCTGCTGATGGAAAACTGGATTTAACGCTGCAGTCCAAAGACAAGACCACGGGGACCACTTGGGGACTGGCCTGGCATCCGGACGGCTTCTGGCTTGGTCTTTCCGGGGGAAGTGGCGGTGGCTGGCTCTATTTCTGGAAGGGCGACACGGCAGAGGAATTCTTCCGTCTGCAACTCAAAAACGACGGCCGCGGAATGAGTTTGTCGCCCGACGGTAAACAAGTGGCGTTGGCCCACGCAGACAATCACCTCCGGACCTACTCTCTGGTTTGAAAGGCATGAGCCTGCGGAGAAAGATGTGTCAGAAGAGAAAAGAGTGAAAAACGTCAGGAACCACAGAGTTTTGTTTAAGAATGAAAACTGCACCGGGATGGCAGGGGCGTGTTGACGTGATTTAATTGGGTTTTCGTTTGTAGTCCCGGCTTCAGCCGGATTTCGTTGGCGATTTCAGTGAGGATGTCGCCTGAAGCCGGGACTACAAACATTGATCAACGGCCCATCAGCGGCGAGCGGCGCTGGCGGACTATTGACTTGGTGACCTGAGGAAGTCGCTATCATAGCTGTTCTGTTGAGTAAGATGGTCCGAAGTGGAGGAAACCCGATGCGCATGTTTTTCAGAGCCTGGACTGCCCTGGCGGCAGGGCTCATCGCGTGTTCGCCATTATTTGCTCAAGAGAACATTCCGCGAACCACACACGACGCCAATCTCTACCTCTTCATTGATGACCACTGGATCGAGAAGCAGCAAGGAATAGCGCGAGTCTACAACCAGGCCCAGCCGCTGGATCAACCCATCATCGCGCCCGATGATCCGAAGACGGAGTCCGATTGCGCCTGGGGTAACGTGATTCGCGAAGCGGACGGGAAGTTCCGCTTGTGGTACTGCACGATGACGATGGGGCACAATGCCGCCGGTCCCCACGAGATGGCCGCCGCGGGTGTCTGGGGACGCGGCGACGATTTCACTTTTCGTCCCCGTTCGGACGCTGATCGCCCGGATGTCGAATCGATGCTTGGCAAGTACGCCGAGTCGGACGACGGGATCATGTGGCGGAAACCGAAAGTCGGATTGATCGCGTATCGCGGTAACAAGGACAACAACGTGATCCTGACTGGCCAGCGGGCCTCGGAGCAGACTCAGGGAGCACTCACCAACTTTGACGGCTACACGA
>CAMAVB010000403.1 GCA_945861465.1 Candidatus Kuenenia stuttgartensis
CCCTTTGGGTCGGGTTAAACGACTAAATCAACAGACCGCTTGCGCCCTGCGGCCAATGGGCAGAATCTGCTCACGAAAACCGGATGTCCAATGTTCGCTGAGCAGCATAGCGGCAAGCTAATGCATGCCGCTCGAAATCTTACAGAACCTTTGTTACGCCTGGCGTTGGGATGGCATAAGTCAGATCGCCGTTTGGAACGACAGGAGGTGTGTCGGTAAAGCTATGGAACTTCTCAACCGGTGACACACTGAGGTCGGATTTCAGGGCGTCATCCCACTTGATAACCTGTCCTGAATACGTCGCCATTCGGCCCAGAACTGACGTCATGGAACTGTAAGCACCGTATTCCGCTTCGTTCGGGATGTCGCCCCGGCGAAGTGCTGCGAACAGGTCGTGATGTTCCTGCTGATGTCCATCGTGGAGATTTTTGCGTTTGTCGCCATCCAGCCGCGGATACTCCCACTTCAGTTTGCCCTTGGTGTCAAAGATGCGACCATTCGCGAGGTCGCAGAATCCTTCTGCACCGTGGGCAAATTCGGCAACTTCACTCCAGCAGTTCGAGATGTGACGGCACTGGCTGAGCAGCACTGTGCTGTCACCATCCTTCTCATACGTGAACTCTACAAAGTGATGATCATAGATTTCACCATACTCTTTGCCCGTACGAACCTGACGTCCGCCCTGGCCCTGCGCCGAAACGGGGTTACCACCCATCAGCCAGTTAATGACGTCCAGATTGTGAATATGCTGTTCCGTAATGTGGTCACCACACAACCAATTAAAGTAATACCAGTTTCGCATCTGATATTCCATTTCTGACTGGCCGTCTTTGCGAGGTCGAACCCACACACCTTCGCCGTTCCAGTAAGCTCGAGTTGCAACAATGCGACCAATCTCGCCGTCCTGCAGACGCTTGATCGTGTCAATATAGATGGGTTCGTGATGCCGCTGCAGTCCGACAGCGACGGCCAAGTTTTTTGATTTCGCAATTTGATTCGCATCGATCACTTTGCGAACTCCGATGGAATCCACCGCGACCGGTTTTTCCATGAAGATATGCTTGCCTGCATTGACGGCGGCTTCAAAGTGCAGCGGGCGAAATCCTGGTGGAGTCGCCAGAATCACTAGATCGATATCCTGTTCCAGGACCTTCTGATACGCATCAAAACCGACAAACTGACGTTCTTTCGGAACATCGACTTTGTCACCATGCTGGCGTGCAACGGTTTGCAGCGCACTCTGCAGGCTATCGTCGAAGGCATCTGCCATTGCCACCAGCTTTGTCGGGCCTTCGGTGTTCAACGCCTGCTCGGCAGCACCACGACCACGCCCGCCACAGCCAACGAGGCCGATCCGAATTGTGTCATCGCCACGCACGTGAGCAGCTCGAACAGGATTCAAGCCTGCCAGAAGCGAAGCTCCAGCAGCGGCGACTGCGGACGTCTTGAGGAAGCCTCGGCGTGAAGCATCAGATGAATTGAGAGCCATGACATATCTCCGGGTGAGAATTGAAGACAGTTCCACACATCTGTCTGGTAACGACTGGTTGAACCCCGACAATTGAATGTGCCGAACCGGGTAGGAAATCGAAGCCCGTGCGAACAGTGTTCGTCGCGAAGCACTCGCTGGTTGGGGATGGTACGCTGTGGCACCGCGATTCGCAAACGTACAGCACGAGAGACAGTACACCAGGGCTACAGTCGCCGATTTCGGTTCCTTGCAGGATTCGAGTTCCTGCCAGCCGGGCAGCAGTTGAAGCAGGTCCTGCAGGGCAGGACTTCGAGTCTCGCCGCGAACTATGCGTTTGAAATCAACTTAAGCACTGGTGCATAAGTAAGTTGGCACAAATCGTTTAACGGCGAGCCGTAGGCGTAGGCGAATCCAGCGTGCTTCCGCCTACGCCTACGGCTCGCCGTTAAACTAAAAAACTTCTGCACTGGTGCTTAAAACAGCCGGACATGTAAAAATCACGTCGCACAGGTCCGCCTTGCTGCGAAGGTCATTTCCGGCAAAAAGGAGCTGCCTTCACAGTCCATGTTGCCAGCCTGTCACATCCATGCTCCGGTTGTTCCCCGACAAATCAATCAGCCGCACACCCGAACCAGTTGCTACGCGACCGATCTGAAACAGCGAGACCGCAGCGTCGATGGCCGCGACCTGCAATGTCGCGGCGGCGGATTCACTTACAGTGAACAGCAATTCGAAATCTTCGCCGTCGCTCAAAGCGGCTGCCAGGCGTTTGTCTGCCGACCATTCTGCAGGAACATCAGCATGAATGGGAATCATTGATGTGAAAATCTCCGCCGACGTACGGCTCGCTTCCATCATGCGATGCAGATCAATTGACAATCCATCCGAAAGATCCATCATTGCTTGCACTTCGACGTTACGCGACAGCCATTCAGAAATATGCAGCCGCGGCATGAACGTCAGATGGCGACCGGCTTGCAGACTGCCACCAAGCGGACCAGTCACAAAAATTGCGTCTCCTGGCTGAGCGCCGGTCCGAAGAAATGGTCGGCCTGAAAATGGGACACCTGTCAGGCAGACATTGATCGCGAATGGGCCGCTCCAGGAATTTGTATCGCCGCCCGCCAGGGAGAACTGAAACTCCTCCGTCATCTGCTGAATGCCCCGATACAAATCACGCAGAAAATCCGGCGAGGCATGAAGGCGAGCCTGGGAGACAGCCAGCGACACGAACGCCGCAGTCGGTCTGCACCCCATCGCCGCGAGATCACTCAGATTGACCGCCACCGCCTTGCGGCCGGCAAGGAATGGACTCGTCACATTGAGGTCGAAATGCACTCCGTCCAGCAATAGATCAGTGACGATGACCTGCTGTGAGTCTGCAGACACATCCAGCACGGCACCGTCGTCGCCAATGCCAATCTTTACCGGATGCAATGTCGGAAACTGTGCCTGCAAGTCACGAATGAATTGTCGTTCGGTCGTCAATTCAAGAAGTCCGGACTACGTAACGCCGTTAAGGATTTATCGTCGTGTTTTCACACGGTTTCTCGAAGTCCCTTCTCCCCCTGGTAAGGGGGAGAAGGTGGCCGGAGGCCGGATGAGGGGGTATTCGCTGGATCTGACTCTATCAAACACTCAACGGCGTTGCGGATTACGGCTGTATCGGCAGTTGCAGCATGATGCGTTTTCCGCTGCGAATCACATCCACCGGGACTTTATCTCCGGCTGCGTGCTGCGTGATCCCGAAACGCAACACGGCAGAATCTGTCCGCAGATCACTGCGATTGTCGTACTTCACGACGACATCGTCTTTTTGAAATCCGGCATTCTTTGCTGCCGCATGTGGCCCATTCTGCCCCAGGTATTTCACACGCAATGCCATGCCATCGACCGGAATCCCGTCTTTACCACGTTCGTCGTCTGCCACAGGTTCAAGGACCATGCCACCTGTCACCATCCGCCGCAGACCCCATGCACTCACCCGCCACGAGATGTCGTCCAGTTCGCGCCACCCGACCGGCAGACTGACAGTCAGTTCGGTCTGTGTCCCATCGCGATCGACAATTGCTTTCAATTCACCGCCTTCTGCGGGTGTCGAATGCAACACCCACTGCAGATCGGCCATTGACAGCAGTGGCTGGCCCTGAAGACTGACAATCGCATCACCTGGCCGAAATCCAGCCTTGGCTGCGATCGTCTCCGGTTCCACGGCTTTTACCGTCGCGCGATGGTTCGGATCGAGCAGGAGTCCCAATGATTTTGGATGCGGATACGGGTTCAGCACGGCTGCCGGAATGGCTTCGCCTTTCACTCGATAGAAGTCACGCACCGCATCACCAATCTGATGACAATGGATGCAGCTTTTCGCGACATCTCCTTCATAGTTGAGACTACTCGTGAATTTCTCCTTCATCGAAGGAAAATCCTCAGGATGGACGAACAGCGGAGCAGGCCCGGTCTTCGCCCGCAGGGTGGTGGAATTGCTCGGGTAATTCTGATGGAGTGTCAGCGCTCCGTTCAGTGCCTCAGCCAGCCCTTTGAGCGACACGTCTCCGATCCATTCGGTGCGATGCGAACGAGTCCCGAAACGACCGTAGATTGTGCGATCGGCATTCAGCATGAAGACGGCGAACGACTGATCTGTGTCAAACTGAAACAGGGAAAGATCTAGTCCGTTCGTCGATACGATCCGCACGCAGACGAACTTTTCAAGCAATGGACGCAGCACCGGATCGCGGTCAACAAGGTCGTCGTCGAGCTTAACGCATTCTTCGCACGGAATGCACCGCAATACGACGAGTAATGGCTTGCCGCTCTCTTTGGCAACATCAAACGCATGGTCCAGATCGTTGTAAATCCAGAATCCTCCGGTGGTCACCTTTTCGCGATCTTCACGGACCATCTGGTCGCGAGTTTTCTTTTGCTGAGCAGCCGCAGGAATGCAGGCGATCACTGGAATCAGGGATAACAGAAGAGCAGATCGCAGCATTGGAGGCACTTTTCAGGAGACTATTTGAATATGGCGGTTCTTGTGTACTTGTGAGCGGCAAGGCGCTAGCCGCCGTTTTTTTCAACAGCCCGCTGCAAAGCTAAGCTGAGGAATTCGCGCGTACGCCACCGTCAATACAACGTTTTAGGAGCGAGGACGTTCGGGGCAGAAAAATGTATGGGCAGAAAAATAGCAGCCATTTTTTGCCCAACATCTTTTTGCCCATGATGTTGAGGCCCGACGATAAATCTTAGCCCGGCGGCGGATCGTGGAAAAAAAAGCGTCAGGAATGAATCGTGCGGCGCACCCTTCAACTCATCTCAACTCATCCGTGTCATCCGTACTGCTAGCGTCTAAAATTTCCGCAGGACGCGAAGAATCTGAAGCCACGAGTTCCATAAGTCGCTTGGTACTGAAATGTTGAGTTGCGATGATGTACGTGATCGATTTGCGGGTGATTCCATTGTTCCTCTTGTGGATTTTGTGCCTCTTTGTGGCCAGCAAAACCCTGACGCGAAAACAAACAACGCCCCGCTTTGTTGTTGGGAAATGCGCCTGTCATCAGTTGCGAGAACGGTTCGCGACTGTCAAAAGGAGGATCGTTGTTGAGAATGGCGTCGATATCCGGGACGCAAGACTGCGTAAATGAGGAATCGCAATTCGAGGCAAGAAAATTCAGGGTAAGAAAATTGGAGAACGCAGATGCGATTCATTTTCTTACCCCCAATTTTCTTGCCTAAACAAATTCTTGAATGAATCGATCCCAACAATGAAGCGGGCCGTTGAAAATTATGGCATGTCGGAAAAATCCAGCGTAATGACATGCGACTCGAAGCTGAGTTCCAGCTGACGCTTT
>CAMAVB010000404.1 GCA_945861465.1 Candidatus Kuenenia stuttgartensis
AATTTGTGTCGTTCATTCTCCCACCAATCGCGAGCCTGCTGTTGCAATCCAGCAACCGTGACATCTCGACTGGGCCATGCCGTTGCATGACTGACGATTGAAGTTTCGATGTAAACCTTGTCCATCACGACATCCTATCACGACGAACGCCCCGCATCAGCGGATGGCCGGGGAAGAGTATCGATGTCAACACGCGAACTACCGCCATTCCGCTGCATGGGATTGTTCGCATTTGCGATTCATTGCGATTTGTGATTCTGCCGCTCAATCATTTCCGGTTGCAGCGCACTGCAGGAATAAGGGCACGAAAGAGCCTGTTTGTGAAACAGTGTATTGTTCTGGTCTTAGAAAGGCGAGCGGTTGGGCGTCAGCCCTCCGTGTCTCCGCATGACACGCGACGTGCATGTCTGAGTCTTTCAGGAATCCGATGACGGCGGAGCGATGTTCAATTCGTGAAGGCGAAAAAGATTCGTAACCGTTCACGCTTCAGAACGAAACCTGCGCAAGCAACCACAGATAAACACGAATTTACACAGATAGAAATCAACTGTCAATCTGTGTTCATCCGTGTCCATCTGTGGTTTAAACTGTCATTCCCGAAATGTCGAGAACGATTACAAAGATTCACACGGAGGGCTGACGCCCAGCCGCTCGCCGGAGCTTTGAGTGTGCGACCATGATCGGCGTTCATCAATGGCTCGTCTCAGCGATTCAATTCTCCGGGAGCCCCGGGTAGAAAGCCATACCCAGCCTCCACGACGGCCTCGCATCGAAAAAAAATGCGATTCATCCGTCGCGCTGGTTGCCAGCAACGTTGAATGCGAACAACACGCCTGAGGGGTGTCAATTTGAACAAGCTCGTCATGGGCTGCGAGGTGTGGAATGTCTCTGAATGAAACGACATGTTTGGCAAACAGCCGTGGCTGGCAACGAATGATGTCCAGTGTTGTCCGAAGTGGCGACCAGCCTTCGTCACGTGAAATATCGAGATCTCGACCAGCTCTTGAAACTGCGATTCCTACCATCAAGTCACAAACCGGCCGACCGTGACACATTGTCCGCGATGTTGGCGTGAAGTCAGGACACTTCGTACAATCACGGCGATCCTACAACTCCCGCCGGAATTACCGCCATGAGACTCGACCTGCCCACAATCCTGCTGTCGTTCGCGATCACTGCAACTCTAACTCCGCATTCTGCGCATGCGCAGCAGCGGGTGCGGTTTGATCACGACGTGCGTCCGATCCTGTCGAATCATTGCTGGAGCTGTCACGGGCCGGATGAGGTGGCACGCCAGGCGGGGCTTCGCCTTGATCGTCTTGACTCGGCGACTGCCGCAAGCGACAGTGGTCGGATCGCCATCGTGCCTGGAAAACCCGCCGACAGCGAACTGATCGCACGCATCAATTCCCACGATGCGGATACGCAGATGCCGCCAGCGTCAGCGAAGAAGCCCATCACCGATCAACAGAAACTCGTCCTGCAACAGTGGATCGAGCAGGGGGCGGAGTTCACATCGCACTGGGCGTACACGTCGCCTGTTCGCCCGGCAGTTCCCACGGTGAAGGACGCCTCGTGGCCAAAGAACACGATTGACACTTTCGTGCTGAAACGCCTGGAAGATGAGAACCTGCTGCCGTCCGAAGAAGCCGCTCCACACGTCTGGCTGCGACGAGTCACCTTTGACCTCACCGGACTTCCACCATCGCTGGAGGAGCTCAACGCGTTCGAAGAGCTGCTGAAGACTTCCCCTACGGAAGGTGTCTATGCGGGCGTCGTTGATCGCCTGTTGCAATCGTCTCGATATGGCGAGAGGATGGCCATGCAATGGCTGGATGCCGCGCGCTACGCCGACACGAACGGCTACAACAACGATGAAACTCGCACGATGTGGCCATGGCGAGACTGGGTGATCAAAGCCTTCACGGACGGAATGCCGTACGATCAGTTTCTGACCGAACAGCTTGCGGGCGATCTGCTGCCGGACGCTTCAGTATCGCAAAAGGTCGCCACCGGATTCAGTCGCAACCATGTGCTGACGACTGAAGGCGGAATCTTTGAAGAGGAATATCATGTTGAGTACGTCGCTGACCGAGTTCATACGACGGCCACCGTGTTTCTGGCGATGTCACTGCAATGCGCGCGCTGCCATGATCACAAATATGATCCGTTGACGCAGAAGGAGTACTATCAGTTCGCGGCGTTCTTCAATAACGTGCCAGACAAGGTCGTTTCATACAACAAAGCACGGATGGCGGAACCTTTGCTGAAATTGCCGACACCCGAACAGCAGGCGGAACTGGATCGTATCGAAGGACGCCTGAAGGAAGTCGAAGCGGAGCTTGCAAAACTCTCTGGCGAAGCCGGTGCCGATACGACCGCTCTGCAAGCTGAAAAAACGTCGCTGACTGAACAGCGTACAAAGCTGGATGCAGAGATTCCTGCCACAATGGTGATGTCCGAACCTGCTGAACCTCGCGCGATCTTTGTGCTGAAGCGAGGCCAATACGATCAGCGTGGGGAACAGGTGACGACCGCGTTTCCGATCGCGCTGGTGTCACACGAAAGTGCGGTCATTGCCACCGTACCGGATGTTCCTGATCGGTTGCAGTTGGCACGCTGGCTGACGGATCCGGCTCATCCATTGACGGCTCGGGTTGCTGTGAATCGCCAGTGGGAAACGCTGTTCGGTACTGGAATCGTGGAAACAGCGGAAGACTTCGGAATCCAGGGCGCGCTGCCGAGTCATCCGGAACTGCTCGACTGGCTGGCCACCGAACTCGTGCAACAAGGGTGGGACCAGCGGGCAATTCTGAAACAGATTGTGATGTCGGCCACCTATCGACAATCATCCAGTGTCACTGCGGAACAGCTTCGCCGCGATCCTCGCAATGTGTTGCTTGGTCGAGGTCCTCGTTATCGGTTGCCGGCGGAAACCGTCCGCGACAACGTACTGTTTGTGAGCGGCCTGCTGAAAGAAAAGATCGGCGGCCCCAGTGTCAAACCGTATCAACCCGACGGACTTTGGGAAGACGTCAGCGTCGAGCGTCGCGACAAATATGTCGCCGACACTGACGATGGACTTTATCGACGCAGCATGTACACGTTCTGGAAACGCACGTGCCCACCACCTGGCATGGCGACCTTCGACGCTCCCGACCGTGAAACCTGCGTCGTCCGCCGCGCGCGCACGAATACACCACTTCAGGCGCTCGTCCTGCTCAATGACCCCACCTACGTTGAGGCCGCTCGCAAGCTGGCCGAGCGCGTCATGCTGGCAACCGACAGCGATACATCGCGCTTCGTGCTTGCATTCCGGATCGTACTCGCCCGGCTTCCGGGAGATTCAGAACAAGCAACGTTGCAGGAAATACTGATGCACGCGCGAACGCACTTCACAACCAACCCCACAGCTGCGGAAGAATTTCTTAGCCTCGGCAATTCGCCTCGTGACACGTCTCTGAAACCGACTGATCTTGCTTCATGGTCTGCCGTGATGAGCGTTCTCATGAATCTGGATGAGTCTATTTCAAAACAATGATACGGTCCATCTGTGTTTGATTCTGCATTTCCCATCCTCACTGTCTCGTACTCGTACTCAGTGAAACGGTACTCGTACCTGAAAGGACGATGAGCGAGCGGATTTTATTTCACGAACTACTTGACGTTGATGGCCTATCCGCCGATCATCTCGCTTTATCGTTTCATACCGATGCTTAGGACCGTTCGAGAAATAATTGACCGCATCCTCCTCTCCCCTGGAAGGGGAGAGGGCAGGGTGAGGGGTATAAAAAGAGACAGTTATTTCTCCAGCGGTCCTTACTTTGCTGAACCAGCGGACAAAGAGCGGAGGGATTAATCGAGTACGAGTACCGCGAAGCTGAGTACGAGTACGAAGAAAGCCCGAACAAACTGAAAGACGAATGCAATGACAATCAAGATTCAAACGCTCATTCTGACACTGGTCGTTGCGGTGACGTCGAAATCGACCCGAGCCGACGTGACGATCACGCCGGATGTTGTCTACGGTCACAAACTGGGTTTGGCGATGACGTGTGACGTGTTCACTCCTACCGAAAACGCGAACGGAGCTGCGGTGCTGTTTATGGTGAGCGGCGGTTGGTTCTCGAACTGGACACCGCCGGAACAGTCGCAGTCCCTCTTTAGGGCACTCACCGACAAAGGATTCACGGTCTTTGCAGTGCGTCACGGCAGCAGTCCGAAATTCGGTATTGCCGAAGCCGTCTCTGATGTGCGTCGCAGTGTGCGTTTCATTCGCATGAACGCCGAAAAATTCAAAATCGATCCTGACCGGATTGGTGTCTATGGAATGAGCGCTGGTGGTCATTTGTCGCTGATGCTCGGCACTGCGTCGGACGACGGTGATCCAAATGCCAAAGATCCAGTGGACAAGGTGAGCGATCGAGTCAACGCAGTGGTCGCGTACGTGGCTCCGACCGATTTACGCATCATGGCAAAGGATGCTCCGGATCGATTGCCGGCCTACGCGCGATTTCCTGCCCTGGACATTGATGCGAAGACCGCAGAACCTGATTCACCGCTGCTTCATGTCACCTCCGATGACGCTCCGACATTGCTTTTGGCGGGTGACAAAGACGACTTGGTGCCGGTGGAGCACAGTCGAAACATTCAGGCCGCATTTGAAAAAGCTAACGTCAAAAGCCAGTTGATTGAATTCAAAGGTGCAGGACATGGATTCCAGGGCGAAGACGCAAGGAAATCGACTGCAGAAATGGTGGCATGGTTTGTGACGCACCTTACGGCCGATGCGGCAAAGTGAGCAAAACGCGAAGCGTATGTAGGAAGGACATTCATGTCCGTCGCATGGCCGTGAAATCCTTTCGAAGCGAGCGTTAGGCTGAACTTGAACGGCTCCAAAATGAGCTTTGAGCAATAGAATACTGGGATTTTGTCAAAAATCGAATATTATCAAATTACATGTGTAGCCAGAAAATATCGGGATTTTCCTGGACATTGTTTTCCCTGCCACTACAAATCCCCCATGAGCAAGCCAGACAAACGCCCCGTGCATGTGGCGGAAATCAGAAAAACGCACAAAGGCAAGGTTCACGTTTCGACGTACTTCCGCCGGACGTTTCGTGAAGATGGCAAGGTCAAGCATGAGACCGTCGCCAACATCTCCGATCTGCCGGACGATCTGCTCGCCGTCATCAAAGATCGGCTGGCCACGGGACAACCGCTCGTCGGCAATGGTGGCACGATGACCATTCAACGCAGCCTGCCGCATGGAA
>CAMAVB010000405.1 GCA_945861465.1 Candidatus Kuenenia stuttgartensis
CGTGATTATCCCAGGGCTGACCTTCACCATGCCACACCTGCACAAACCGCACGCCGCGTTCGATCAGACGACGCGCGATCAGAATCTGCCTTGCCTGGACGCCGTCGCCATACATGTCACGAATATGTTTGGGCTCGCGTGAAACGTCGAACGCATCAGTTGCCTGAGTCTGCATCCGAAACGCCAATTCGAAAGACTGGATGCGTGATTCCAGTTGAGAGTCACCTGGTCGTTCAGCCAAATGCTGTTTGTTGAGCGATTGCAGCAGACCCAGTTGCAGGGACTGATCTTTCGGCGTGATCCGATCATTGCGAATATTCTCAATGAGCTTTTCGATATCCGTATGTTTCGTATCGACGTAAGTCCCCTGATAAACGCCGGGCAGGAAACCGCTTTGCCAGTTCTGTGACTCCTGAATCGGAAAACCGCCGGGACACATCGCCACAAATGCCGGCAGATTCTGATTCTCGGTTCCCAGACCATAGGTCAGCCACGATCCCATGCTCGGCCGAACCAGCCGCGCTTCGCCGCAGTTCATCAGCAGTAGTGACGGTTCGTGGTTCGGCACGTCGGCATGCATCGACCGAATAATGGCCATGTCGTCCACATGCTGCGCGACGTGGGGAAACAACTCGCTGACTTCGATTCCGCTTTGGCCGTAGCGGTGAAAGCGATACGGCGAAGGGAATAACGCTCCGGTCGGACGTTCGGTCTTCAGGTTCCCGTCTGAAATCGTCTGCCCGCCGCGACGTTGAAGTTCTGGTTTCGGGTCGAACGTGTCCACCTGCGAAGGCCCGCCGTTCATAAACAGATGAATGACGTGCTTGATTTTGGAAGGGAACTGCGCCGGCTTCGGCAACATCGGATTTGATGATTCCGCGCTGAGTGCGGGATGCGCGGCATCGGCGTTCAGCATCCCGGCGAGCGCCATGGAACCAAATCCCATGCCGCAGCGCGTCAGCATTCCGCGGCGACCGATCGCAATCGGGGAATTGTCGGGTTCCGTTATCGAAGGATTCATAAAGCTAGTCCACAAAGACAAATTCGTTGGTCAGCAGCAAAGCCTGAGCCAATTGCGACCATTCACTCAGTCTGCCCCCGCCGGGGCTGTCGCGAAAGTCGTCATCCGACTTCCAGATGCGTTGAATCTTCCTGCCTACAAACTGCGTGATCATGATCTTTGACTGGAATGAGTCGTGTGCTTCGTTGGTTCGGCAATCGATCACAAAGTCGATGTTCTGGCCGACAGTGACGTCGAATGCTTCAACGGATGCCGACTCAGTTGAGTTATGTGCGGTTGCGTCGGCCATCACGCCACGTCCGGGAGTCACGATCCGACAGCGGATGCCATCCCCTTCTACTTTTTCATGCTCCACCACGCAATTCACGAAGATGCGACAATCACAATCCGCCGTCCAGCGACGAATTGCACATAAGGACAATGTGCCGCCGGGATGTCCACCGCGACGGTTCAACGAAGCCCAGCCGAGTTTCTCGTCGGGCAACTTTTCGCCGCCCTGAAATGTTCCATCTTTCATTGACGGAAATCCGGAAAACAATGCGACTGACTGATTTGCCTCATCCATTGTGCCGTATCCATAGCTCCAGCCTGCGGGACCAGACGAGTTCTTTTGATCTGCCTGAAGTTGCGTCACGTACGCCACAGATTGTTCAATCTCGATCTGCGTGGGTTGTCGCCGCAGGATCGTTTCAAAAAGTAATCGAATCCTGCCCGTCAGATCGCCCGAATTTTCCGCCGATTTTGTCGCCTGAGAAATCTCAGCCGCGCGATCCATAATGAAAGGGCTGTTCAGTTGGAACAATGCCTGCTGCGGAACCGTCGTTTGAAAGCGCTTTGCCGCGTGGGCATCGGGACTGGCGACGTCAAATGTTCGAAACAGCCCAGGGAAATTCTGACGGTCGATGCGGGCGTAGATCGTGCGTCGTCCGGTGCCGGTGTCGGTTGTCACATCCACCGACTTGCCACCGATTGCCGGATCAAGTCGTCCAGCCACGGCCAGCACGGCATCACGTTGTCCTTCGAAATCCAGTCGAGTGCGGTTCATGCGGGCAAACAAACGATTCTCGGGATCAACAGTTTCGGCATCGACTCGACGATCGGAACTTTGTTGCCACGTCTCCGACATGACGATCTGCCGAATCAGAGATTTGACGGACCATTGATGATCCATAAAGCTCATCGTGAGATAATCGAGCAGTTCCGGATTCGTTGGCGGATCAGTGCGGACGCCGAAGTCACTGGGCGAATCGACCAACCCGCGATCGAACAGATGCATCCAAACGCGATTCACGGCCACGCGTCCGGTCAAGGGGTTACTTCGACTGGCGATCGAATTTGCCAGCTCAAGTCTGCCGCTGCCATCCGAAAACGCTGGCGCATCGGGTGCAGACAGGGCAGTCAGAAAACGACGAGGCACAGCATCGCCGCGATTCCCTGGACTGCCACGTTGAAAAATCACGGGCTCAACCGGATTCGCACGGTCCACAAGTCGCAGCGTCGATGGTTCGTTTTTCGGTTCATCGGAAGACGCGAAGACGCCATACAAGGAGTAATAATCAGCCGTCGGGATCGGATCAAACTTATGGTCGTGGCAGCGCGCACAGGTGGCAGTAAGTCCCAGCATGCCCCGCGTCACAACGTCAATGCGGTCATCGATAATGTCATGCGGATTGTTCAGAAATCTGCGGCCCAGCGTAAGGTAACCCATCGCGGCCAATTGAGCAGGATCGTCGGAACCAGGCATCCTGTCCGCAGACAGTTGTCGCTTCAGAAATTCATCGTAAGGCATGTCATCGTTCAGGGCCTTAATCACCCATTCGCGAAATCTCCATGCGTCCGGGTACTCGCGATCTTCCGTGAACACATAACCCTTTGTGTCGGCGTACCGGGAAATGTCCAGCCAGTATCGCCCCCAGCGCTCGCCAAAATGGGGCGAAGCGAGCAGGCGATCGATGTAAGCGGTTTTCCATGCCGTCAGAGATCCGCTTTTCGCGGCGGCATCCACTTCAGCGAGTTCACTCAATTCCGGTGGCAATCCCACTAACGCATACGACAAGCGTCGAACGATAACTCGGGGCGACGCATCTGGAGACAGCGTCAGATTCTTTGCTGCCAGCCGAGCTTTCACAAAATGATCGATTGGCTGTTCGTTCTCGGACACGGCGGACAGATCGGGCATTGATGGTGGAACAAAGGCCCAGTGATCTCGCCATCGTTCGGCGCGGCGTTTGGCTTCTCCTTCAAGGTCGGCGGATTCCGGCCAGACCGCTCCGTTTGTGATCCACTGCTGGACGTAAGCAAGTTGCTCATCGTCAAGTTTTCCGGACGGCGGCATTTGTGTGTCGCCTTCCACATAGTGCAGCACCTTCAACAATCGACTCTCGTCTGGAGCCGCAAGGTTGATCAGCAGCGCTTCACCCGCCTTGCCCTGAAGCACGCCGTCGCGCCGGTCAAGGCGAACGCCGTTCTCCTGTTTGGTCGGGCCATGGCATTCGATGCATTTCTCAAGCAGCATAGGTCGAATGTGCTGTTCAAAAAAATCATGTGCATCATCATCCCCGGCAGCCTGGTGAGATGCCGAAAACAGGACCACCACGGCAGCAATGACGGCGCGACGAATGCAGGCGAACATTAATTCTGGTAATTTGATATTCATGGCGAACGTTGACCGTGAATTTCCAACCGCAGGTGCGGAGTGCCAACAGAAGTGATGGCTCGGAATAATTGGTGAGCGGCGTTGAGGCGGGAGAAAAAAGGAATACAGACTTTGGACTGTTGTCGCGGAACCAAAGGACTAGACTCCACACGGAAATCGTACGCTTTCCTCTGCATGCAGCAATTGAAAGTCTGACTTTCATTGCTTTTCCCGCCAGATACTCGGTTTGGACGGCGACTTTCTCATTGTCGCTGTCGTGGTTTGAATTGTGGCACTCGTTTTTTGGGCGCACCGATCTATAGTATCGGCACCGTGGCTTCGACATGTGAACCACACGCTGTTCGAGAAATATGTGTGGGATTCGATGGATCATCCTTTCGGCATCAGTGGGCGGACGACTGAGCGATTGTGGCAAGGTGCATTCAGCGTCAGCTGAATCCAACAGTAGTGTCTCACGCGTTCCAGAAATGGCGCGTTGGGCTGCCTGCATTGCAAATGTTGAAAACGTGGGTTTACTGAGAAGATTTATCGTGACCAAGAGGAGAGTGCTCTTTTAAGTACAAAGTAGCCATCACTCTCTGAGTGATGAATTGCGATGAGGGCGGATCAACCAAGACATGGCTGGATCAGTGACGCTTGTCTGAACTGGCCAAACGAATCGCATTGCGTCACTCGGAGAGTGACGGCTACTTTCGGTTGCGAGCGAAGCTCGCGCAGAGATTGTTAAAACCTACGGCTATCGGCATCGCTGAAACGAATTAGGTACGGAAGACTTGTTATGAAAAACGAAAAACAAACGGTCGCAATCACCGGTGCGTCAGGCATGGTCGGCACGGCATTGGCGACTGTGTTGCGGGAATCGGGCCACAATCCGGTCAGCATCACGAGGAAAGCGTCTGGATCAAGCGACGGCAGTATCATTTGGGATCCTGCCAGCGGATTGAAGGATCCATCCCAGCTAGGGACTGTCGGTACGGTCGTGCATCTGGCTGGTGAAAACATCGCCGCCGGGCGCTGGACAGCAGCATTGAAGGACCGAATTCGTCGAAGTCGCGTGGAGGGAACGCGAAGTCTGGTAAAGTCGATCGCGGCCGTCGGCCATCGTCCGAAGACATTTGTCTGTGCATCGGCAATCGGCTTCTACGGCGAACGCGGTGACACGGTTCTGGACGAAGATGCTGATGCGGGAACGGGATTTTTGGCAGAAGTCTGTCGCGAATGGGAACACGAGGCCGATGCAGCGATGGAGCTGGGACTGCGAGTTGTCAAAGTGCGGATCGGTGTGGTTCTTAGCCCCAAAGGCGGAGCATTGGCAAAGATGCTACTGCCGTTTAAGTTGGGGGCTGGCGGGATCATCGGGTCAGGAAAGCAGTACTGGAGCTGGATTGGCCTGCACGATCTGGTGAGGATCATCGCCTTCTGCGTTGAGCACGATTCGATTCAGGGGGCGGTCAATGCCGTCAGTCCGAATTCGATGACAAATTACGATTTCACCAAAGGTGTCGGTCGGGCATTGCATCGGCCGACACTGTTTCCGATGCCGGCATTCGCAGC
>CAMAVB010000406.1 GCA_945861465.1 Candidatus Kuenenia stuttgartensis
ACCTGGTTCGGGCTGCCGAAATCGGAACTGCCAGCAGCCAAAGGAGTCGGCTGGAAACCATTCTTATCATCCGGCGCCGGGCCGCGTTCGACATACCACTGGATTTGCGAGTTCACGCCGCAGCAGTTCTGTGCGTGCTCGAACACGCCCTGGATTTTCAGCATACCCGCCACCGGGCTGCGCCAGCCGATCACCATGGCATGTTCCGGCCCTGGGGCGACGAGCATGTCACCAGCTTCGAACTTCAGCCCCACGTCGTACTCGGCGGTCACCTTTCCCACCAGCGGGGCCAACCGCTGCCCCGCGAGATACGCCCAACCATCGAGCGGCGAATCAAACAGCTTGTCGCCTTGTTCCGCCAGCGGAACGTACTTGCCATCCCGCAAGCACTGGCGAGTTTCGACGGGACCATTCATCCCGGTCGTTCGCAGGAAAAGCCAAGTGGGCTCGCCATCGCGATCGACATTGGGATTTGCCCGATTCGCCTCGCCGCGAAAATCCTCGCTGAGCTTCCAACGCAACTCGCTGGCACCGGGCTCGTCCGCGACTGCGAGGCTGGAAAAGCCGAGGCAGAGCAAGGCTACGAGCAGCGGAAGAGTCTTCATTGATGGTCTGCTGCCAGGCATGTGTTGTCTCTCTTTGTCTTGGAGGTGGTTTCAAAACGTAGTTCGATCTCTCTGAGTCGAGCCTTTTCTCAACGAATCCCGACTCGGAGAGTCAGGCTACGCGCTTCTGCAACTACTTCTAGTTCGACTGTCCAAGATTCACGACCCGCGCAGGAAATGGCGTTGAAAAAGGTGTCTGAGTTCCGGACACCTTTTTCAACCAATCTGCGACAGTCGAATTAGGCACTTTCCGGACCTGGTCACATGCCGGCAGTGGTTTGTTTGGGAAGTTGTCGCAGTCAGTGTACCGGATCGCTTCGGCTCAACGATCGCCATCAGACGGCTCAATCGGCACGTCGCAGAAGGTCAGGGCAGCAAGGCCGCTTTTGCCGTAGAGCAAGTTGTCGGGATTCCAATTGTCGCTATCGAGGTAGGTCACAGTCCTGGACTTTGTTGGCCCCTTCAGCTTCAGCGTGATGCGACTGCCGTTCGCTGAACCTGCCACGACTTGCTTCGGTTCACCGTCGAGATGGAACTGACTGACCAACGAGTCGGACCATTTGATTTGGTAGTCAAACTCCAGGATGAGTTCGTCACGTTGCGCCGAGGTAAAGAAGGCGTGCTTCAGGTTCGGCGGATTGAATTCCATGACGTGTCGGTGATAGAGGTGGTACTGCATCATTGGGTGCAGGAACCGCGCGAATTCGGCATAGCCTGCGGCGGGGAAGTGGCAGCCTCCCGGCGGTTTTACGCCGAGCGTCGAGATCACGCTCATGCGAGAAAACATCTTCGGCAACGTGCGTTGCACTTCGCGCAGGCGGTTGTCCGAACCGTTGATGCCCATCGAGCAGGACTTCGGCCAGATCTGAAACGCATAGTAATGCTGGATGTTGGGATAGTCCTCTTTCCAACTGGCAGCGAGATCCACGAAGAACTGGCGATAGGTCTCGTAGCCGTAGCCGCCGGTCGGTCCGTCAGCACCTTGGTCGTTTTCGCCCTGATGCCAGATGACCGAGCGGATGCCGTGAGTCAGCTTGGCTTGTTGAACTCGCCAAAGCTGCCGACCGTAAATCGTGCCGACGTCGGTCGGGTCGGCGTTGTTGCGTTGATGCTGGTCGATGCGTGTGCCGCCGACGGCTCCGTTAATGAGGCAGATCGGGATCTTCTCGCTCTCGACCAATCGCCGACCGAGTTCCATGCCCCAATAACCAATCTCCGACTTGCCGCCGGGACTGCGCGCTTCCGCGTTGGCCCACAGCTTCAAGCGCGAGCCGTTCGGATCACCCGCCGTCGCCCCGAACGTGCGAACCCACTCGCTCGGGACCAGCGGGTTCTCTTCGCCAAAGTCGGTTGCGACAGCGTTCGACTGACCGATGATGAGGAACGCGTCGCCGCAGACGACGTTTTTCGCGGTGTGCAACACGGTCTCTTTGTCGCCCGTCGTTGAACCAAACTCCGTGCGATACTTGATGAGCCCCTGGTCCAGCTTCACAGACAGAGAGTATTTTTTGTCGGCAGCGAGCCTGGCGGTCTCGGTCGCGAAGAGCTTGTCATCCGCGAAGACCCGCACGAAAACCGAATCAGCGGCATCGGCCAGCGTTCCGGCATAGACCAACGATCCGTATTTCACGCCGCCCCGATTCGGACCGTCGCGCGGGATGAATTGGTTGTCTTCCGGTTGCTCTGACTCGGCGAGCGGTCGCGAGATCCAAAGGTCTTTTGAGCGGAGCGGTTCCTGCACGGAGATCGTGATTGATTGGACGACCGACGCGCCACCGTTGTCGATCGAAGCCGTTACTCGCATCGCGCCGTTACCTTGGGCGCGTTTCAAGATCAGCTTGTTGCCCTCAACTCGCTTAATGACCGCGACATCATCGACGGTCCAATTGACGTTCAACTGACCCGCACCTTTGGCCTGCATCGCGGCGAGATTCGAGATCTGTGGCACGACTTCGATCGTCTCCCGTCCGTCCCATTTGTCCGGTGCAGTGAGCGTGAAGACGGGCTCGGGGATGTCGTCGCTGATCGTGATCGCGATGTCTTTGGTCGTTACTTCGTCTGCGTAAATGGCTTTGACGGTCAACGTAGCGGATAGACCATTGTCGCCTTTCGCTCCGCGAAAGGACGCGTTCTTTTGCGGAGCAAAAGACGACACTCGTCCCGCGTTGAACGTGTAGGCGAACCGATCCGTCGCCACGATCGACTCACGCCCGTCGCGCTTCAAGATCCACAGCACCTTCTGAGCGCCGCCCGCCTTCGCGGTAATCGTCACGCTCTGACTTTCGGCCAATGCAAGCTGAGGCTGCGAGACCGAAAACTCGCTGCCCGCCTGCACCAGCGCACCCACCAACGACTGGTTCGGCTTCTGATTCTCGAACTGCAGCTTCACCCATTCCGCCGAACGAACGGCATTGGAAACACGCACTTCATCGAGATCGCCGACGTAGTCGTAGTTGTTGTACCAGCCGCCAAGATACAGCCTCGCTGGCGTTCTGATACTCAGCGGCCCGCCTTCCCGGATGTTGGTGCCGTCAAGCACGCCATTCACGTACAGCTTCGCTTCGCCTTCGCGATAGGTGTGAACGACTTGCGTCCAATCCCCCACGGGAACCCGGCTGGCTCCCCCGACATTGCCACCCGAGAAGTAGCAATCCACCTGAATGTGCGGCGGACTGCGATATTGCATGACAACCTTGCCCTGCGCCTGCTCGTTGCCCCAGGCAATCAGCGTCGAGTTCGGTCGTTCGGGACGGAACCACACCTCGGTGCTGTGAGAGCTCGCGCCGATCGGATAGTTCGAAATCATATCGCCGCCGAAGACTCCCTTGCCCTCGGCGAAGTGTCGAGCCGAGCCGATCACGCCTTGAGTCGCCGTCGTGCCCGTGTCTGTGCTCGTCAATGTGCCGGTGTCATCATGCACCGAGTCGTTCATATGCCAGACGCTGAGATACCCGTTCGACTCATTGAACACGGCCTTACCATCGGACTCGCTGGCCGCGTTGGTATTGCCCCAATGCAGCTTGATCTCCTGCCGCGAGTTCCCCGTGATGACCGGCAGAAGTACCCACACACTCGCGGCACCGTTCGCCGCGTCCCACTCTTCAATCTGAAATGCAAGCTGCTCGCCGGTGCTCGACGAGAACCGCAGGTCGTCTCCGTTCGGCTTGGCTTGAGCGAAGTCAAAGAAGTCGCGACGCAGCCGCACGAGCACGGGGAACTGCTCGACCTTCGCATTGGTCGGCAGGTCCGCACCGTCCGGCGTCGTGAGCAACCAGATCGAACCAGAATGCTTCCAGTCTCGATACTCATCGCTGACGAGAACCGCCGAACCTTCGATGCTCTTCGTTGGCCGACCAGCGACGGGGTCTGCCGGAAAGCCTGTGCTCAAGTTGGCACACCACACCAGCCACACAGCGATCAAGCATGATTTCATTCTGCGATTCCGAGCAAAGAAAACACTTCCAGCATTTCTACAAACTCAACGACCGTTCTAACAGTTTAGTCTGAAATCAACCGAGATTCACGCGACGACAATGTTCGTCAGAGAATCAGCAGATGAAGACGCCATCGAAGTCAAATTTTTCGGACATGTTGTTCCTTCAATCCGATCCTGGACTGGTCCTGGACTGCTGCAGCCCTGCTGCCGCTTTCCGTTCCACAGCCTGCTGTGGAGACGTTATCTTAAATTCGAAATGTGCATTCTCAGCAGCAGGCTGCTGAGATTAAAGCGGCAGCAGGCTGCCGCAGTCCACGGATACTAAGACCAGGGATTGACACTGGAATCAGAGTTTGTGATCCTGACAGACATTCTCAAGCACTATTTCTTGTGTCGTACCGATGCGTTAATCACTCTGTTTATTCCTTTCATGGTGCCGTCAGGTGCCTGATTCACAGGCTGCAGATTCGGGACCATTTCATGCTGACGATTTCCGGCGGTCGAATTCGACTTTGCGACCGACGGCCTCGTCGAAGTTTTCTCTCGATAGGATCTTTGGCGGTTGGCGGGCTGACGCTGCCTCAGTTGTTAAGAGCGGAAGACCGCGCGGGCATTCGTTCGTCACATAAAGCGGTCATCATGATTTACCTGACTGGTGGTCCTCCGCACCAGGATATGGTAGATCTGAAACCCGATGCGCCGTCTGAGATACGGGGTGAGTTCCAGCCCGTGTCCACGAATGTGCCGGGCATTCAGATTTCCGAATTGATGCCGCGTGTGGCATCGATGATGGACAAGTTTGCGATCATTCGGTCTCTGGTTGGTGCGGAGGAACGACACTCGTCATTTCAATGTGTCACTGGTCGCACTTTCGGGACACAACCGCAGGGAGGATGGCCGGAAATCGGCTGTGTGCTTTCCAGGCTCCATGGGCCGGTCGATCCATCGGTCCCTGCGGCCATCGACCTGTCGATGAAAATGCAGCATCAGCCGTATAACCTTCCCGGGCCTGGTTATCTGGGAATGGC
>CAMAVB010000407.1 GCA_945861465.1 Candidatus Kuenenia stuttgartensis
CTTAGGCGAGCGGCAGGATAGAACTTACCATTCGCAATTTGTACGACGGACTTCCAGTCCGTCGAGTAGCACCATGCGACGGACTGGAAGTCCGTCGTACCGGTAAATTCATTTCTGCCGCTCGCCTTAAAACACTGCGGGAAACCCCACTGGCATCGGGTCGAGCGGAGAGATTTTCAGATACGATTCACTAGATCGAGTTCCAACTCGATTGAACCTCTGACAAGATTTTGCGCCCCGTGATGACATCGTGATGTGATTTGAATTGAACCATGAAAGAACAACTGATCAATTACACACGTTCGTTTTCTTTTGTAGGATTGATGTTGGCCGCGTTGTTCTTCGCGGCTTCGGTCACGCCATCTCTTTTGCCTCGAAACTATCTGGTTCAGGGAGTCCTTTCGGGCTTTGCGTTGGCGATCGGATACTCCATCGGTGTATCACTGGTTTGGATCTATCAGTTTTTTGAACTTCGCGAGCCGGATGGTCGTACGCAAACGGTCGCCAAGTACGTCACCAGTGGCGTGGTGGGAGTGTGGTTCATCTGCTTCGTATGGCGAATGACGTTTTGGCAAAACTCGATCCGCGACATGATGGGCATGGAAGAGTTGGAGACCGCGTACCCGTATCGAACCGCCGCCGTTTCGTTAGTGTTTGGCGCTGTGTTGGTGGCGTTCGCCCGCTTGTTCGCAACCGTCAGTGGATTCATTGCGACGAAGCTCAACCGCGTTTTCCCTCGCAAGGTTTCAGCAACGATCGCGTTCATTGTCGTTGGTTTTTTGGTGTTGTTCCTGTCTAACGACGTGGCTCTGAAGAGTTTACTTTCCAGTGCGGACTCATTCTTTTCGAATTTGGATGAGTTGATTGACGAAGATGTTCAACAGCCCAGTGATGAACAGCTGACGGGAAGTGCAGCATCGCTCGTGAACTGGGACTCGATCGGTCGTCAGGGTAAGATATTCCTCGCATCAGGACCGACTCAGTCCGAAATCGCGGAGTTTAGTCAGGGGGATGCTGAACGCCCCATTCGAGTTTACGTCGGTGTGCGGACGCGCTCCTCGATGAAAGAACGCGCTGAACTGGCACTTGAGGAATTGAAACGTGTGGGTGGTTTTGAGAAAAGTATCCTGATTATTGCAACGCCGACGGGGACCGGTTGGATCGATCCATCCGCTGCTGACACAATTGAGTATCTGCACGGCGGAGACACAGCGATGGTGAGCACCCAGTATTCTTATTTGCCAAGCTGGATCTCGATCCTTGTCGATCCGCAGCGTTCGATTGACTCGGCCAGGGCGTTATTCGATGAAGTGTACGGGTACTGGAAGACTTTGCCGAAGGATTCGCGTCCGCGTCTCTATCTTCAAGGCTTGAGCCTCGGGTCGTTGGGTTCGGAAAAGTCCGCCGAATTGTTGACGATTTTTGAAGACCCGATTCATGGCGCGCTCTGGAGCGGGCCGCCTTTTCCGAGTCATAACTGGAATTCGGCCGTTCGCAATCGAAACGCCGAAAGTCCGGCCTGGCTGCCGACGTTCCGCGACGGACGCTTACTTCGATTCACAGCGCAGGAAAATTCACTGGAGCCCGATAAGCCATGGGGACCGTTGCGGAACGTTTACATCCAATATTCCAGCGACCCAATGGTTTGGTTCTCGCCGGAACTTGCCTGGAGTCGGCCTGCCTGGTTGACGAATCCACCTGGGCCGGACGTTTCGCCACATCTTCGCTGGTACCCCATCATCACCTTTTTACAAATCGGGTTCGACCTGCCGATGGCGACCACCGTGCCCATCGGACACGGCCACAACTACTCGCCTTCCAGTTATATTGACGGCTGGATCGCTGTGACGGAGCCAAAAAATCTGTCACGTACTAGAATCGACGCCTTGAAAGAATTGTTCCGCAACAAGACAACACCCAAACCCTGAACTTCGTTTTACTGCATGACTAGAGCGCCCAACCGATTTCATTCCACCGCAATGTGCTCGCCAACTCGTCCCGCTCTGCTGAGGAATTGTCCCGAATCAATTTTCGTGGGGCAGGTTCTTAATAGGCGAAGCAAAAGGGGCGCAGCTCATTATCAGCGGCAAAACAATGATCCCTTATATTTCCTTGAATCCAGATGCAACTGAAATTCAGGATCGAGAGCAATCAGGAACTCTTCGAGCAGATGAAGAACCGTGGCTGCTTTTCTTTCAGGATGTTGACCACAGAATAATCTGGCCTCGCAGGTCGTCCATCCCGGTGCGCTGCCCCATAATGGAAAACGTCTGGCACGGAAATCCGCCCAGCATGATTTCGAAATCCGGCAGTTCATCCGGCCTGATATTCATCAGGTCGCCGAAGTTCGTTTCGTTCTCGCCGAAGAACAGTCGATATTGCTTTATCGCCAAACTCTATGCACTCCATCTCGCCAAGTTCGCGCTCATCGGATAATGTCTGATTTCTATGCCGCGCACTTTGTTTGTCCATGAACCGGAATACTCACACTCACATAGTCGATTCATGTTGGAGCCATCATGACCATTCAACGAATTGCCCTTGTTGCATTCAACGCATCGTTCTTTATTGGATTTGTGGCGACGACTCCGGCTCAGGACGAGAGTTTCGACACGACAAAGTCGGCAATCGAAAAAACGGTTGTTCCGCCTGTCCCCGGTCCGGATTTGCTGAAGTACACACCCGAGCAAATTGAAGCTGCGTACGAAGGGAAGGAAATGCCTGAAGCGGTCGCCATGTATCTGGTGATTGCACGAGACGGACAACTGGACGGAACAAATGGCTGGTTTGGTGCGGCGCAGAATCGATTTTCCTGGCAATGGCTAGCTGATCGTCATGGGATTGCGCCGGATCAACCACTGGCGGAGGACTCCTTTCATGGTCCGGAGGCGATTTTCAAGCAGTTGGACCGAGACCATGACGGAAGTATTTCAGGCCTTGACCTGGACTGGTCCGACGGGAATCCCTGGGTTCGTCAGTCTTACATGGTCAATCGGATGTTCCGGCGGATCGATCCCAGTGGTGACGGAAAACTCACGGCCGAAGAGTGGCAGGCTTTCTTCGAGAAACTGGCGGGCGAGGAAAAAACCGTCCGACCGGAACAGTTGCGGGATGCCTTGATTCCACCCAGCGGCTTTTCTCCTGGCGATGCACCGGCGAAGGAAACGCTGATCAGGGGTCTGATGGCTGGCGAGCTTGGATCACTTCAGGAAGGACCGGATGTCGATCAGCCAGCTCCCGATTTCGAACTGAGTCCGTTGGGAGGCGGGGACCCGATCCGCCTGTCCGATCGAATCGGAAAGAAGCCAGTCGTTCTGGTATTCGGCAACTTTACGTGTGGTCCATTTCGGTCGATGTATCCTGCCGTCGAAGCAGTCAAGGTGCGTCAGCAGGACAACGCCGATTTTCTGATGGTCTACGTGCGTGAAGCACACCCGACAGATGGCTGGGTGATGAAATCGAATGAAAAAGTCGGCGTTGCCGTGGCGCAGCCCACGACCTTTGTAGAGCGTCAGACGGTTGCCGAGCAGTGTGCCGCAAAACTCAACCCATCGATGCCGTTGCTGGTGGACGACATCAGCGACACGGTGGGAAATATGTACAGCGGTATGCCGGCTCGATTGTACGTCATCGATACGCATGGCAAAGTTGCCTATAAGAGTGGTCGCGGGCCGTTCGGTTTCAAGCCCGAGGAAATGGAACAGGCCCTGCTGATGTTGCTGCTGGATGAAGCAGAATAGCGTGGCGGAACGATGATTTGCCAGATTCCATGCCCAACATGGTTCATTGCGGGATTAACGATCATGAACATCAGCATGCGTATCGCTTCCGCAGACGAAGGTACGACAGGATCGCCGGTTGTCGTGCTTTTGAGCAACGCTGAATGCTGGGATCGACTCCCGGAAACTTTATCCGGCTTCGGTCAGCCGTTGCCGTCGTGGGTGCGAGCTGTCGCCATTCATCTGCCGCGAACGGCGGCGGCTATGCTTGAGCTGGATTTTGCCCATCGGACGCAGAGTCCTGTTGATCCCGATCTTCGTGCCAAGATGCGCTGGGTGATTGCCGACGCCAATCACTGTGACTATTCCAAAGCGTATGCCATCGCTGACCTGAAGCGTGCCGGCGCGACTGATAAAGTGGTCCGTGTTCTCACCGGAGATCCCAAGGCGTGGCCGGACGCAGATCAGCAGTCGCTGGAATTTGCTCGGCTGCTGACGGTCGCCGCGCCCACGATTCCGGATTCGATGTTTGAAGAACTGCGGCAGGAATTCGGCGACAATCAAGTGGCGTCCATGGTTCTGCTTGCGGCATACGGAAATTTTCAGGATCGCATCGTGTTGGGATTGAATCTGCCGCTGGAAGAACACGGGCCGCTCGAAGCGATTGATGTGGAATTCGCAGAAGGTGCCCTCCAGATTGCGTCACTCATACCCCCGCATGGCGAGGTGCCGACACTGCAGGCTGCCGGTGAAGATGTGATCCCCGACGATGGTGACTGGGCTGCCATCTCATTCGATCAACTGCAGACGCGACTTGAGCAACAGCGCGACCGCAAACCCCGGCTGCCTGTTCCCTCGTGGGATGAAGTGAAGGGCAAGCTTCCGCCAGCCATGGCCACGCGACCCACGAGGATTGTGTGGAGCCTGATGACATACGGTTATGCAGCCGAGCTGCAGATTCCGTGGAGTATCGCGACGCGCACAATGTGGGCCGAACTTCCGGGAGATCGGGTTCTCGGTTCCGCCAAAGCCATGTCGACGTTCTGGTGGCTTTGCCGAGGCCTGTACATGACTCGCATTTCCGATGGCTTTCAGCTGCCATTGGAACGCGAAAATGTGTTCGGCAATCACTGATTCCATCGCGGCAAGTTTGTGGAATCGCCTTCGGTCGCCATCAGACAGGAGTCCCCCGATGCTGGGCTATGTCCTTAAGACCTTGTTGCGTCATCGAGCACGGACCCTGCTCACTGTGAGTGGTACGGCCGTGGCGATGTTTGTGTTCTGCCT
>CAMAVB010000408.1 GCA_945861465.1 Candidatus Kuenenia stuttgartensis
CGCTGCTGCGATGCCCAGTGGTGTCAGCGCGGCGAGGATGGAAAGACTCATCAGCGCTTCGGTGCGCCCGTAATGCATTTCGTTGTACAGCCGCGTAATGACGGGTTCGACCTGGACAGGGCACAGGATGGACGCGACGGTGACGTCCCAGAAGCAGCGGTGCGCGATGATGAGTCCGCCCAGCAGCCAGCGACCGGTTGTGAGTCGCCAGCGGATCGTGGCCATCTGCCTGCGGATGCGGGACTGATCTGACACAGCGAGCAACTTCGCCGAGTGCAGCGCCGCCGGATCAGAGACGCGCAGCAACAGCAGTACGACCGCCACTGCAAACGGAAGCACGGCCAGTGTCTGCCCCAACAGCATCGGGAGCCATGTGTCGTAGAGTCTTCGCAGTCCGGGCAATTGAAACATGGCCAAAAGACCAAGGCTGAGGACTAATGAGCCGAGCAGACCGGGCAGCAGCAGACTCAACCAGAGGATTTTCCTGAGCGGAATGGCGCTAAGGACTGAGACAGAAATAAGTGGGGCACGATTCCATCGTGCCAGGCACGTTAAAAACATGCCCCACGTCCGGAAGACGACCGTTATTTCTGCGCCGGTCCTAACCACCGGCAAATGTCCTGGAAATCGCACCGCGAACCGGCGGCTAGCGCCGTGCCGCTCACTATTCCGAGTACAGATTCGGACGGCGATCCCCATCGACATGACCGTGGCACCGACGGCAAATCCTGTCGAAGCCAGAATCTGAACAAGGGACCGTCTCAGCGTCGCGTTTTCCAGCATCAGCATTCCGCCGCGCACGATCGGCAGCGCATTGTGAATGAGTGGCCATAACACGAACAATACGATCCCCGGCATCAACAATGCTGAAAATCGCACCGACCTCCAAACCGACCGACCGCCGCTTAACCCGTCGTCGCAGACCAGTTCGTTCCCTTCAGCCACGGTCGTCTTCAGCAGCACGCACAACGCAGGTCCAAGCACCACCAGTTCGCAAAGCAGCGGCCCCGTCATCATCCGCAGCGAATCCCAGAGCGACAGACGCGCAGCATGTGCGTCGAAGAGCCACACGGACCACGAGATCGGATGGCGATCAATCTGCATCAGCGCGGCGGTTTCAAATTCCTGAAACGCGACCAGAGCCATCACACTCCATGCGACCAGCGGCGCATGCCATGCCCCAAAAATCTTCAGCCGCAGCCAGCCAGCCCACCATGCTTTCGATACCATGCTGTGACGAAGCAGCGCCCATGAATGCAGCGATTCGCAGGTCGTGTTTCTGCGCGGCAGCAACAGGGACAGGGCAACGCCGACGGCCAGGCAACGACACAGCATCAATAAGGCGTATAATCCTTCCGTGGAGATCGCCGCCAGCAGTGAGCTGGTTCCGGAAGTGAGTTGAGTTGCTGTGAGTCGGTAGTTGAATCCGATCAGAAGTTCCGGCAGAAAGAACGGAAAGACCGCCAGCAATAATCGCAATCGACGCGACCGAACGGTCACCGACGTATCAATGTGGGCAACCAGTTTGGCAACCGGCCACACAGCGATGCTGGCAATGAGCAGAGACCGTGCGAAAGAGCAGATCATTGATTCGTGGAGTGTCATGTAGTCACTGGCCTGTGCTGCGCCCGCTCCTTGATGAGCCGATTTGTGAGGTCCTGCGACTCGTTGCTTTCTTCATCATACCGCACCCTGACCGTGATGCCGGATTTCTGCTGCACGCAGCCTGCACCTGACCCAGTGCTGCCGCAAACCCGGAAACGTTGTGCATGAGTTCGAATTTCTCAGGAGTCGATATTTTCGTTTAACGGCGAGCCGCAGGCGTAGGCGCAACGTCACAACGACGCCTGCGGCTTTCCGTTAAACGATTAAAACCGCGACAGCCCCTGAAGGCTTCGAATTCCTACTCGCTTGATCCGCCGCCAATACGATCTGGCCCGGTGCCCGCGCTCTTTTCGTAACCGTTGTTTGTCTTGACGTACTTTGTAAAGCCCTTTTCAGTCAACTTTTTGTCGCTGAGCAGGTTCTTCGATTTCAGCGGTGACCAGGTTCCGGCCACGAACGGCGCACAGAGTAGTCTGCGAACAGGCTCGCCTGTTTTCGGATGATGCGTCAGGGGCAGATCTTTAATACTCTGCTCCACTTCGAACGTTTCACCCACGTCTTCATCATCGCCGGAAAGAATGACACCGTAAACATAAGTTGGCATAGGTTTGTGATCCGCAGGTGCCGGGTTGAGGGGTTTAAATCAGAAGCTACCGGCAGGCAAACTCCTGAAACCGGCGAGGCAGAAGTGAACTGCATTTTACTCAGCCTTCGATCTGAAGGAAGACACTTTGTAATTTTCCGCACGGCTGGCCAGCCAGGCAATTTTCCGTGGAAGCCACTAGTTTGGCAGGCAAATGGCCGTAAGAGTTCGTAAGATAACGGCCCGACACAACGATGCCGATTACCTGTCATGGGGAATTTATTCAAATGCCTCGCGCTTCAAAGCCTGATCGCAAACAGATTTATCATGCAGTCCTGTCGCGACTGTGCAAGCACTCTGAATTTGCGATGGAGGAAATTCGTGAATCGCACGGAAACGAATATCTTCAGGTCACGCGATTAATCGTGACCACGCTTGTCAGGCAGGGGAATCTGCAACAGCTCGAAACAGACGGCGGAAAACGATTCCGATGGAAGGACGATCCTCAGAAATTTGAAGTCGATCCCTGGGTCAACTCACAAGTGCATGGAACTCAAATCACGGAAGCACCGGCGAGTGAGCGGCCACGCGAACGCCTGCTGCTGCACGGCGCGGCGCAGTTGAAGTTGTCTGAGCTGCTGGCGATCCTCATCCGCACGGGCCGCGTTGGTGAATCCGCATTGCAGGCGGGTGAGCGGATCGCAACGCGTCTGGGAAGTCGATTGGATACGCTGCCAGGTCTTGGCAGACAGGAACTGAAAGAATTCAGCGTGGCGGTGAATGAGCCTGCGTTTTGCCAGATCATGGCAGGAATCGAACTTGGCCGACGAGTGGCTGCGGCGATGGACAACGGTTTTAAGGAACGCATCCGCATCACCAGTCCTGCCACCGCCATCCGATTTTGCCTGGAACATTTCGGCCGTCTCGCGAAGGAAGCGAAGCAGGAAGAATTCCACATGGTGACGCTGGACACCAAGAATCAGCCGATCGCCTCGCATCAGATCACGGTCGGAACGCTGCGCAACAGTCTGGTTCATCCACGCGAAGTCTTTCGCCCAGCCATTCGTGATGCGGCGAACTGCATTCTTGTCGTCCACAATCATCCGTCCGGCGACCCCACGCCCAGCGATCAGGACATCAGCGTGACCGAACGTCTGGAATCGGTCGCCGAAGTCATCGGCATCCCGCTCATCGATCACATCGTGGTGGCTGGCGAAAAGGCTTTGAGTATTCAGGAATGGCGATCAGGGAACCGCTGGTGAGACTCAAGCGTAGGCCGGACCAAGCGCAGCGCAGTTCCGGCAGGGGTCTGGCCAACGCCGGAACTGCGCTGCGCTTGGTCCGGCCTACAGGCTGACGCCCTATTCTTTCGTCGAATCGGCTGAGTCCAGATTGTCGAAATAGCCCTTGATGCCATCCACGTAGCCGGGCGGAATCTGTTCGTTCTCGATCGCTGCCTGCACGCCCGATTTGATTTCGCTGACCGTGCTTTCGTACTTCTTCAATTCTTCCGGATCGAAGTCTTTCTCAGTCGCTGCCTCTTTAGTCTTGATTGACAACAGGATTTTTCCCGCCTGAATCTGCGTTTTGGTTTTTTCGTCCTTGTAGCCTTCCGGATCACTGTCGTCTTCTTCCTGCATGCCACCCGGCGTATCGCGTTCCGCCTGGCCGTCCTGACCCATGCCAGCCATCATCTTCTTGTACTTTTCAGCGTATTCTGCCAGCGACTGACAGCCTTCGCATTGTTCACCGTCCAGCTGCCCCTCACTATTCAGTTTTTCCGCCTGCTGCAACGTCTTCAGTGCCTCTTCCAACTGCTTCATTTCCTTGGCAGATCGAGCCAGTTCCTGAAGTTCAGTTTTTGACAGTTCCAGGGACTCACGCAGGGCTTCAGCAGCTTCCTGAGCCATCTGCATTTCTTCTTCGCTGGTGGCTTCTCCGCTTTGCTTTTTGGCGGCGAGTGCTTCCAGAGCTTTCAGTGCCTGATTGAGTGCGTTTTCAAGTTCCGGCGAACTGGCTTTCTCCGACGAAAATTTCTTCATGTCCTGCAACTGGCGTCGCAACTGTGAGGCCAGTTTCTGGCGATCTTCCGGTGTTTTCGCTTCCAGCATGGCTTCCATGGTTTCTTTAGCCTGATCCAACTGTTGTTGCAGCATGTCGCTGTTGCCTTGCTGCAATTGTTTGAGCCATTCATTCATCTTCTGATTACGCTGACCACCGAACTGTTGGTCCGAAATCGACTGGCTGAGCATTTCACGAAGTTCTTCGCTGGAGACATTCTTCCACATGTCATTCAGTGAGCCGCGATGATCCTGCAGAACTTTGGAGTTCGGTTTTTTCTCCAGCGGTCGCATCTGCCGCAGCGATGCCATCAGTTCTTTCATCTGTTCGTTGAGCTTGTCATCGCGTTCCTGGGCGGTCTTCACTTCCTGCGACAGCTTCTCTTCGCGGGTCTTGATCGCCTTGCGAACGAGTTCGATTTCCTTCTTCGCCTTTTCAACCTTCGTCGCTGCTTCCACGTTGCCAAATGGATCCAGTGTTGGCAGCAGCCAGACAAGGAGTGCCAGGATGCAGAGCACACCAGCCTGCATTCCGATCGGTCGTTCAACTTTGTAGGGAACCACGTTCGCAGGCACGATGCGCGTCGCAATTCTTGCGGCGGATTGTTCGACCAGCGGTTGATACTCACCTGCAGACGACGACAATGTCGCCAGCGTCAGAAACAGATCATCAGTCTTTGCATGCCGATCGACGGCGCGCGCGGCTGCCGTTTTTTCCACTCGACGGTAAAACAAC
>CAMAVB010000409.1 GCA_945861465.1 Candidatus Kuenenia stuttgartensis
CTTTCAGCCCGCGTTGAAACTCGCAGGTGACGCAGTTCGCGGCGGAATGATCTTCGGCAAAAAATGTGCGACGTGTCACAAGCAGGGCGGCGTCGGCCATGAAGTCGGTCCGAACCTGGCTTCACTCACCACGCGGACACCGGAATCGATCTTCACCGCGATCCTCGACCCGAGTGCCGCTGTCGAAGCCAAGTACCTCAACTTCGTCGTTGCGACTACATCAGGCCGCAGTGTGATCGGCATGCTCTCCACCGAAACCGGCAGCAGCATCATGCTGCTGGCAGCCGAAGGCAAATCCGAATCCGTGCTCCGCACCGACATTGAAGAACTCCGCAGCACCGGAAAATCCCTGATGCCGGATGGCGTTGAAAAAGACCTGACGCATCAGGACCTCGCGGACGTGGTTGAATATGTAAAGGGGTTGCAGAAGTAGTCCGAATTATGGCTTCCTTTGATAGTATCCCGATTTCAGAGTCTCAATGCGCTGGAACGAATTGTCCAGGCCGAATGTTGTTTCGGCACCTCCCAGCACCAGATATCCGTCGTCGCCAAGGGAGCGCGAAACACGGCCGAGAATGGACTTCTTCACGTCGTTATCGAAATAGATCATGACGTTCCGGAGAAAGATCAGATCCCACGCCGGCATCGCTGGCCAGGGCTGAGCAAGATTCATCGGCTTAAAGGTCATCATGCGGCGAATCTGCTCGTCGATTTCCCAGACTCCTCCTTCCTGGCGAAACCATTTGAGCAGCAGGTTCGTCGGAAGTCCTCGATTGACTTCCAATTGAGAATACCGCCCGGCGCGTGATCGCTGCAGCATTTCGTGCGAGATGTCGGTTGCCGTGAGGTTAATCTGCCACCCGGCCAGATCAGGAAAGTACTCTTTTAGAAGCATGGCAATGGAATAAGGCTCCTGACCACTGGAGCTTGCCGCGCACCAAATGTTCAACTGACGCTGCGGGCGACGGAGTTCAATCAGTTTCGGCAGGACGATCTTTTTCAGCGTTTCAAAAGGATGGACATCACGGAAGAATGAAGTCTCCGTGGTGACCATCGCTTCCACAACATCAGACACGAGGCTGCTGTCACTCGTATCACGCAGCCGCCTGACGAGATGGTCGATGCTCGTCAAGCCGTGCCGCTGGGCAATCGGTGAAAGGCGAGAGTTGATCAGGTAATCTTTGCCTGGGTCAAGCACAAGTGCGCATTGATCACGTAATAAGTTTGCGATGAAATCGTAATCTACGGGGGAAATGATGAACTCAGCCACGGCCGATTCTCACTCGTCGCACAATTTCTCCTGCGATTCCAGAGAGCGGCAGGACACTATCGGCCAGACCAGCCCGCACGACGAATCCCGGCATGCCCCAGACGACGCTCGTGGCTTCGTCCTGAGCCAGAATCTGACCACCCGCAGCACGGATCGCCTCACAGCCGCTCAGCCCATCGCGTCCCATCCCCGTGAGTATGACCGCCAGGCAGCTCCGCCCATAAACGCTGGCGACTGAACGCAGCAGCGGATCAACGGCAGGCCGACAGGCATTTTCTTGTGGCTCCTGGTGAATTTTCGTGCGGATTCGCCCACCGTCACGCTCGACAACCAAGTGATAGTCACCGGGCGCGATCCACGCCTTTCCGGGCTCAAGTTCTGTTCCCGTCTTTGCTTCGACGGTCGGAATTCTGGAGTTCTTCGACAGCCGATCAGCCAGCATCTGCGTGAACATCGGCGGCATGTGTTGCACGACGACAATGGGCACAGGGAAACTGGCCGGAAGCGCAGAGAACAATTCTGCCAGGGCATTCGGACCTCCGGTCGAAGTACCGATCGCAAGAATGTCGATCCGCGACGTCACCGTGCTCGTGTGCCTCGGCGGCAGCATCTGAGCCATGGCTGCGGGAGCGGAAGCCGGTGGCGATTTGCGGGCACACAGCGCGCGAATGGCAGGAATCAATTCCGACCGAATGACCTTTCGCGACGCTTCAAGCCCCCCCGCTCCGCCGGGTTTGGCAAAAAAATCGGACGCACCGCGAGACAGCGCATCCAGTGTGGCTGCTGCTCCGAGTTCCGTCAGAGAACTGAACATGATGATCGGCGTTCGGGGATGCGTGCGACGGATGTGCGTCAGTGCCGTCAGTCCGTCCATCTCGGGCATTTCGATGTCCAGGATCACGAGATCCGGGTTGAGCTGCGATATCTTGTCCACCGCAATCCGTCCGTTGGCTGCTGTTCCTGCCACTTCAATATCGGACTGGGCGGCCAGTTCTTCCGTGACGACTCGACGCACGACGATTGAGTCGTCGACAACGAGTACTTGAATTTTCTGCATGCGACGAGTCCCTATTCCTCAAATGCACCCAGCAGCGACAACTTCGCGACGAGCACTTCTGCAGTAAATGGTTTCATTACGTACTCGTTTGCGCCCGCCGTCATGGCCCGTTGTACCTGTTCGCTTTCGGTTTCGGTCGTCACCATCACAATCGTCACGGAATCCCAGGTTCGCTGCTGCCGCACCGCCTGAATGAATTCCAGACCATCCATTACCGGCATGTTCCAATCGACGAGAATGAGACTGATCTCCGGGTTCTCATGAAGTTGTTCGAGTCCTTCCTGGCCGTGGCCAGCGACAAAGACCTGAAATCCCTGCTCGCGGAGAATGTTGCCCACGAGCAGTCGCACCGCCCGGGAATCGTCAATCACCAACGCCTGCATTGCTGTTTCTTTCTCTACTCCGGGCGGTCGGAATGGATGTATTTCTTTGGCGAGCGGGGGATGTCAATCCCCTGATTGACCTCGCGGACACTGCAAAAATCAGGGGACTCACGTCCCCCGCTCGCCGAACGCAGCCTCAGTCCAACCCGTGTGAAATATATCGAGCTAGTCTACCCTTCGAGCTTCGTCACGAGACGCTGCAGTTCGATCGCGAGGCGTGCCAGTTCATCGGCCGACGTTTTCGTATTTGCTGCGCCCTCTGTCGTACTGCGGGCGGCCTGAGCCACACCCAGCACATTCTGGGCGATCTCGCGACTCCCCGTAGCCGCTTCCGCGACATTCCGTGCAATTTCCGCTGTGGTTGCCGTCTGCTGTTCAACGGCACTGGCGATCGTGGTCTGGATGTCGTTGATCTGACCAATGATGGTTCCGATCTGGCCAATGGCTTCGACGGCTCCTTTGGAATCGGACTGGATGGCATCGATCTTTCGACTGATGTCTTCCGTGGCTTTCGCTGTCTGCTTAGCCAGTTCTTTGACCTCGTTTGCGACGACTGCGAAACCTTTACCGGCTTCGCCAGCTCGCGCCGCTTCGATCGTGGCGTTGAGGGCCAGAAGATTGGTTTGCTGCGCGATGGAAGTGATCACCTTAATCACGTTTCCAATTTCCGCACTGCTTTCACCCAGCTTCGAAACCGTGACGTTTGTTTTCTCCGCCACTTTGACCGCCGACGTGGCAACACGCGCCGCGTCGTTCGCGTTCCGGGCAATTTCCCGGATGCTGGCTCCCATCTCTTCCGCCGCACCCGCGACCGTCTGGACATTACGGCTGACCTGTTCAGCGGCTGCAGAAACCATGTTGGCCTGCGACGCAGTTTCCTCAGAATTGGAGGCCATCTGCTGGCTGACTGAGGTGAGTTCCTGCGCCGCGCTAGCCAGGGTCTGGGCGGTGGTTCCGAGGGCCGCTTCGACCTGCTTCAGCGAAGTAATATTTCTGACGTATTTGACCACCTTGAATGGCTTGCCGGCATGGTTGAGAATCGGAAAGTATGATCCTTCAATCCAGACCTCCTGGCCCCCTTTGCCAAGTCGGCGAAAACGACCCGTCTGCTGTCGGCCAGCCGCCAGATCAAGCCAGAACTGACGGTACTCCGTGCTGGTTGCGTGGCCCGGATCAACAAACATGCTGTGATGTCGCCCCTGGACTTCATCCAGCCGATATCCCATCGCCTGAAGGAAGTTGTCATTGGCTGTGGCAATGACGCCGTCGAGTCCAAACTCAATGACCGCCTGCACGCGACTAATCGCGGCGACCTGACCTTCGTTGTCGGCATTGCGAAGTCTGGCCTCCGTGACCTCTGCGGCGTACTTGACGACTTTGAACGGCTTCCCAGTCTTATCCAAAATCGGACTGTAAACTCCCTGAAGATAGATGTCCCGACCTCCTTTGCCAACACGCCGGAATTCGCCGGCCACGCATTCTCCGCGATTGAGCCGTTGCCACAGGTCTTGATATTCGGAACTGGAACGCAGGGCTTCCTCGACAAAAATGCTGTGCCGCTGTCCCTTGATTTCGTCAAGCTTGTATCCGACCGTCTTCAGGAAAATCTCGTTGGCGTTGATGATTGTCCCGTTCATTTCAAATTCCACAACCGCCTGCGAGCTTTGAATCGCTGCGATCTGGCCCGCGTAATCAAGTTCCAGTCGCTGCCGTTCGGTCACATCTTCCCAGGCGACGACATATCCCTGATTCTTGCCCGCCGAATCCGGGATACTGTTGATTCGTGCCTGCAACGTGGTGCTGCCGAACATAAATTCCGCCTGATGCGGCAGCGCCGCGGGGTCAGTGAGAATCCTTTCGATGCGTTTTGGATCCTTGTGGAACCTGTGGATCGATGCACCAACCACGTCGTCTATTTCCACGCCAAAAATGCGACGGATTTCCTCGGCCAACTTTCCCAGCGTTTCTTTCGCGCAGGGATTCATATAAACAATTTCAAAATCGAGGTTGGCAACAAGAATGTTGGCCCGCACGCCTTCGAGCAAAGCAGTCGCCATTTTGAGCCCCTGCCCCTGCAGCAGATTACTCTGAGACGGTTTACGGGCGACCACGACCACCTTTGCCGAACGTTTTCTGGCTTTCGCCGGCTTTCTTTCCGAATTGACCATTTCATTCTCCCATTTCAATTTCAAAGATATGCAATTTCGGCTGTAGCCGA
>CAMAVB010000410.1 GCA_945861465.1 Candidatus Kuenenia stuttgartensis
GGGCACATTTCAGCGTCAGTCCCAGAATGCCGGAGCCGAACACGTCGATCTCGTCAGCGATCACGTCAATTCGGTCCGGAATAAAACCAGTGATGTTCGCCCACGTCGGGTCAGGCACCATCCGCAGGAATCCCGTTGCGACAAGATTGCCGGACATTTCTGTCGTGATCTCAGTGGCGTGTTCGTAGTCGGCCAGCTCATCACCAGCAATCTGTTCCATAAGAAAACGGCTGTACGGTTTGTCAGCGTTGAATGATCGAATGACATAGTCGCGGTAACGCCATGCGTGAGGTCGTGGCAGATCCTGTTCTCGCTTCCCTTCGGAGTCCGAGTAGCCTGCAACATCCAGCCAGTAACGTCCCCAACGTTCGCCGTATCGCGGAGAATCGAGAAGCCGATCGACCAGCCTTTCGTAAGCCTTTGGCTGATCGTCGGACAGGAATGACTCAATCTCCACAGGATCAGGAGGCAGACCTGTCAGATCAAAACATGCCCGCCGAATCAGAGTTCGCCGATCCGCTTCAGGTGACAGACCTGTACCGTGAAGCTCCTGTTTTGACAGAATAAAAGCATCAACAGGATTGCAAATTCCTGCTGGGTTGCGGAAGTCCGGCACATCGGGTTTCACAGGGGAACGGAATGCCCAGAATTCGCGATCCTCATCGCTGACCAATCTATCGGAAGTCGTAGTCGCCACATCCGGCTCGATCAGAATCTCCGGCGCTCCGAGTTCGATCCACGTCACAAGCATCGCGGTCTCCGTGGACTCGACCGGCTTGACGCTGACTTCGACGAGTCGCTCGAACGGAGGCATCTGTCCGGCATGAATTTTCTGAACGATCAGGCTCGCGTCGGCATTGCCGGGCACAATCGCGGGGCCCGACCGACCACCTTTCAGCATCGCCGCGCGGTTTCTCAGGTCCAGTCCGGCCTCCTGACGATGCCGCCCGTGACACGCGGTGCAGTGCCGCAGCATGACCGGAATCACATCGTGCTGACTCGGGTTCGTCGGTGGATCAGTCGTCACGTCAGCGGTCGCATTCCCCATTTCCGCGATCCAGCGATAAATGACTTTCTGTTCGGCGACGTTCAAACGATCTTTTTCATCGGGTGGCATCTCGCCGCTGGAAATTCTACTGTACAGCAGACTCTCGTCAGGAGCTCCGGGGACAATCGCAGCGCCAGACTCACCTCCGAGAACGATGCGTCCTTGCGACGCAAGATCCAGATCCGCTTTCCGGCTCTCGCCCTCATGACATTTCAGGCATCGAGTTCGAAACAGTGGTGCAATGTCGTGTTCAAAAGTAAGCTGCCGTTCAGGATCCACGTCTTCCGGCACTTCACGCTTGCGCGATTCATCCGCAGCAACGATTGATTTTCCTTGAGATGCCTGGGTCAGAAGAATCAGGAGTACCCACAGTCTCAGTTGCAGCATAGCAACCTCATTAGCCAATCCGCCTGGATCGCCGGGCAAGTACGACTCACCTGTTTAAAAGACGATGCCAGTCGATGCACTATAACAAATCGCTCAGCACTATGGGTTTGTCAGCGTTAATGTGCCTTCAACGGGATTGCCGTCTTTGCGGAGAATCTGGCACTTCATGGGAGCTGAATTCCTGATTCGGGCTTCGCGGAGGATATAGCTGATGTTTTTCGGGCCGAGCGTTTCAAAACCGTCGAGCCCCAGCAGGATGTCGCCTTCAATTACAAACCGCGAAGCGGCGCTGCCTGGACGCACTGAGACAACTCGCAGTCCGCCATTGTATCGCACGGGCTTGCGAGCACCAGGATATGCTTTACCGACGATCTCCAGCCGATCGACTTCGTTCAGGTTTTCGAGACGCAGGCCGAGCAGATCCCAGGCCCGGTTCATCACGCCAGCGTCTGCCTCTGATCCGACATTTATGGTGACGCGGGCGGCTTCCGTTGACTGAGGGTTAATCGTGATGTTCGCATCCGACTGCTGCGAAATCGCCGCGACGGGAATTCCGATCGTCTTGCCGACACCCACGGTCAGTTGCAGAGTCTGGTCTCGTCCGTCACGAACTATGATCACATCAACAACCTTGCCGCGTGGCAGATCAAGGAGTGATCGTTCCAGATCTGTGCCATCCATGACAGCGATCCCGCGGATAGAACGAATGACGTCACCAATCTTGATGCCACACAGATCTGCAGCACTTTCAGCAGCGACCTGCTCCACCACGAGCTTCTTCTCTGATGCGGACTTAATGTCTGTTGTACCAAGGCCGTGCGGAATTCCGTTCAACCTTTCGACGCTCATCAACCTGGCAATAGTACGCCGCGCATCATCAATGGGAATGGCAAACCCAATTCGCTGCGCGCCGGAACGAATTGCGACATTGATTCCAATGACTTCTCCATTCAGGTTGATCAGCGGGCCGCCGCTATTGCCGGGGTTGATGCTGGCATCTGTCTGAATAAGATTCTCGTAGGACTGAGTTTCGTCCACTTCCACATCGCGATGAAGCTGGCTCACAATGCCAGCGGTGACAGTATGCTCATAGCCGAACGCATTGCCGACCGCATAGACCGTCTCGGCCAACATCAGATCTGATGACGTACCGATATTCATCACAGCTAATTGATCATTTGCCGTGATTCTGATAATCGCCAGATCGTGTTTACGATCATACGATACCGGATGCCCTTCGTAGCTGGAACCACCTTCCAGAGTCACCGTGATCACATCCACGTCCTGAATGACGTGGTAATTTGTGACAATATAGCCGCGTTCGTCGATTACCAGACCGGTTCCCATTCCGGTAACCTTGCGTGATTTCGACGAGAAGAACTTGGAGTCTTTTTCTTCGGCAGACATCCTTTCAGTGTGGATGTTCACCACGGACTTTCGAGACAGCTGAACCGCTCTAACCAATGGCGTTTCACGAGCATCGCCTGCTTTCAGGCAGCCAAGATGCGTCAAGCTGGTCCAGAGAACGGCCACCAGCATGATGCTTTGGATTACCAATTTCGACATTCAGAACCTGCACGATCTTGCGAAACAGAAGATGCTGTTGGTCCATTTCTTCCCGAAAGCCGTTTTCCGGGATTCTCATTCGTGCATCGACTTCGCAGGTTTTGGTGCTTGAACTCAGCGAACGTACAACGCAAACTTTACCCCTGTTCAATCTGCGTAAATTTGGGCAAACTCTACCGTTGAGAAAATCCTGGTTGTTGCAGGATCATAAATTCTTATAACTTGCCTTATCTCGTCGCAAAACCTGATTGGCACACTGTTTAGCCAGCGAATTCATTGACAACGTCGATTTGATCACCCAGTCTTCCGCTGATTTCCCGGCTTTGCGATCTACGAACAACAGACTTCTTTGGAAACAAACCTGCAATGCAGAACCATTGCCTCAGTCTCGGAGCCAGTACATGAATAAAGAAACGCCCACGGCAAAAGTCCTTCGGGAGAGCCGCGAACTGATTCGAGGGCAAAAATATGCCGAAGCCTGTCATCAGTTGCAAAAACTGCTGGAAGAAGACCCCAAAGAAGAGGACGCTCTCGAGCTCCTGGGAATGACAAATTTCTTCCAGAAGAAACTAGAACCCGCCCGAGAATGTTTTGAGCGGCTGACTCAACTGAATCCGGCTCATACCAAAGCATGGGTGAATCTAGGTGCGATCCTCAATCGAATCGGAGAACACAAGAAAGCCACAGACGCTTTGCGTCGGGCGCTGCAGCGCGACAGAAAATGCGCCGAAGCTTATTACAATATGGGAATCGCGCAACGCGCGTTGCAGATGAATACGATGGCGATTTCTGCCTACAAGGAGGCCGTCAAACTGACACCAAGTATGGTGGACGCACACATCAATCTGGGCAACATCTATATGGACATGAAAAATGTGGGACTAGCAATGCAGTGTTTTCATGCTGCGCTGCGACATGAGCCAGGATCAGCAAAAGCCAAGCGATGTCTGGAAACGGCACAATCCAATCAGAAAACATCGCGAAAAGAGGCTTCCCCTTTCGGTCGCCTTGTGGATGTCGCCGAGTTAGCTCGCCAGCAACACATAACAAATTCGCGCGTACTGGAAACGGCGGCAAGGCTCGCCGAACGAGAAACTGTCCAAAAACACACAAAAATCGTGAGAACTTCTGCACGAGAGATGATTGCTATGCTCGAAGACACCGTGCCCCAGCAGCTCCACCGCCTCAAAATCGCGATTCTGCATGTCGATGAACATCTCGATGCAACTGAATTGTTGCAGACACTTGGAACCAGCATACAAGAGCTTAGTCGCCAACACGACTACTTGCTGTCCGCCAGTGACACAATGCATGCATGCATGCGATCTTCATAACCCGATCCGAACGGATGGCTATCGACAGAGTTTCATTGCTGAGGATCGTTGCCATCCGATCAGGGGCAAATCACCAAGCACCACTAGGGAAATGGCGCATAAAAAAAGCCGAACTCATATGAGTTCGGCTCTATTTAAAAGATCCCGGCGTAACCTACTTTCGCGCTTGTGGGCACTATCATTGGCCTTGCGAGCTTAACGTTCGTGTTCGGAATGGGAACGGGTGTTTCCTCACAAGTGATTTACCGGGAAACCACAGGAGGGACAACGGAGTCGCCCGTTCCTGTGTATGATGAAGTCTAAGTAATATTCTGACCGTTAATCAAAGTGGCCAAGCATTCCTCCATTAGTACTGGTCAGCTCAAACGCTTTCGCGCCTTACACCACCAGCCTATCAACCTCGTCGTCTTCAAGGGGAGTTCAGAACCGAAGTTCAACGAAACCTTATCTTGGGGATGGCTTCACGCTTATATGCTTTCAGCGTTTATCACAACCGTACATAGCTACCCTGCGATGCCACTGGCGTGACAACAGGAACACCAGAGGTACGTCCCTCCAAATCCTCTCGTACTAAGGAGAATAC
>CAMAVB010000411.1 GCA_945861465.1 Candidatus Kuenenia stuttgartensis
TCGAATGGATAAATTTTTCGTGGCTGGCTGACTGGAACATTCCAAAGCCTGTCTTCGAATTCGTGAAAGAACTTGAGTTTGCCCGGCCATGGGCGTTCCTGTTGTTGCTGTTCACACCATGGGTCTGGTGGATGCAGGCGGCTGGTCACGCAGGGCTTCCGGCGCGGCGTGGTGCTGTTGCGGGATTTTGTCGCTTGCTGATCTGCGGCCTGCTGATCCTGATTCTTGCTGAACCACGCGCCGTGCGGACGAGTGACGTGATTTCCGTCGTGTACAACGTCGATGTTTCGGATTCCGTGAACGAAGCGCGAAATCAGGCACTGGAAATGGTCGCTGGGACTGCGGCTGAAAAACCAGCAACGGATCAGGCCGGGTTAGTGGTATTCGGGCGTACTGCAGCAGTCGAGTATCCGCCGCGCGAAACTTTTCCGTTTGAAAAATACATCAATTCGCGGGTCAGTCAGGACGCGACCAATCTGGAGCAGTCGCTCGCATTAAGCGCAGCCATGCTGCCGGAAGAACATCTGGGACGCATTGTCCTCGTGAGCGACGGCACCGAAACGGTCGGCCAGTTAAAGGATATCATCGACGACCTGCAGTCCCGCGATGTCCAGGTCAACGTCGTCCCCATTGAGTACAACTACACTCACGAAGTGTTATTGGAACGGCTTGATCTGCCGCGATTTGTTCGTCTGGGTGAAACATACGAGGCGTCGGTCGTGTTGAGTTCGCTCGCGAAAGGCAAAGGGACGCTGGTCCTGTCTGAAGGCGAAAATACCATCGCTCGACAGGAAGTGGAATTCGAAGAGGGCAAGAGCCGCTTTTCTGTTCCGATCAAAGTCGATCAGCCAGGCTACTATGAGTACTCAGCCAGAATCGAAGTCGCCACCGGTGACGACAGTCGTTCAGAAAACAATGAGGTACGGAACTACCTTTATCTGGAAGGTCCCGGGCGGATTCTTGTTGTCACAGACCCGCAGAGTAATCCCGCCGAGTGGCATGCGATGGTGCTGGCCTTGAAACAGGGCGAGCGTGAAGTGGAAGTCCTGAGTGCATTGGAATTTCCATATGACCCGTTGTCGCTGATGCCGTACGACGCGGTGATCTTTGCCGACGTTGCGGCCGATTCCATGCTGGGAACTCAGGTGGACGCACTCCACGATGCCATTCGAAATCTAGGGATTGGGTTCATGATGGTCGGCGGTCCGAACAGCTTCGGCCCGGGCGGTTGGCAGGGTTCCGTCGTAGAAAAGGCGTTGCCGATCTCGATGGAAATCACTGACAAGAAGATTTTGCCCAAGGGCGCGCTGGCCATTATTCTGCACACCTGCGAGTTTCCTCAGGGCAACAGTTGGGCGAAACGCATTACCAAGAAAGCGATTCAGGTTTTGAATTCTGAAGACCTTGTGGGAGCCATGGCTCAGACGATGAACGGCGATGAATGGATTTTTGAACTGACGCCTGCTTCAAAGTACGCCGAACTGGTCCCGTTGATCAACAACGCGGAAATCGGCGACATGGGAACGTTTGCAACGACGATGAAGATGGGACTGGACGCATTAGTGAAATCCGATGCGTCCAGCCGTCACATGATCATTATTTCGGACGGAGATGCGTCACCGCCGACGCCCGAACTGCTGGGACAGTTCATCGAAAATGAGGTGTCCTGTTCAACCGTGGCCGTGTTTCCGCACAACGGTGACACTCGTATCCTGGAAGAGATCGCCAGCGTTACAAAGGGACGATTTTATTATCCCAGCGATCCCAATCAGTTGCCTTCGATTTTTATCAAGGAAGCCAAGACGCTTCGTCGCAGTCAGTTGCAGATTCGGGATTTCGTCCCGTCGCGAGTGAACACTGATCCGATGCTGAAGGACATTAACGAATCGCCACAACTGCACGGCTACGTGCTGACGTCACCGAAAGAAGATCCAAGGGCGACGATTTTGCTGGCGGCTCCGCCTTCGGAGGCGGAAATCGCCGCCGGTGATACGGAAGCCGATCCGATTCTTGCTGTCTGGCGTTATGGACTCGGCATGACTGCCGCATTCACTTCCGACCTGACCGAACGCTGGGGGAAAGACTGGGTCGGCTGGGACCAGTATCAGCAATTTGTCAATCAGTTGGTGACACGCATCAGCCGGACACGGCGGGAGCAGTATTTGCGAGTCTACACGTATGTCAACGGCAACGAAGGCGTGGTCGTCGTGGAAGACTTTCATCCCACCGAAACGTTGCTGGATATCAGTGTTTCGGTGACTGGACCGAACAGTTTCGAACAGTCTCAGCAGGTACGCCAGATTGCCCCGCGACGCTATCAGACCAGTATGCCATTGAAAGGAGAAGGACGTTATCAGGTCATGATTGGAGCAACCGACGGAACGCGACGGGAAACAGCGTATGCCGGTTTTATCGTGTCGTACTCACCGGAGTATCTGAGATTTCGGGCAAACCCGATCGTGCTGCGCGACATCGCACAAAAGACAGGTGGCGTGGAACTGGATGCGGATCAAAACCCTGTTGAACTGGCCAACACGATTTTTGGTGATCGCAAACCCAAACGCAGCAGTCGGGCGATCTTTGACTGGTTCCTGATGTGCATCGCGTGTTTGCTTCCGCTGGATGTAGCCATTCGTCGCGTGCAACTGGACCTGGGATGGGTCAGGCGATTATTCCGCAGTCACAAGCGCGAATCCACCGCCACGATGGGCACGCTGTTGCAGCGCGCGGGTGAGGTGCGTGCGTCAATGATCAAGGACCGTGATCAAGTCGCCGGCGGTACACGTTCGGAGCCCGTAACTGGCCGACCCATGGCGACTCGACAACAATCGCAGCGACCACCTGCGTCCACAAGTCAGAAACCAGAAACCAAACCATCGACGCCTCCCGCGCCATCTTCATCCGGACCACCCGTCGATGGCGGTACAACATCCAGATTGCTGGAGATTAAACGCCGACGCGACCAGGATGGAGAAGGAAAGAAAGAATAAAGGCGAGCGGCAGGGCGTCAGCCCTCCGAGTGCATTTCGCCTCAACAAGTCAATAGTAACCACGGAGGGCTGACGCCCTGCCGCTCGCCATTTCACATCAGAAAGCCATCAATTCATGTCCGAGCCACTTACTCCCGCACAGCTTCAGGCGGAAGCGGATCAGTTTCGTAACGAGTTTCAAGCCGTCCGTGATGCCGTCGGCAAAGTGATTGTCGGTCAACAGCGTGTGGTGGAAGCGACGCTCACGGCGCTGCTCTGCGGCGGAAACGTGCTGCTGGAAGGCGTGCCGGGGCTCGGGAAAACGGAACTCGTCAAGGCACTGTCGCAGGTGTTGAAGCTGGAGTTTCGCCGTATCCAGTTTACCCCGGATCTCATGCCAGCCGACGTCATTGGTACGAATATCATGACGACCGATGACGCCGGGAAATACCGTTTCGAATTCCGCCAGGGCCCGATCTTCACGCAGTTGCTTCTGGCCGACGAAATCAATCGCGCGACGCCGAAGACGCAATCGGCGTTGCTCGAGACGATGCAGGAAGGCACAGTCACCACCAGCGGCACGACCTATACGCTTGATCCGCCGTTCTTCGTCCTCGCGACGCAGAACCCGATCGAACAGGAGGGCACATTCCCACTGCCTGAAGCACAGCTGGACCGGTTTATGTTCAAGGTCGTGGTACCGTTTCTTTCGCGAGAAGAATTGAACGAGGTCGTAACGCGAACAATTCTCAAGAGGAAAGTCGAAACCTCAACGGTCATCGACGGGCCACGTATTCTGCATCTCCGAACGATCCTGGATCGCGTCGTTGTGAGTGATCCGATGCGTGACTACGCCTGTCGCATGGTGCTCGCGACGCATCCGGATTCTGCGTTCGCGACGGAACGGGTCAAAAAATATCTGCGTTGGGGAGCCAGCCCGCGAGCCGCTCAGGCGCTCATTCGGTCGGCTCGTGTGCGAGCGCTAAGTCTGGGCCGTGCGCATGTTTCATTTGACGACATTCGTCACTTTGCCCAGGAAGTTCTGCAACATCGAGCGTTATTGAATTATGATGGCCAGGCAGAGAACGTATCAATCCGCGATGTGATCGAAGAATGTGTGACTAAGCTGCCAATGGAGGCGTAATCAAAGTAGGCCGGACCGCAGCGCAGCGGAGTTCCGGCAGATCGGCGAATCATTTATTAAGCAATCAGCGAAATTATAGATAGCATCGTTTAACGGCGAGCCAAAGGCGCAGGCGCATGGGACAAATTCGCCTGCGCCTTCGGCTCGCCGTTAAACGAAAGGAATGAATACGTGACCTCAACAACTTCACAACTCACAACACTCTTCGACAATTCCACGCTCAATCAGATCGAGCGCATGCGATTGAAGCCAAATCGTCGCCTGACCAATCGCGCGCGCGGCGAACATCTGTCAGGCAAGGGCGGCAGCAGTACGGACTTCGCCGACTTTCGTGACTACGTTGCGGGGGACGATCTGCGTTACGTAGACTGGAACATTTTCGCGCGTCTGCGGCGACCGTACATCAAGCAGTTTCAGCATGAAGAAGAAATGCATGTTGTGTTGCTGGTGGATGCGTCCACGTCGATGCTGTTTGAAGACAAATTGCTGCGAGCCAAACAATTGGCGGCGGCATTCGGCATCATGGGACTGCAGAATGTCGAACGTGTCAGCGCGTATGCCATTCATGCGCGACAGGATCAGCCGTGGATGCTGCCGCCGGGGGCCGGGCGCACAAGGATCCGCAAGCTGCTGAAGTTTCTGGAAGATGTCGAAGGCGGCGGCAGTGTTCCGATTGAAAAAGCTATCGAAACGATGCTGCGGTTTCATCGTGGTCGAGGCATCGCCATCATCCTCAG
>CAMAVB010000412.1 GCA_945861465.1 Candidatus Kuenenia stuttgartensis
GCAGCTTCATCAACCGTGTCGTCGTATGGCAACAGCCCGATGGAGTCGTCCACAAAATTGGCCACACCGTCGTCTCCAAAACGGTTACTGATTTCCGACAGAAGTGTTGCGCGACGTTCCAGCGGTACATTCGCGACGCAGCGTTCAAGAAAGTCCTTAAAGCCTACGAGTTCACGAATACTGTTGTTGCGCCCCAGCCAGAACGAAAATCCGTTATTGACCATGCCGGCATAGGGAATCGCATCCCACGGAACCGCGCCGCGGTGAGTCGCAGAATCGAATGCCAGCTGCTGGCCGTTGATATCGTGCTGATAGGCCACGCGGGAATACTGAACTCCCAGACGAATGGCATCAGACTTGACGTCTTCAACCGTAATGATGAGTGTCAATTCCAGTCTTGTACGAGCCAGCGCGGGAACGATGTCGGATCTCTGCTCAAGCCTTTGCTCAACTGTCTTCACCAGCGGAAAACGATCACCCTGCTGCAGTCGCAGTTCCAGCTTTTCACCGATAGGTCTTGCAACGTTTCCTGACGGTGCCTTTCGCTCTGATGAATCGCTGACAGTCCGCACGTCACCAGCGTCCGATTCTGCGACATCGCTTTCCACGGAGGTTTCGAGCGAAGCATGTGACGAGTCGTCAGATTCTACTTCCGGTCCCAGCAGCTCACTCATCAAATCGGCATCGAGATCTTTGCCTGCGGAATCTCCACCCCCACAACCGATGGACGCCGACAATGCGAATACGCTGAGTAAAAAACCAAACTTTGAAAACTGCATCGATTCTGCTCCCGTCCCTGGGATCTGACAGCCTGCGACCGGACTTGAACGCCCGCGAATCTAGCAGGAATTGAACGTCAGCGTAAAGACGCAAGTTCCGAGGATGTCGCACAACAGGCGGCAACCGCCGAATGGCCTGATTCCCGACTGCGATTCGCAATACCCTTCGGCAGAAACTGCCGGTGTTGTGACACGCTTCTATGCAATGTCCCTGAGCCTACCGGATTCTACGTGGGTGTTTACGGGGAAAGTCATTCGTTTAACGGCGAGCCGCAGGCGTAGGCGAATTCTCTGCCGCCTACGCCTGCGACTCGCCGTTAAACGATGCATTCTTCCACAATCGATTTTCGCTTCAAAACCAGTTGGGAGCTGCACATAGAATCCGGTAGTGTCAGCAATGTCCAATGTTGCGTTCCGGCAACATGACGTGTCCGAATCGCTACCCCGTCCGGGCCTGAAATTGATGCAAGGCATGCATGGAATCGGCATTTCGAAATCGAGTCTCTCGCTGAAAACGCTGCGATTCGCAGTCACCACAGCCTGTGGCGGACTTAGATTCACACTGCATCGCTCACGAATCACAACTGCTGCAGAAAATGGCATCCAGTTTGCGATCCTTTGTAGATCTGAAACCACAACCTCGCTGTCCAGCACGCTGAACTCAAACGACTCTTCCGCTCTATTTTGCCCACAGGATGAAACGTGAAACTGGCATACCTCACCGAAGTTGCGGCAATCATGGCGGCTCACAGCCAGTTGTTCATCGAACAGACTGACGAAATTTCGTCTGAAGCCGTAGGCGATTATTACGTCCTCAGTCGCAATCGATTCAATCGCTGGATGCGGGATCTGAACGAACTGGAACACAGTCAGCCGATCAACGACCCTCGGCACCCGGCAGGTAAAATTCCCGGCAGAGCAACCGTACGCGCAATTACGGAACAGATTCTGATAAATGAAATGATCTCCCGCATCTGGACGGTGCTGCTGCTGGCGCGGGACGCAAACAACGGGATCGATCGCATTCGTCCGGTCGCACGCAACATTCATCTCGGACATCTGGCCGTGCGGCATAAGGCTCTGAGAGTCGTCCAGGCCGATGATCGCATGTTGTCAAAAGACCTGCTGGCGATTGACCAACTGCGAAAATCTTCGGAACGCTGGACCGATTTGCTCTGCTGCTCGATCATGGGCCAGTACAACCTGTGGGAGTTCGCCTTCGACAAAGACCGCGCGATGGAATTCCTTCGTGATCGAATCGACGAGGCGGGACTCAGCCATCGCAGCCGTTCGTGGGTCCTGATTCTGGCTGGACTGCGGCACAGTTTTCCGGACACAGACGCACTTTCCGCTCCTGTTCATGACGACGACCGTCGCCTGGTGCGGCTGATTCTCAACAGTTTTCCTGCAAATGCCCCCGAGATGACGTTCTGGAATGGCTCATGCGTTCGCGAAGCAAAACCGTGCTAGTTGCATTGTCGACCTTGCTTTGATGTGTGCCACTGGCTCCGCCAGTGTTCTCCATCGGCAGGAAGCACTGGCAGAGCCAGTGGCACACAATCCATCAATCCATCATTGGCAGAGCACAAATTGAGGGCAGTGGAATCCCGCGTCGGAGACGCGGGGCACATAACCCGCGATCAGCCTTATTCGAACAACGACTGCTGCCTCGGTCGAAGGGAATCATTCGCTCCCGCTGAGCCGGCAACTGCGCGTGCCGATTCCGGAATGACGACTGAGGATTCACCTGGCGGAATTTCATCAACGTCCATCGGCTTTTCTGCAGACGATTCATCGCTCATCGCAGCGGCGAAGCGACGAAAATTGAGCAGCTTGAAGAATTCGTGCAGCGTCGCGCGGTCGGGAGCCTGGATCCGGGCCGCTTCAAAGTCGATCTCCAGCGGCAGGTCGGTTCGCAGACGGACAAGTTCGCGACTCATTCGCGCCTGATCGGCGAACGCGATGAGATTCTCCTGCAGTTTTTTCCCTTGAGCTTTGTCGGCGTTCGCCAGGACATGATCGAGCGTTCCAAATGTTTCCAGCAAAGTCTTCGCCGTCTTCGGGCCAACCTTGGGCACGCCTGGAACGTTATCGACGGAATCACCAACCAGAGACTGAAAATCAACGACCTGATCAGGACGCACGCCCCAGTCCTCCATCAAGGCCGCTCCGTCAAAGAACGTGTTCTTGCGACAATTCAACATTCGCACGGTCGGGCTCAGCAATTGACGAGCGTCTTTATCGGTCGTCACAATGACAACTTCCATATCGCGAGCCGCAGCGGCAGTGGCGATCGTGGCGATCACATCGTCAGCTTCCCATTCGGCACATTCCAGAATCGGGATGCGAAAACCTGCCAGCAACTCCTTGATCAGCGGAATCTGGGGCCGGAGGTCTTCCGGCATCTCCGCGCGGTTCGCCTTGTAGGCATCATAGATTGCGTTGCGTTTTCCCGGACCAGGTGAATCAAACGCGCAGACGAGATGCGTCGGCCTGCGGTCCAAAATTCCAAGGATATCCCGAGTGAATCCAAAGACGGCGTTCGTCGGCTGGCCCTGAGTTCCTCTCATCGCAGGAATGGCGTGGAAAACCTGAAACATCAGGGAAAATGTGTCAATTATGTAGATACAATCGCGGGTCATCAGGAGATTCTGTCGATAACGCTGTGATCTGAGAAAAACGTACCAGGATGACGGGAGGACCCCACCTTGACGCTGAAAAACGGAACGCCGGGAGCTTTCCCCTGGATTGCCAATGTCTAAGGCTGACAGGTTTCCCCGCAGTTGGCAAATGCGGGACTTTGGCAATTTGCAATTCACCAGTGGATTTGTTACATTCTGACATCGGATCGTCTCGTGTCTATTCAGTTGTTCAGTTTCCCCAGAGGAGGATTTTTGTGGTTAAGTTGCGTTTGCGTGATAATGAAAGTGTGAATGAAGCAGTTCGTCGATTTCGAAAACTTGTCGAACATGCAGGTGTGAAGAAAGAAATGCGCAAGCGTGAGTTCTACGAAAAGCCAAGTGATATTCGACGTCGCGATCGTCGCCGAGCCGAAATGCGGGCGCGCCGTGCGAACCAGCCAACGGAACTGGAAATGCAGTAGTCCGACGCGAGAAGCTGCTTGCTGCGTAGGTCCGCCGCTCCGTCGGCGTACATCGATCGACTTCCCCAAATCTTCTCACGAAAACAAGACTCGTTAGGCGAGCGGCAGGATAGGACTTACCATCCGCAATTTGTACGACGGACTTCCAGTCCGTCGAGTAGCACGATCCGACGGACTGGAAGTCCGTCGTACCGGTAAATTCCTTTCTGCCGCTCGCCTTAACGTCTGTTGAGCCGTGACGGAATGCAGGGCGAGTCTTTCTGACTCGCCCTTTTTGCTGCGCAGCGTTGAGTGGAAGTCCGCTCATCTGCGGGGATTTTTGGGTTTGATGCCATCAACGGGCCTGTTCGCTTGTTTTGACCGATGCCCCCTGGTTCAATTCGGATTCTGCGCGAGATCCGTCTTCGACTGCATGTCAGCTCCGGACGCACTTCGCAATTTTTTTGCTTCTGCCACTTATCCGACTGTGGCTACAAATGTCGGTTGTTCTCACCCAGCTTTTGTGTTCAGACAGGAATTTGAAGAAATGGCGGTCAAACTCTACTACGACGACGATGCGGATCTCAGCCTTCTGAAAGGCAAGACGATTGCCATTATCGGATATGGAAGTCAGGGACATGCGCAGGCACAAAACCTCCGCGACAGCGGTTGCACAGTCATTGTCGGCCAGCGTCCGGGTGGTCCAAACTACGATCTTGCCGTCAGCCACGGATTCACACCGGTGTCCGCGGCCGAAGCTGCTGACAAGGGCGACCTGATCAACATTCTGCTGCCTGACGAGTTGCAGGGCGATGTCTATCGCAACGACATCAAGCCTAAGCTCAAGGTCGGCAATCTCTTGATGTGTTCACATGGGTTCAACATTCACTTCGGCCAGGTCCAGCCTCCGCCCGGCGTAGATGCGGCGCTTGTGGCCCCCAAGGGACCAGGACATCTTGTCCGCAGCGAGTACGAAAAAGGCGG
>CAMAVB010000413.1 GCA_945861465.1 Candidatus Kuenenia stuttgartensis
CAGGCTGGTGAGCAAGTTCACCTGATCGACGTGCGAACTCCTGTTGAGTTTCGCGAGGTTCACGCGACGGTGGCGAGAAACGCACCGCTGGAGAGCCTCGATTGTGGAGCGGTGTTGGCTGCTCATCCAACGAATGTGCCGCTGTATGTGATCTGTCGATCGGGCAGTCGAGGCAAACAGGCGTGTGAGAAGTTCACTGCAGCAGGTTGCACCAATGTGGTGAATGTCGAAGGCGGCACGATGGCCTGGGATCAGGCCGGCTACCCGGTTGTTCGCGGCAAGAAGGCCATCTCTCTGGAACGTCAGGTTCGCATCGCCGCAGGGTTTCTGTCGCTGGCAGGTGGACTGCTCGCGATTTTCGTGAATCGCTACTGGGCAGGCCTCTCCGCTTTTGTTGGAGCAGGACTCATGTTCGCCGGGATCACTGACACCTGCGGCATGGCCATGATTCTGGCTCGCATGCCGTGGAATCAGGTTGGCAAGTCGCCGACAGCACCGCCTGTGAAGAACTGTTCGACGGGTTCGAGTCCGTCGTGTTGTGGATAGAGTTTCAATCTGAGATTTCAAATTTGAAATCTCAAATCAATTGCAGAGGAGAAGAATCATGAGTGTCGTCTATCACACCTCAGCCGAAAATTTTTCGCGGGATGTTTTGAGCTCCCCGGTGCCTGTTCTGGTCGACTTCTATGCCGATTGGTGCGGCCCGTGCCGCATGCTGGCTCCGACGCTGGATCGACTGGCGGTCGAGTTCTCCGGGAAGGCTCGCATTGTCAAAGTCAACGTGGACAAAGAGCCTGAACTGGCCACTCGGTATCAGGTCAGCTCGATCCCTGCTCTGGTGTTTATCGCCGATGGTGAAGTTGTCACACAGTCGGCCGGGGCTGCATCGGAAGCGGCGCTTCGCCGAGCACTGAATCAAATGACGGGAGCGGCAGCGTAGCCGTCGTTTCCACGCTTGTACCAGAAGTCGTGAGACTTCTGAACCACCTCGGAATTCTGTTGAGTTCCGTTGCAAGACCACAAACCCAGTCGGAGGGCTGACGCCCTGCCGCTCGCCTTAAAGGCAAATCAGGAGTTCAACCATGTTCCTCAAGCAATACTATCTCGGCTGTCTGGCTCATGCGTCGTACATGATCGCGGACGAAAAGACAAAAATCGCTGCCGTCGTTGATCCGCAGCGTGACATCGAGCAGTATCTGACCGATGCAAAGGCCAGTGGATACACGATCAAGTATGTCTTTCTGACTCACTTCCATGCGGACTTCCTCGCCGGGCACATTGAACTGCGTAATCAGGCCGGAGCGAGAATTTGCATGGGTGAACGAGCCGGCGCAGAGTTCGATCATACGGCGTTGAAAGACGGCGATGTTATCGAATTTGGCGATGTGCGAATTCAGACAATGGAAACTCCGGGGCACACTCCGGAAGGTATTTCACTGCTGGTGTTTGACCTCGCGGTCAGTGCCACAGTTCCAAACGCCGTGCTGACCGGTGACACGCTGTTTATCGGTGACGTCGGTCGTCCGGACTTGCTGGCTTCCATTGGAGTGACTGCCGATGAACTGGCCGAGATGCTGTATCACTCTCTCGACAAACTGCGACGGCTGCCTGACACCACGTTGGTCTATCCGGCCCACGGAGCTGGTTCGTTGTGCGGCAAATCGCTGAGCAAAGAAACGGTATCGACCATTGGCGAGCAGAAGAAGTTCAACTATGCCTTGCAGCCCATGCCATTTGAACAGTTCCGGGATCTCGTCACGAGCGAACAGCCGGAAGCTCCGGGCTACTTTGTCTACGACGCCATTAAGAATCGTCAGGAACGTCCGGGCCTCGAAAGCACAATGAAGTCGTCTCTGAAGGCACTGAGTCTTGATGAAGTGCTGACGCTGCGGGACTCAGGAGCACAACTGGTTGATGTCCGTGAAGCGCCCGACTTCGAAGGTGCGTATATGGCGGGTTCGATCAATATCGGACTCAAGGGCAAGTACGCCACCTGGGCTGGTTCCATTCTGAGCCACGATGCTCCGATCGTTGTGATTGGTGATGGGGACAACGAAGAAGAAGCCGTTATGCGACTGGGACGCATCGGGTTCGACAATGCTGCTGGATATCTGAAGGACGGAATGGAAGCATTGGATGCTCGCCCGGAACTGATTCGTACTGTGTCACGAATCACAGCTGCGGCTTTGGCGGAACAAGTGTCGTCCAAAGGTAAGCCGTTCGTTCTGGACGTGCGATCGGAGAAGGAATACGGCATCGTTCATCTGGCCGATGGTTACAACATACCGCTGACTCATATGCGAGAACGCATCGCTGAAGTTCCAGCGGATCGCCCTGTAGTTGTTCATTGCGAGGGCGGATATCGCTCGGCGATCGCGTGCAGTCTGCTGACTCAGGCTGGCCGCACAAACGTGTCCGACATGGTTGGCGGTATCAAAGCCTGGATCGCAACGAAGCTGCCGACTCAGCCGGAGAACACGATGACATGCGGGACAAAGATTTGTGAGGCGGTGCCGGCTTAGGGAGGGAAAAAAAATGTTCAGTGTTCAGTCAGGCGAGCGGCTGGGCGTCAGCTCTCAGTGTCAAGCGCTCAAACTCGTGGCTGTTCTGATTCGCTCGTTGATTTCACAATCCCCAGTATTCTCGTACTCGTACTCAGTCCACAGGATGGTACTCGTACTCGATGATCCCAGGATGTTTCGAGTACGAGTACCGTTTCACTGAGTACGAGTACGAGACAGAGTTAGAGATGTGGGTAATGGCAGCGGCTGAAGCCCTGGGACGAAATGACGCGGAGGTCTGACACCTTGCCGCTCGCCAGGTTGCAATCACTCTGACTTACGAAAGGAGCATCAACATGTCATGGCTTAGCCTGCTTTTGGGCTCCATCGTGGGTTTATCGCTTGGGCTGACGGGCGGAGGCGGCGCTATCTTTGCGGTTCCGTTGCTCGCCTATGGATTGGGTGTGCCGGCTCGGGAAGCGGTGGCAATTTCCCTGGTGTCCGTTGGCCTGACGTCATTTTTCGGATTCCTGGCCAAGTGGCGCAAGGGAGAAGCGGAACTGCGGACGGGATTGTTGTTTGCCGTTGCAGGAATGTTTGGAGCGCCGTTTGGAACATGGATGGCAAAGCAGATTCCGGAGAACTGGCTGATGCTGTTGTTCTCCGGGCTGATGGTCACCATCGCATGGAAAATGTGGAAAAAGAGCGGACGAGCGGCGGCTGAGTCGCAGGTTTGCATTCCAGTTGAAACGTCCGGTCAGCAATCGGACGGGTATGTCAAGGATGGTCCAAGCTGTCAGCGGGATGCTGCGGGACAGCTAATTCTCACCAGTCGATGCGCTCGAATGCTGCTGCTTGTCGGAGTGGCTTCAGGGACATTGTCCGGGATGTTTGGAGTCGGTGGTGGATTCATCATTGTCCCGGCTCTCATCCTCTTCAGCAGCATGTCGATGTCGCGGGCTGTTGGCACTTCGTTGCTGGTGATTTCTCTTGTCAGTGTTTCAGGTTTTGCGTCGCAGTTGTGGGGCGGTCAGTCCATCACTTTCAACATCACCGCGTTGTTTGCAACCGGTGGATTGTGTGGACTTTGGCTCGGACTGCTGATTGGTCATCGACTTTCGGCTTCCATTCTGCAACGGGTGTTTTCGGTGGCCATTCTCCTGGTGGCAGTATTTGTCATCGTCAAGAATCTTTCATAGAAACAGGATCCGATGTCGGAAACCATTCATCATCAAATCGTCGTCGTGGGCGGCGGCACCGCCGGAATCTCAGTCGCAGCGAGACTGACGAACGGATGGTTCAACAAACGCGACGTCGCGGTCATTGAGCCAGCCGACACTCATTACTACCAGCCGCTCTGGACATTAGTCGGCGGTGGTGTAGTGCCAAAGGAGATCACCGGCCGGCCGATGAAGTCTGTGATGCCAGAGCGAGTGCGCTGGATCAAAGATGCTGTTGCCGGATTCGAGCCGGACAAGAACCTGATTCGAACTCGGGACGGCAAGGTCATCACGTATGACTGGCTGGTCATCGCCGCCGGTCTGCAGCTTAACTGGGACAGGATTCCCGGGCTGAAAGAAGGAGTGACGAAGAACGGTGTCTGCAGCAATTACTCGTATGACACCGTCGATTCGACGTGGCAGAATATCAAAAACTTCAAAGGTGGCACGGCAATTTTCACGATGCCATCGGGGGCCGTGAAGTGTGGTGGTGCTCCGCAGAAGATCATGTATCTCGCGGATGAAACGTTTCGAAAATCGGGTGTTCGAGAACGCAGTCAGGTTATTTTCACTTCGCCGCTTGCCAACATCTTCGCCGTGGATCGCTATCGCAAGACATTGGAAGAGGTGATCAAACGCAAGCAGATTATCTGTCACTTTCGCGAGGAACTGATTGAGATCTTCGGCGATCGGCGCGAGGCCGTGTTTCGCAATCTGGATTCCGGTGAAACGACGACCAGATCCTATGACATGCTTCACGTGACTCCGCCGATGGGACCGCCGACCTTTATTGCACAGAGTCCGCTGGCGGACAAAGACGGCTGGGTGGATGTAGACCGCGAGACTCTGCAGCATAAGAAATTCCCCAATGTGTTCGGCATTGGCGACTGCTCGAACCTTCCCACTTCGAAGACTGGCGCAGCCATTCGAAAGCAGGCTCCGGTACTTGTGGGAAATCTGATCGCGGCCATAAGCAGCCAGACGTTGTCCGGGAAGTACGATGGATACACATCGTGTCCGCTGGTGACGGGATATGGTAAACTTGTGATGGCAGAGTTTGACTACGACAAGAAGCCTGAAGAAACGTTCCCAATCGACCAGTC
>CAMAVB010000414.1 GCA_945861465.1 Candidatus Kuenenia stuttgartensis
CAGACGAGTGCCCACCAGTCCCTGCTCCCAGGCTCGCAACACAATGGATTCCGCTGTGTTGTCTGCAAGAGATTGCGACTGCAGTGTCGCGATTCGCTGAGCCTCAATGGCTCGGTAATCGTTCAGGCTGCCAATCGCCGCAGCGATGCCTTCTTTGAAACGATCGCTGCCGAACCGGGTGTGCCGTTTGCTGATGACAATCTCTGACGAGAACGCCAGGTTGTCACAGACAAACGTGCGGTTGCCGACACAGAAGCCGATCGGAAACGTCTTGTCATTGGAGTTACGGACTCCGATGGAAAGCGTAACTCCGTCAGCCAGTTCCGTTCGGATGTCCAAAACTCCGAAGAACCTTTGTTGCCGATTGGAAACCGACAACTGGGACTTCTCGATCCGGAATCCAGAACTGTCGAGCGTCTCTTCGACGCAACTGAGGACGTCCTGATGCCTCACGGGATACCACGTTTCCGTCGGCGGCGGAGCAACGATGATCTCCAGATCTTCGCGGGAAACCGGTGCGGCCCCGCAGTGACTAATGAGTGTGCCGTTCGAACTCATGGTGTACCTCCACAGAATAGAAGCCGGTGAAATAGAAAGAACCACCGCCACGGTAGCGCAAACGTGGCCGCAGCGCCAGTTCAATGGAGGCGGCGGTGGGGGAGTGGTTGGCGTGCATCAGCCGGAACGCGATAGCGTCCGGTTCTCACAGACTGTGAGACTGAATTCCAGCCTGAGTCGCCGGTCAGGTAAAAATGATCGCTGCATTTTCCCGCGTTCTCTGGTACACTGCTTCCATGACAACGCTTCCCACTGAACTGCAGGACATGGTTGAACATTCGGGCGACACTCCCGTGCGAGTTGTCGATCCGCGAACGCAGCGCGTTTACGTGTTGATCCTCGACGAACAGTTCGACCGACTTCGGTCGCTGCTCGACATGGAACCGTTGTCGCTCGACCAGCAGCGAATAGCGATCAGTGATGCTGGCAAGCGAGCGGGTTGGGATGATCCTGAAATGGACGCCTATGATCAGTATGACGCTCACCGGCCACAGGCATGACTACTGCTGTCCTGCGTGGCGACGTCGTATTGGTGGATTATCCGTATACGGATCGAACCGGTTCCAAAGTTCGTCCGTGTATTGTGGTGCAGAATGACACTGACAACCTACGTCTCGATGACACAATCGTTGTTCTGCTGACGAGCAAAACTCGATTCACACCCGGCAGTCCGACGGAAATCCTGATCACCGCAGAGTCCCCGGTTGGACGACAGGCTGGACTTATTTTTGACTCTGCAGTTCAGGGTCACAACATGCTCACCATCGACCGCAGTTTCATTCGCCGCAAGATCGGAACAATGACGGTTGAGACAATGTCGAAAGTGGACAACTGCCTGAAAGCGGCTCTCGCACTTTCGTAGTCATTGATTCTCTGGCATCTTGTGATGGACATGCCCTCTCGACGAAAAGTTCCTTCGGCCAGTCCCGCAGAGCAGACAGAGCCATTTTCTGAAGCCGCCGATCGTCTCTCGGCGGAAGTGCGTTGTCTTCGCGAAGTATTGGACGAGGTCAGGGAAGATTTTTCGTGGGTGACGCGAAATGGTTTGCCGATCCAGCCGATGGAACATGTCCGTGTCCGCCGTATGGCACGAGATCCAAATGCCGACGACTGGGCCGCACGACTTGTTCTTGATCGCTTCACGCTTCCTGAGAATGTTCAGGCGTCGCCGCTCGAATCTGATTCGCTGGATACACTGGTACGAAATCTGACGGCGGCGTTTGAAGCCGCAGAGAAAGGTCAGCTTGAGCCAGTGCTTCAGGCAGTCGATGGTATGCAAGCAAGACTCGTTGCCATGCTGAAACAACAAACAGACGATGAAATCAGCGAGCCTGCTTCGCCAGCGGCAACACCAGCCCAACCGACAGCAACTTCACCGGCGGGTATTCCAGCCGAGGATTCGCCAGCACGGCCCGCCAAACGAAAACGCGGCGAGCTTTTCTGACAGCGATCCAGCAGCCGTCCACCGTCACTGAACGTCCTGCAATCGCATTGCGCCGCAGTTGGAGTTCGTGGCAATCTCCCTGGGCTCTGCTGATGTTCGGCAGAGTTTCGCCTGAGCGAATCGCTCATTGAAACAATAGGCACAAAGGAGACTTGCTGATGGATCCACAACAGACCTGGACCGACATGCTGGATGCTCTGAAACAGAACGACCACGACGAAGCAAAAGAACTTGCCAGGGCTTTACTCGAATGGCTCGGCAAAGGCGGTTTTTCGCCCATTGTCGTCGGAGATGAATCACTCGGTGCCGACTGGCACCGAATGATCGCTGCCTTCATCTGCCGCAGCGTGGTCAGTCGAACGAATGAAACCAGTGAGGAGTCGCATCGGCGAACTCCCGCAACGAACGTGAAAGGAGATCAATGATGGACGCACAATTCTGCTGGACGTGCCTCACGACCGCGTACGGAGACGGAGACCTTGTCGAAGCCGCAGACCAGGCAGCAAGTCTGCTGACATGGCTCGACGATGGAAACCCGCCGCCGGAAACAGCTCTCACCACACCTTTCGGCATGGGCGATCCGTGGGACGAAGCCGTCACACGAGCCATCTGCAATCTGATCCTGTCAGCACCGCCGGAACCGTGAAGCAATCTTTTCTCACGATAACCGGGCACCTCGCCACTGTGCCTGACCTCGCTCAGGCCGCCCCGTATTTGAATCGATACGGGGCTTTTTGCAGAAGGTCGTCGTTGAACGTCGGCCGGAAAAGACATCGCGCAGTTCCGGCATCACCAGTGCGCAAAGCTTCCAGGTCCGGGAAGCCGTTATGCAACACACTACAATGTCATTCCGGGACGGAATCTTTTGCAACCACTGGCAACAACGGAGCCAATCCCACAGCCAGCCTGGCATCCTGGCACTGTTCGTCACCGGCCTGCATCGCGACGCAGGCATTCGGACGAGTCGGGTAAATCGAGCAAACATTGTCTGTTCCAAGGAACGAACACGGTGAGCCGCAGGCGAGGAGAACGATTTTCCCGTGCTGCTGGATCTCAGACACCATCTGCTCGACAGACTTGCCGCAGCACTCCGGATCGCCGTTAATCAGCCGCGGCTCCCGGAGCACATCTAGATCGTCCGCCTCAACGATCAGCGTTCCCTTACAACACGCCCCGCACTTGTCGCATTCGAATCGCTGCATGCGGTCGCCATAGTACCACATGCCGCAACCAGTGCATCAGGCACTCTGGTTTCGCCGAATCAAGGTTTGGCGTCACGCACGGCGGCGCGGTCGTCGATCACGCAACCAAGTGCTGCGTCAAGGGCCTCGTCTCTGGCGACTGCCAACCCGGCTTCAAGACCACGCTTTATCGACTGAAGTTCATCCGCTGTTAGTGGTGGAACAATGCCGTTGCTGTGTGCATAGGCATGAACGTCTTCAGCTGTGAGGCTGAACATGGTCACACGTTGTTTTGCCCAAGCGACCGTCTTGCGGTACTCGTTCAGGGCAGTCGAGAATGCTTTGGAGCCTGATTCCAATTCTCTGGAAGCGATTTGTTCGAGCATGTGAACAGCGTCCTCGAGCGCTTCAAGCAAAGACATGTTTGTCGGTTCGTTCGGAATCGGGGATGTGTTTATGTCGGCCCTTGTGTGATTTGGAATATTGCCCATGTAGAAATTGGGAAAAGGAGTAGAATGGCCTCGCGGCCACAGGCATTCACTGGCGAACGTCAAGGTGGAGCCCGCAGGACTACCTTGACGGAGCCGGCATACTTCGATGGCCGCGAGCCATGACCAAAGCGAAGGCACTGACAGAAGGCTCAATGAAGCATGAACGCGCTGCATCAGAGTTGGGATTCGGGCACCAAAGCAAAGTTGTGATACGCTGTCTGCGATCTCATGCAGACCGTCTCCAATGACAACTTCGGCCCACTGATTGCCTACCTTGTTCCGGGAGCGACGGCCCTCTTGGGATTCAGCCTGTTTTCGCCATCATTGGCCGCATGGTTCGCGGCCACTCCGGAGAATGCTCCGACGATCAGCGGCTTCCTGTACCTGACTCTGGCATCACTTGGTGTCGGAATGACGATCACAGCCGTTCGCTGGGCGATCGTCGATCAACTCCACACGATCACCGGCCTTCGACCGCCGAAACTGGATTTCTCCGGACTGGCTACCAGCGTTGATGCGTTCAGCCTGCTGATCGAAATTCATTATCGGCACTACCAGTTTTACGCCAACATGTTTGTCGCCACGGGAATTGCATTCCTCTGCTATCGCATCCACCTTGGGACGTTGTGGCATGTGGACCTGCTCGATCCCGGCTTCGTACTGTTGGAAGCTGTCTTTTTTCTGACCTCCCGCGATACGCTCCGCAAGTATTATCAGCGGACGCAGCAGTTACTGTCGCAGCGGCAGGTACGCACGGAGATCTGAGCCAATCGACGACAATCCCCGACGTCTACCGTTTCTTTGCAATCTCGGCCTCAAGGTGAGTCACGAATTCCGGTAGCGTCACACCGCACTCCAACAGGATGGTTCTCAGCTGGACGATATCCAGCCTGCGGTCGCCGCGTTCTACTTTGCTGACGAATGATTGAGTTTGGCCCAACCGCTCTGCCAGATCGACTTGCGTGACTCCGGATTTTTTCCGGGCCGCCTTCAATAGCGCCAAAACAAAGCCATATTCGTCGGTGTAGATGGATTTTTCAGGTTGCTTCTTGCGTTTCATGACACGGACGGTAAAGTCCGTTTCGGAATAAGCCATTATGGATTATTCCGGAGACCA
>CAMAVB010000415.1 GCA_945861465.1 Candidatus Kuenenia stuttgartensis
ACGCTGCTGACGCCGTCCCAGGGGTATTTGGTGCAGGGGCGTTCGCGTTCGCCTTCGTCGCGTTCGAGGAATCCGGGGACGAACAGTTCTTTTGTCAGCGTGTACAGTTTGACTCGCCCTGTCGCACCGTAATCGACAAGTTTTGTGTGATCGTCGAAATCAACGACTTCGATTACGGCTCTGGGCTGCGGAGCAAAATAGGTGATTTTGTAATTGTCGGCCGGATCGAAGGGCTTGCCGCAGGCGAGACCCATCAGCGTGTTTCCATAGGTCGGCGTGATATAGACGTTCGGCCCGAGCAGTTCTTCACAGGCAAAGCGGAACCACTGTTGAGTGAACTCGGTTCCGCCGCAAAAGATGCCCTTGATGCCGGCCTCTTCGACACTGCTGCCCTGATCCATCAGCCGGAGAGCCAGAGCTTCCAGCAGCTTTGGCGTGGTGAACATGCACTGGATTTCATTGTGGGCACCCAGAATTGTCAACGCCTGATCAATGCAGTGAGCGCTATACGCCTTCGCGCCTTCGACGTCACCTTTCTTCAGCAATTTCACAACCCAGCGAGGATCGAGGTCTACGCAGAAGCAGATGCCACCTCGAAATTGGGCGAGGTGTTCAATCGCCAGACGCAGGCGACGTGGCCCGGATGGCCCCAGCATCAGCCAGTTGGCACCTCGGGGAAACGAGGCATCCGGCAGCGTCGCGCTGAAGAGTTCGTAATCGATCCAGTGATCTTCCACGACGACGCGGCTTTTGGGAACTCCAGTCGTGCCGCCAGTTTCGAACACGTAAATCGGTTTTTCCTGGAGCTGTTTCGGCACCCAGCGGCGCATGGGACCGCCGCGCAGCCAGTCGTCTTCGAACAGCGGGAATTTCTTCAGATCGTCAAAGCAATTGACGTCTTTGAGTGGGTCGAAGTTGAACGTCTTCTTCTTTTCAAGCCAAAAATCGCAGCCGGTGTCGTCACCGAAATGCCACTGCACCAGTTCTCGGGTCTGCTGATCCAGCAAATCTCGCTGAGTCTTCACGGTTTGGTCTGGGGAGGTCACGGGACGTCTCTTTCTATTGGAAAACGAAACTCGCCTACGCCTGCGGCTCGCCGTTAAACGATTGTGCGATTGCAAGTGAATGGTAGAAACGATCGCACAGAATTCAATGAAGGCAACATTCAGCAACGCAGGGTTCTCATCATTCTCAGCGGGACTTTTTCAATTGGCTCCGTTAGCATACATTTCTCCCGCTTACCGGAATGCCACCCCAGAGACTTGCCGTGCGAAACTCTCCTCCTTGGCGCAATGCCATTGAACTTCTGCGAAAAACCGGTCTGCACACGCCGCCGATAAATCGCCGAAGCCTGCTCACACGATCCGCATTGGGACTTGGCGCACTGGGACTGGCGCAGGTACTGCGGGACGATGGATGCGTGGCTGCAGCGGAAGCCGCGACAGACGGATCGCTGATCGCCCGGTCACCTCATTTTCCTCCGCGTGCGAAGCGCGTCATTCATTTTTTCCTGAATGGCGGACCGTCGCATGTGGACACGTTTGACAATAAGCCACTGCTGGCGAAGTATGCTGGCCAGCCGCTGGGTGACAATCTCCGGACCGAACGCAAGACCGGTGCGGCAATGCCGTCGCCGTTCAAGTTTCGTCGGTACGGACAGTCGGGGATCGAAGTCAGCGAACTCTTCGCCAAAACAGCCTCACAGCACATCGATGACATCGCCGTCATTCGTTCGATGTATGCACAAGTGCCGAATCACGAACCGTCGCTCATGCTCATGAATTGCGGCGATTCCGTGCAGCCACGGCCCAGCATGGGCGCATGGATTTTGTACGGTCTGGGGACCGAGAATCAAAACCTGCCTGGCTTCGTGGCGATGTGTCCCAATGGTCTGCCGATCAAAGACAATGAGAACTGGCAGGCGGCATTCTTACCCGGAGCGTATCAGGGCACGTACATCGATACGCAGCACAAGGAGTTGCGCAAGCTCATTGAGAACATCGAACATCCGCAGATTGCGACAGACGCTCAGCGACGTCAATTGAATCTGCTGGCGCGACTCAATGCCGAACACCGGGCCTCGCGAATCGATCAACGCCTGGACGCAAGGATTCAATCGTTTGAGCTGGCGTTTCGCATGCAGCAGGACGCCGCCGAGGCGTTTGATGTCAGCCATGAGCCTGAACATATTCAGACGATGTATGGCGGTGGTGTTCACGCCCGGCAGACGCTGATCGCCCGGCGACTGCTGGAACGCGGGGTGCGTTACGTCCAGTTGTGGCATGGTGCCGGTCAGCCATGGGACAATCATGCGGGTCTTGAAGCGGCTCATCGAAATCTGGCGGGCGAGATTGACCAGCCGATCGCGGCGCTCATGACGGATTTGAAGCAGCGGGGAATGTTTGAAGAGACATTGATTCTGTGGGGCGGCGAATTTGGTCGCACACCGACGGTGGAATTATCAGGTGATGGGAAGCCCCAGTCCGGACGGGATCACAACCACTGGGGCTTCAGCGTCTGGCTGGCGGGGGGCGGCATCAAAGGCGGCACAACGTACGGCACAACTGACGAGATAGGATTCAAGGCTGCGGAAAATCCCGTGAGCGTGCATGATCTCCATGCCACCATGCTGCATTGCCTTGGCTTTGATCACAAGCAGCTGACATTTCGTTACGCCGGTCGCGACTTCCGTCTGACCGACGTCCATGGTGAAGTGATCCGGGAGATTCTGATGTAGTGGCACACAACCCATCACTGAATGTATGAATGAGCACTTGATTCAAGAAACGGACGATAACTTTCCGGAGAAAAATGGCGATGACCACGAAACTGAATTACGCAGCGGCAGCATTCCTGATACTTGTCGGGGTATCCGCACTGAATGCCGATGACGATGACAACTGGGTCCGGATCAAACTGGATGAACGCTTTCGTTCCGAGGGTGTGGCGGCGGCCGATGTCAACAAAGACGGAACTCCCGATGTCATTGCAGGCGATGTCTGGTACGAAGCACCGAAGGCCGGGTCTGAACCGCACATCGACGGAACAGCCTGGAAGATTCATGAAATTCGGATGCCGGGGGAATTCGTCGCAGGAGTCGGCTACAGCAACAGCTTTGCGAATTTTGCACACGACTTCAATGGGGATGGGTTGCCGGATGCGGTGATCATCGGATTCCCTGGTGATCCGTATCACTGGTATCAGAATCCCGGTGTCGGTGTAGAAACGCATTGGAAAGAACATGTGATCTGGTCGAGTGCGTGTAATGAATCGCCGGAATTTGAAGACCTGAATGGCGACGGAATTCGTGAGATTATCATCGGATCTCAGCCAGAGGCTCAGATGGGTTTTAACGTGATCCCGACACCCGACAAGTCTGGCGGCACGTTTGCATTCCATGCAGTGAGTACGCCCGGTAACCCGAATGAAAACGGCACGTTCAAGTACTATCACGGACTCGGTGCCGGCGACATGAACGGTGACGGACACCGCGACGTGTTGATCGCCCATGGCTGGTGGCAGAATCCAGGTGATATCCTGAGTGGAACGACGTGGGACTTTCATCCGATTCGCATCAAGACCGCCGATGGCGAATCACCGCTGCCGGCTATCTCGAACATCTATGCGGACGACCTCGACAGCGACGGCGACATGGATCTGTTTATCGCTTCGGCTCACGCCTTCGGTGTCTGGTGGGTTGAGAACACCGGCGACGGCCCGTGGACTCTGCACGTAATCGACAAATCGTTTTCACAGACTCATGCCGTGGAAACAGTCGATATCAACGGCGACGGGCAACTGGATTACGTCACCGGCAGCCGCTTTTTCGCTCACAATGGTGGGGACCCTGGAGAGCATGATCCGATCGTCATGTGCTGGTACGAAGTGGTGCGGAAAAAGGGGCAGGCTCCGAAGATCACGCCGCATAGAATACCGGCAGGCGCTGGCACAGGCGTCGGCACTCAGTTCGAAATTCACGACATGAACAACGACGGGAAGCCGGACATCGTATTGTCAAACAAGAAGGGCGTGAATGTGCTGCTGCAAAATGGACGCGAATAGCTGCAATGAATCGGTGTGTGTTCGCTTCCGATGACGATGAAACCGGCGTGCGTTCTGAAGCCATGGCATGCCACCATGCCGCTCGTCGGCATGGGGCGATGATCATAAGCTGGCATTTCTGGGGATCATCATCCTGCCCGGACGAGCCGGGTCGTGATGGGAGTGAACTCAGCACTTCCGTCTGGTGATGATCATTGCTCGATGGGGACAAGCCCGCATCGTGGTTTTCGAACATGATCGTTTTTAGGGTTCATCGACAAATGTAGTGCGCAGCAAAGAATCCAGGAAATCATTCGGTGAAGACAAACTGAGAACAGATCGCGACGTCAACGACTATGAAAGCATCGACGGAAAACAGATCTGAACCGCGAATGGACGCGAATGAACGCGAATAAAGTCAAAAAAAGCAGCAAAATAAGTTGTTCTTGTGCCTTGACTTCAGGGCTCGCGCCGGTTCAAGAGCCATTCGAAATGAACCTACACTTTATCACTTCGCCTATTCGCGTGTATTCGCGTCCATTCGCGGTTTAAAACAAGTCCTCCTCGCACTTCATTTGTCGTTGAGCCTGATATTCCAACATCCCGGCAACCAGGCGGGACATTGTTTGAAATCAACGATCCGCCGCCGGGCTAAGATTTATCGTCGGGCCTCAACATCATGGGCAAAAAGATGTTGGGCAAAAAAATGGCTGCTATTTTTCTGCCCATACAT
>CAMAVB010000416.1 GCA_945861465.1 Candidatus Kuenenia stuttgartensis
TCATTCGGAATCGAACTGTCGGCCCGTTGGGCCTTCAACGTCTGGTTGTTTTCGATTCCAGGGCCGTTGGCCCTGGCTATTTGAATTGCTGGCCCTTTGGGCCGAAACACAGAAAAAACTCCAAAAGCACGGAGTAGTTTCTGGACAGGTGCTTACCAGTGACCGACAGTAACAGCACGACCAGCCCGCTGCCAACCACGATCATGGTCATGTAACGTTGACTGCGGGCGAACGATTCTACGCCGGATTTTCCTCGTGATCGAAATCTCACGGCATGTATGTGCAGCGGATCGAACGAAAGTGCCGGAGAACTCAACGCCGCGTGCAGAAACTCGGACCAGAATCTTCGAATGAATGTGCAGGACGGGCAGGAAATTCTCCCGAGCCAGTGTTACCATTAGAGCATGATCGAAATCACCATTACGATTTGCCCTGATCAAACGGGCCTTGTGCCAGATGACCTCCCCATTGCGGCGTCGCGGGCTGTTCCTTGGTTGGCGGAGTGGGCCATCAATGGAAGCGTTGTCGGTCAATCAGTCAAACTGCAGGCAGCAGCAGTGCAGTCCGTTCAGAGTCTTGCAAAACAATTCGAACGGATCTTCGGTCGAACGACCGCAGATGGGCACGGATTGCGTCCGCTATTTCCCACCGGAGTTCTTAGCGATCTGGGAAATCGTCTGCTCGAAATTGCCGCAGGAGATCGGCGAGACGAATTGACCACACAGCTCAGCCAATCAGCGAAATTGCCCCGGCGACTCATCATTCGTTCTGAACAGGCTGAAGTTCTGAACCTGCCGTGGGAACTGCTGCCAATGGGCGACGGCGGCGGACCAGTCGGCTGCGACAAACGCTGGGCCGTTTATCGAACACCAATCGGCGACTCTTCAGTACCGGAACCGTCACCCGCCGGGCCGTTGCGAATTCTGTTTATGGCGGCGTCGCCAATTGATCAGAAGCCGCTGGATTATGAAAAAGAAGAAGACGCCATTCTGACGGCAGTGACCACACTGGCGGGGGCTCGCATCTTTGTCGGCGAAATGGGCAGTCTGGATGAACTCACGTCGCTCATTAAACAGGTCCGACCCCAGATTGTGCATCTGTCGGGACACGGCCAACTGCAGCACAACGGCGTAGGCACATTCTGTTTCGAAGACGAACGCGGCGAAACCGATCCAAAGGCGGCCGCCCATCTGGTGCCGATCCTGAAAGAAAGTGGCGTGCAGTGCGTCTTCCTGAACGCCTGCGAAACGGCTCAGGCGGACGTCGCGGGATTCTGCCAGTCATTGGTGAAAGCCGGATTGCCCGTGGCCATCGGCTGGGCGGCTCCCGTCGCCGACGATCTGGCCACGGTGTTTGCCGAAACGTTTTATCGGGAAATTCTGAGCGGCGAACGGATCCCGGCGGCGATGGCATTGGCTCGCCTGAAGATCGAACGCGAAGGTCGGAGATCAGCAACAGCGGCAGAACCGGCATCTCAGGATGCCACCTTCGTGCTGCCTCAGTTGTACTGTGCCACACGTGGTGACTCGCCGCCGATTGATCGGCTGTTCGATGCCAGGCTGCCGCAAGAAGATTATCGCGGGCCAGAAACACGATACGAAACACTGCCCAACGGTGTGATCGGGCTGCGACATGGGTTCATCGGTCGTCGACGTGAACAGCAGACTCTGATTCCCCCATTGCGAGACGGCGAAATCACCGTAGTGCTGCTGACCGGCATCGGCGGGCAGGGCAAAAGCACGCTGTGTACGCGAGTCGCCAATCGACTGGAATCGACGGGTTTTCGCATCGTGTCCGTCAAGTTTGAACGGCAGAAGGCACGTGGAGTTGACGAAACTGCGGCCGACTGTGGAGCTCGCGTGGTTCAGACGCTGCTGAACGATCTGCGAATGGCATTCCTTGCGGGAGGCCCCAATTCCAACGCAAAAGCTAAAGAGATCTTCCACGATCCCGATCTGGACGATGGCACAAAACTGCAATTGGCGGTTGTCTGGCTAAACGATCGCCAGTGTGATGTCAAACTGCTGATCGTGCTGGACAATCTCGAAGACACACTGGACTTCGCAACGCTGCAGATTGCCGATCCGGCGTTGTCTGCATTTTACAAACAACTCACGTCCGGTTTGCGACGAGGTTCGCGAACGTTCATCACATCGCGATACATTCCGAATGGCACTCCGCGAAACGACCAGTGTGTTCGCATCAGCGAAGCCCTTGGCGATTTTGAAGCATTTCAGATTCTGAAATTCTTCAACCGCGATGCGACCGTGGCAAAACGCATTCGCAACGGCGAATTGCCCATGAGTCTGGTGCGGAAAGCGGCACCACTGGTCGGCGGCACGCCTCGGTTTCTGGAGGTTGTTCGCGGGCTGCTGAAAAAGTTCACTGCCGAAGAACTGAATACCGAACTGGAATCACTGGCGGCAGGTTGGGCTCAGCGGACGGACCATGCACATGGACAATTGGAAGTTGAGCGGGACAAATACCTGACGGGTATCCTTGGCCCGACACTATTTGATCGTATGTCCAACGATGCTCAGTCGCTGCTGAGCCGATTGTCGCTCAGTCAGCTGCCGTTGCCACTGGACGGTCTGGAATTGTTGCTGGATGGTCGCCTTTCGCTCCGCGAAAGTACGGAGGATGACGCAGCTTTCGTGAAGCGAAAGCCGACACTCGACGACGCCATTGCCCTGGCCGAAGACTATGGCCTGTTAACTCAGTTGACGGATTCAGACGGTCCCACGCTGTACCAAACTCCTTCATTGTGGCATGGCTGGCTGACACATCCCGACCGTCTGTCTGCCACAGACGCCACCGCCGTGCATCACGCATTGGCCGCATTCTGGCAGGACGCATTCAAAAGAGACCGCGAGCCCGAACTGCGAGTGTCCATCACGGCAGAACTGGAATCCTGCCGCCACCACTCCGCCGCCGCCGAAGCACTGGACCTGTTCCGCTGGTCGAGCCTGATTCTCTCGTTGCAGCACTATCGCGTTTCAAGCTTCCGGGAAGCCCGCCGCATCATGCTGCAGGTCCGCGAATTCATTGAAAGCCGCGGCTTGCCGAAAACCGAATTCAACGCAGAATGCCTGCACCGTCTGGCAAATGTTGAGGAATCGCTGTCCAACTGGAAAGAAGCCCGGCAGTTGTACAACGCTGCCCTGGCCTGCGAATTCAGTGATTCGGAAGCGGACCAGAAAGAACTGTCGACCATCCTGCACAACCTCGCCGGGATTCACCTGAATGAAGGCGATTACGCGGGTGCCCGCGAGAAGTTTGGCCGAGCACTGGAAATGCTGCAGCAAATCGGAAACCGCTCTGGCGAGGCGTCGACATGGCATGGGTTGGCGTCGATCGACCTGAACGAAGGCGATTACGCGGGTGCCCGCGAGAAGTTTGGCAGATCACTGGAAATGCGGCAGCAAATCGGAGACCGCTCCGGCGAGGCGGCGACATGGCATCAGTTGGCGACGATCGACCTGAATGAAGGCGATTACGCGGGTGCCCGCGAGAAGTTTGGCAGATCACTGGAAATCAAGCAGCAAATCGGAGACCGCGCCGGCGAGGCGGCGACATGGCATGGGTTGGCGACCATCGACCTGAGGGAAGGCGATTACGCGGGTGCCCGCGAGAAGTTTGGCCGATCACTCGAAATCAAGCAGCAAATCGGAGACCGCTCCGGCGAGGCGGGGACATGGCATCAGTTGGCGACGATCGACCTGAATGAAGGCGATTACGCGGGTGCCCGCGAGAAGTTTGGCAGATCACTGGAAGTCGATCAGCAAATCGGAGACCGCTCCGGCGAGGCGGCGACATGGCATCAGTTGGCGACGATCGACCTGAACGAAGGCGATTACGCGGGTGCCCGCGAGAAGTTTGGCCGAGCACTGGAAATGCAGCAGCAAATCGGAGACCGCTCCGGCGAGGCGGCGACGATCTATCAGATTGGAGCGATAGCGTGGAAAAAAGAGAATCATCGTACAGCGGCACTGTTGATCGCGACATGCCTCATGGTCGAGCTTGAAATCGGATCGGCGGGCGCGAAGCAGTCGTTGGAGAGCCTGCAGGTCGCGGGGAATCAACTGAACCTCGACGAATCCGGCATCCAGAAACTGATGCAGGAAGCCGCCGCCGAATTCGCACGTGATCGTTGCAAGTCGCTGATTGACGCTGCGTTTTCCTGACCACACAACGCCACTTTGGGCAACGCCGTTAAGGATTTATCGTTGTGTATTCATCGATTTTCTCGAAGTCCCTTCTCCCCCTGGCAAGGGGGAGAAGGTGGCCGACAGGCCGGATGAGGGGGTTATTCGCTGGCTCTGACTCTATCAATTACTTAACGGCGTTGCACTTTGCGGGAAGAGGGCTTGAATTGGGTCGCACATCTTCGATGAAGGTTTGCTACCCGATGGCATGTCTTCAGATTCGCCACGTTTTTTGCTTGATCGACAAATGAAGCGCGCGGAGGAAGGGTTGGTGTATAAACCGCGAATACACGCGAATAGAGGTAGTGCTCTGTCAAATCAAAGATTGGGATTGCGATCGTAGGCCGGACCGCAGCGAAGCGGAGTTCCGGCAATCGCTCGGCTTGCCGGAACGGCGCTCCGCTTGGTCCGGCCTACCTCGATCTCAAACCTAGTGCTCTGTCAAGGCTCAATTTTCGGGTACGACGGACTTCCAGTCCGTCGACAAAGGTTACCGCCGACGGACTGGAAGTCCGTCGTACAAATACAATTCAACCCCAACTTTAAAGGTTGACAGAGCACTAG
>CAMAVB010000417.1 GCA_945861465.1 Candidatus Kuenenia stuttgartensis
TGATCGCAGGGCGTGATCGCAGGGCGTGATCGCAGGGCGTGATCGCAGGGCGTGATCGCAGGGCGTGATCGCAGGGCGTGATCGCAGGGCGTGATCGCAGGGCGTGATCGCAGGGCGTGATCACAGGGCGTGATCACAGGGCGTGATCACAGGGCCGGCGTGATCACAGGGCCATCCGTTGGTTACACGTTGAGTGAGAATTGTGTAGAGTTTGCGAAATGTGGGTTGTTGTCGGTGGCAGGTTTTGATTCATGTTTTGTTGGGGGAAGGCAAATGGCACGTACAAATCGGCGGGATGTGTTGGCGGCGGGCGAGATTCAGGTGGTGCATTGCATCAATCGATGCGTGCGGCGGGCGTATCTCTGCGGGCAAGATCCGCTGACCGGCACTGATTACGAACACCGGCGGGAACTCATCCGTCAGCGACTGGAGTTCCTGGCGGGAATCATGGGGATTGAAGTTCTGGGCTATTCGGTGATGAGTAACCTTGCTGGATAGTGCAGTAATTCTGGCCTGTATGCAGTATGTCGATTTGAATCCCGTGCGGGCGAATATCGCCGTGAGTCCTGAGTCGAGTGATTTCACGAGTGCTCAGGACCGCATCGTGGATTTGAAAGCGGCGGAAGAAGTTTCTACTCCGGAAGTAGCCCCCTCATCCGGCCTGTCGGCCACCTTCTCCCCGATGCGGGGGAGAAGGGACACAGTGAGGATACGAAGGACACTCGTGTCGAACACGGTCAGCGTGCGGGTTGGTTGGCTCCGATTCCGCTGGAGCCGAAGCGGCAGGCTGTGCGTGCGAAGAAGACCGTTCGTCGACCGTCGAACAAGGGTTGTCTGTCGCTGGGGCTTGGTGATTATCTGCACCTGCTGGACTGGACAGGTCGTCAGATTCGCAGCGACAAACGCGGCGCGATGCCAGCGAATCTGGAACCACTGTTTGAGCGTCTTGGGATCTCAACGGAATTGTGGGTTGACTGCGTGTTGAATTTTCGGAAATGGTTCCGTTCGAGCGTCGGTCGTCCGAAGTCCATGGAGGCCGCAGCAGAAACACGCGGCCACAACCGAGCCATCAGCATCAACTCCGCCCGCCGAGCATTCACATAGACCCGTGTTCGAGGCAGATCCCCAAGGCTGCCTCCTTTACGCAAACGGAAATCTTAAGACGGATGGCACCAGGACCCCATTCGCTGAAGTTGATGGACGAGAACAACCTTTCGGAAGAACATTATAATTAACGCTTGTTGACCAGAACGTCGGTTGAATTTATTTGTCTGCGATTCTTTCGCGATCGTCCGAATCAGCACTCATTTGTCGCCATCTCCTCCCGTGCTGAAACATGTGATCCTGATGGGGCACCAGCCTCCCACCAGCGAGAAATTGACTTACCAGCAGCACCTGCGTCTCGCGGAAGCAATCTGCGAAGCTACGATATGCCCCGTGGAGAGCGAGCCGGTTGATTCATCCAGTAGGCTTTTGAACGGTTTTCCGTTGAGCAGCGATGAAACTGTTTCGCAAATTACAGCCCGGATTTGTACGCGGACTTGTCTGTCTGTCTGTATTGCTGGGTATCTGCGCGATGTTGTTTCCACTGCCGATCGCTTCACTGCCTCAGAATTCAGCCGAAAAAGATTCGTCTGAACCCTTCCCTTGCCAAAATCGACCGTGCGGCTGTCGATCGGCCGAGCAGTGCTGGAAGAAATGCTGTTGCTTCAATAATGCCCAGAAAGTCGCGTGGGCAAAGGCAAACAAAGTGACAGTGCCAAACTATGTTCTGGCTGCTGCAAAGAACGAGAGCCGCACCAGTGTCATACTCCGCGCGGTCAGATTTGACGTATTTGTGAGCGGCAAGACGCTAGCCGCCGGTGCTGAACGAATGCACAACCCGCGGCTAGCGCCTCGCGGCTCACTCAACAACACGTCCCTCAGTCCTGGCCGCGCGGAGTATAACGTCAGTTCGAATTCTGGTTCAAACAAAGGATCAGCTTTGACACAGCAGAGAAATGGCTGCTCACACTGTGAGCAAAAGCCAATCGTTGAGATAAAAACTTCTTGTTGTGACAAATTGAAAACTCAGGCAGTTGCTGAGCCGCACTCATGTGAATCGTGTACAAGTCCTGTTCAAAAATCGCCCGAGTTCCACAAGAAGCCCGCGTCCTCAAAGTGGGTGTTGGCGGTTTGTGCAGCAGAATGCCAGGGGCAAGGTCCACCTGCCTTTTGCTTTCCGATTTCAATCATTCCCGACCGTCTGCGACTTGTGGCGCCCTCCAATGACGTTGTCGAGACCTTTGTGTTTAAGTCTGAGCGATTGCAGCAAGCCTCGCTTCGACCGCCATTGCCGCCGCCGAAGATTGTTTGAGTTTTCTCACATCTCGCGCTCGCGATTTTCAGCCGGATCTGAACGGTCTCGCTGAAATCTCTGCAGGTTTTCGCCGCTGCTGTTCAGCCGCGATTCGCTGACCGATTGCTCAGCCTGCGTTCGCACGCTCATCCGCCTCAACGTTTCGCTCTCCACAAGGTCGATGCCGGAGATGTCGTGATGAGCGTGCAAGCCTGGGCTGAGTAATGAGTGAAATCCCAATGACCAGGCTCGAATAGCCAATGTCGTTCGGACGCCGCGCTGAATTGTTTCTGTTGGTCATTGTCACTTGAACATTGGTCCTTTTGTTTCTCTCTTTTTGGACGCTTCAACCATGCGCATTCGTACTCGAACCCGCGGGTTCACTCTGATCGAACTTCTGGTCGTGATCGCAATCATTGCCGTACTGATTGCACTCCTGCTGCCGGCTGTTCAGGCGGCGCGAGAGGCAGCTCGGCGGACTCAATGCAAGAACAATCTCAAACAACTGGGACTGGCGCTGCACAACTATGAATCGACTCACCGTGTGTTTCCTCCGGGAAGTCTTGGCTATCCGTTTGTGTGGTCACCGCAGGCACAGCTGTTGCCGTACATCGAGCAGGGAAATCTTCAAAGCCTGCTGGTATTCCAGGTCCCACCGATGGCCGTATTTGGTGCCGGATTTAATCCCGTGGCTGTGGCGCAGAATGAGACCGCTGCGAAGAGTTCCATTCCGCTCCTTACCTGCCCCAGTGATAAGGAAAGAGTGCCCAATTCGCTCTACGGAGGAATCAGTTATCCGGCCAATGCAGGTTCGGGAATCAACCAGATTGGTGTGGCTGCGGATGACGGTTCTGTCAGCAACGCAGACGGCGTGATCTTTCAGCGATCCAAAATTGGATTTCGCGATGTGACCGACGGGACCAGCAACACGGCGGCTTTTGGCGAACAATTGCTCGGTGATGGAGTCAATTCGGCACCGGCCGGAAACGATTTCCGTCGTCGGGTTGTCGAACTGCCGATGGCGACTCAGACGACCGAAGCGGCATGTACCGCGACCGGGGCTCCCGCATGGTCAGGGCAGCGAGGTGCCAAGTGGATCAACGGGCACATGGCCGACGCGATGTACAACCATTACTTCGTTCCAAATGCAAAAGTACCGGATTGCCATAATGGCTTTCATAATTTTGCCATCACCAGCGCTCGCAGTACTCATGCAGGAGGTGTTCAGGTAGCGATTGTTGATGGAAGCGTTCGGTTCGTCAGTGAGAATCTGGACCAGACAATCTGGCGTGGCATTGCGACGCGGGATGGCGGCGAGGTGCCGGGTGAGTTTTAGGAACAGCTTCAGGTGTTAAACAACTCAAACTTTACCACTATTCAATTTTACAAAATATCGGCCTCGCTCTTGTCTTTGCGGTCAAACGATTTCAGCAGCGTCAGCAGCATCACCACCGGAGTTTCTGCCTTGATGCTGTGCGGCGTCTTTGCAGCCATCTGAATCCATGTCCCCGGCTTGCCTGCGACTGATTCTTCTTCAACTGTCAGTGCAGCTTCGCCTTTGATGATCTGAATAGTCGCTGGGAATGGTGCGACATGTTCGGTGAGTCCACTCCCGGCAGCAAAGGCGAACAATACAACTTTTGTATTGACGTCATCGAGCAGGACAACGCTCAGTTTGCCGGATTCCGGCGGCTGGAGTTCATCAGCAAGCTGGCGGATTTTGTATTCGGATTGATTCATTTAAGAGTGCTTTGCTGAATCGGGTTCGTGTGTCGACAAAAAAGAGCCAGACACTTGACAAAGGAAACAGAGACAAAAGAGAGCCAGAGACAAAAGAGAGCCAGACACTTGACAAAGGAAACTGAGGTTTTTATGCTGTTTTTGCGAGGTAGCTGGTGTTTGGTTTAGGGCCTTGGATGCAGGGGAGTTGTGCGATGCCACGGGTGAATCGGAGAGAGATTTTTGCGGACGATGAGATTCAGGCGTTTCATCTGATCAATCGTTGCGTACGCAGAACGTTCCTGTGCGGGAAGGACCGCAAGACGGGCAGAGACTTTTCGCATCGAAAACAGTGGATTCGCGACCGGCTGGAAGTTCTGGCTGGGATCTTTGCGGTCGATGTGCTGGGTTTTGCGGTGCTGAGCAATCACCTGCATGTGGTCGTGAGGACTCGACCAGATGTGGTGAAATCATGGTCCGACGCGGAAATTGCCGTGCGTTGGTGGAACCTGTTTCCGCAGCGGCGTGAGAATGATGGTTCACCGGCAGAACCCACGGAACCGGAGCTTAGTCATATTCGCAATGATGCGTCTGGTCTGAAAGAGAAGCGGCGACGCCTGTCGAATGTGTCGTGGTTTATGAAGTGTTTGTCCGAGCCGATCGCGAAACGCGGGAATCGTGAAGAAGAGGTGACCGGGCA
>CAMAVB010000418.1 GCA_945861465.1 Candidatus Kuenenia stuttgartensis
CCGCGACTGGTTATGGACGTTTGTCGATGTGCAGGGCATCGAACCGACAAACAATACTGCCGAACGCGCTCTGCGTCCTGCCGTGATCTATCGCAAGCTCTCATTCGGAACTCAGAGTGAAGCGGGCAGTCGCTTCATCGAACGGATGCTGACCATCTCAGAAACCTGCCGCCTCCAGAAACGCCCCATCTACCAGTGGCTCTGCGATGCCGTGGATGCCAGCCTGAAAGGCAAATCGGCTCCGTGCATCCTGCTCGACCCGTGAACGGTTACAAATCATTGCGTGAAGTTGCCGACTATCCCACAAAACCACAGGCGGGCGGCAGGGCGTCAGCTGGCCGGTACAAATCTGAGTTCGATGCCGCAGATCACGGAGTTTATGGAAAGCCGACTGACGCGCGTGGACTCGGAGGGCTGACGCCCTGCCGCTCGCCGAAAAAAGGCAGTGACTGGCATCTGGAGCCGACATTCAATTCACGAAAATCCGAAATTCGTTGCAAGCAGCGAAGCTGATTCGCCTTTTGACACTGCTGTTGGTCCGTCTCAAGGCAAATTGGAGAAATCGGTCATGCTTGTCCCGCTCAAAGGTTGGTTTTTGGTTTTGTTGACCCTGATTTCGGCTGCCGCTATCTACTACCGTGCGTTTGAACAGTTTCCACTGCCGTCGTCGGAAGATGGGCGGGTGAGGACTGAACTTGCAGAGCGGTGGGCTCAGAAGGTGGCTTTGGAAGTGAAGCGGTTGCCAGGGAGGCCGGTGGTGGCTGTGGCGAGGGTTGTCAACGATGACGATGGAATTCTGACGGCTCAACTGAAGAAGTGGATCGCTCGTCGAAATGTCCTTTTGCTGAATGATCAGTGGTACAGCGGGCTTGGCTATGCGGCCGGCGTTGCCAATGAGCCGAAATCCGTTGACGAAGCCTGCCAGGCTCTGCTGAGTGCAAAAGTGGACTATATCGTCGCTGCGGAAGTTGCCAATTGGACGACGTATCCGGAGTTTGAAGCAACTCTGGTGGGACATGTCGAAATTCGAGATGGAAAATCCGGGGAGACAGTCCTGCAGTATCAGCTTTCACTTCCAGAAATCATCGAAGTCGTGCAGGCAGAACCGATGGTGAATCCCACCAAAGACCTTGCCTCGGTCGAAAAACAGATCTCAAGACCTCGCAGTGCGAAGCCAACCGAACATCGAACCACGTGGGCCGTGGATCCGCAATCCTCGATGTCGAATGCATCGAATCCGATGCTGCTCATCGGAGTGTCGTTATGGCTGGCGATGATTGGCGGATTCCCTGTGGTTTGGTCGAAGCATTTGAAACGGCTGCTGCGGCAGAAGAACAATCGACTCAATTTTTATATGCTGCTGTCGTGGATTGCAGCCACAGCCTTACTGGCGGGAATCCTGTGGCTGCGAGTGCTGCCGCTGGACATTGCGGTGCTGACCGGAACATTGGCGATCACGTTATCCGCTGTCTATTTTGGGTTTTGCTGTCACTGCCTGGAAAAAACGCTGTAACTGCGGACAATTGGATGCGAGAGATCGCAATTGATGTATTTCTTTGGCGAGCGGGGGATGTCAATCCCCTGATTGACCGCGTGGAGACTGGAAAAATCAGGGGACTTACGTCCCCCGCTCGCCAAACGCAGCCTCAGTCCAACCCGCGTGAAGTATAGGATGGACATTCATGTCCGTCGCATGGCCAATATCTCGGACATGAATGTCCAAGCTACGTGAATCGCAAGGCACACCGAAGTCAGAAGAAATGGCACCCATCATGAACGATGATCATTTTCACGGATTCAATGAGTCACGGAAGGCCAATCAGCCGCTGGCTGTGCTGCGTCCTCATCAGGATGTCGGCCGCTTTTCGTTGCTGGAGATGCTGGGCCATGGCGGGCTGGGGCAGGTTTGGAAGGCGATCGATCCCAACCGGAAGGACGACCAGAATTCCGGATTTGTCGTGCTGAAATTTCTGCCCGATGTCTTGCGATTCAATCCTGATGCGACGGAGGACTTCAAAGGAGCCTATCGACGAGTGCAGGCGTTGCATCATGAGCACATCTGTCCGCTGTTTGATATCGGTGACGAACCTGGGCTTGGCTGTTTTCAGGTGATGCAGTTTCTGGAAGGGATCACGCTGCGAACTCTGATCCGGCTGGAAGATCCGCAAAAGAAGGGTCTGCCAATCCAGCGAGTTCTCACGCTGCTGGCACCGATTGCGAAGGCACTCGACTATGCTCATCGAAACAAGCTGATTCATCGGGACATCAAGCCGGAGAATATCATCTTCGATCCGGCGACTGAAGAAGTGCATCTCATCGACTTTGGCCTGGCCGCTCAGGTGCGGACCAGTATGTCGAAATACAGTCAGCAGCGAATGAGCACGTCCGGGACGGAAGCGTACATGTCGCCGGAACAGTGGCAGGGACAGATGCAGGAAGCGGCCAGCGATCAATGGGCTTTGGCGGTGGTTGCGTGGGAGTTGCTGACTGGAAGCCTGCCGTTTCACGGTGACGGCCAGCAGCTTGGTTTTGCCGTATCGTTCGCCGATCTGGTCGAACTCCAGGAACCGTTGCGGCATCTGCAGCCTGTTTTTGTGAAAGGCATGGCCAAGGATCGCAAGCAGCGATATTCATCGTGTGTGGAATTCCTGAAATCACTGGCGGACGCGAAACCTGCAGCCCCGACGATCATCATTCCACAAAAACCGTCATTGCTCGGCTTTCCAGCGAGTGAATCTCAGGTGAAGGATATTCAGCAGCAGTGGTCGAAGTACCTGAACATTCCTGTCGTGACACAACATCCTTGCGGGGAAATGGTGCTCATCCCGCCGGGAGAGTTCCCGATGGGAAGTTCACAGTCACCGGAGGAGATCGCTCGCCTGTTTGCAAAGTTCGAACCCAAAATCGAGTGGATACAGTGTGAAGTCCCACAACGCAGGGTCACGATCACTCAGCCGTTTCTGATGGGCAAGTCAGCCGTCACTTTGGCGTCGTTTCGGGATTTTGTAACAGCGACCGGGTATGTCACAGAACCGGAAAGGGATGCAGAAGGTGGATGGGGATATGATCCTGACGCAGAGGGAAATAAACTTGTGGGCCGACAGGCCAGGTTCACGTGGCGAAAGACGGGCTGGGACCAGAGCGATAATCATCCGGTCGTGAACGTGACCTGGAACGATGCATCCGCGTACATAGAGTTCATTAATCAGCAGGCCGTTCCGTCCGGCAAGCGATTGAAAGTGTTTCGCCTCGCGAGGGAGGCCGAATGGGAGTATGGATGTCGCGCTGGCACGGGAGCATTTTACTATAACGGCAACGATCCGGAGGAATTTCACGAAATCGGCAACTGTGTGGATGGTACATGGAACGAGAAATGGCCCACAAAGCTTGCAATACAAGGGAAGAGCGGATTCCTCTTCAGTGCGCCGGTTTGTCAATTTCGGCCGAACTCCTTTGGACTTTACGACATGCTGGGCAATGTTCTTGAATGGTGCCAGGACTGGTATGCGGCATATGACTCTTCGGTCTCGCAGGATCCGACGGGGCCGCCTTCAGGTTCGTCTCGCGTTTTGCGGGGCGGCTCGTGGAACCGCCACGCCGTCAACTGTCGTTCTGCGTGCCGTGGCCGCAACGCGCCGTCTAACCGTAGCGTCAGCATTGGGTTTCGGTTGTTGTGTGAGTTGGGTTAGTCCTCAGTCATCCTTTGGCTTCTCTGGTTGCTCTGTTCTCTGATCTCTGAAACTCTGACCTCTGTGCTTCTCTGATGCGATTCTGCGATTTGCGTTTCGGGGTGCAGGGGCGGAGCCCCTGCTGAAAATTGAAAATTGAAAATTGAAAAATGCAAATCTCCGATACTCCGCTGTTGGTGAAGACTCATGACTTCAACGTGTGGCTGTTGAATCATACCAAGCGGTTTCCAAAGCACTTTCGGCATACGCTGACGGAAAGGCTCGAAAGGCTGGCGCTGGATCTCGAACAATCGCTGACCCTGGCAAATGCCGCTCGTGGTAAAGACCGACGTCGGCACCTTGAAGATGCGGATGGAATTCTGCAGTGTCTAAAGGTCTTTCTTCGCTATACCCAGGATTTTGAGCTGCTGAGTAGCACTCAGATCAAGTTTGCGGCAGAATCCCTGCTGGAGTTGGGTCGCCTGTTGGGGGCCTGGCTTCGGGGGACCGATCGGTAACCAGGTTCGTCTCGCGTTTTGCGGGGCGGCTCGTGGAACAACAACGCCGTCAACTGTCGTTCTGCGTACCGTAACAACAACGAACCATCTAACCGTAACAACAACATTGGGTTTCGGTTGTTGTGTGAGTTGGGTTAGTCCTCAATCATCTTTCAAGCCAGACACGGATTCTGCACCAGCCGGTGGCAGGAAAGCACGATTCGTCCGAGCAAAGAGGATGACACGGTGGGTCTCCTGTGTTGCTGTCCGCGTCAAGCGTACGGCAGCCAAAGCCGCGATGGTGAAGCGGGGCTGGTAGCAATTGCGAACGTCCCGCTTCACTTTTCAAAATCAATATTTCACGTGGCGGAAATACAGCGCACGGCTGGGGACGCGACATTCGTTTAACCGCGTGGGCAACGCCCCGCGCTTCCTATTTCAAATTTCAAATTTCAAATCTCAAATACGAAACTTCAAGCAGAACAATCGCGGCCCCTTGGCACGCGCTTGAGACTAAGGCAGAAATAA
>CAMAVB010000419.1 GCA_945861465.1 Candidatus Kuenenia stuttgartensis
ACTTTACGGCACGGTTCACGCAGTGTTTTGACTGCCAGCTCGGAATCTCGCTGCGCCGCCATGGTGGCCACTTGTTGCCGCAGAGTGGATTCGGCAGCAGTTCGCTCGCTGGTGCCCGGCGCGTGCCGCAGTCGTTCGCGATTGAGGCAGTACAACTCACGAATCCGCAGCAGCCACGCCAGAGCCCAGTCTTTCAATTCGGGATAGCCCTTGCCGACCCGCACAAAGTCACGCCGCACATGAGCCCAGCAGAACGCGAGCACCAGTTGGCCCAGCTTGACTTGCCGCATCGCCTTCTACGCACTGTAGCGATCAACGACCAGCACTCCCGCGACCGTTTTGCCGAAGTGTGATTCCGGCACATTGTGATTCCAACTGCTGACCAACCGGATTCCATGCCAGATGTATCGCACTCATGGACGCAAAAACTACGACATTTCAGAAATCTATGCCAGAGCAGTTTCCAAATGCCCACACCTTCGGCGAATATTTACTAGACAGGTAAGCTAAGTCTAGCCTTTGGAAGGGTTTACAAGAAATGCGCCCGAGTGGATTCGAACCACTGACCTACCGCTTAGAAGGCGGTTGCTCTATCCAGCTGAGCTACGGGCGCTTTATCAATTAAAACACTGTTTTTTTGACAATCTCGAAGCAATCAAGAACAATGGCTTTTGTTATTTATACGCCTTGTTCTACGCCTGCTATCAGAAAGGTGCTGTCTATGTCACCGATCAAAAAACCAGCAAAGCCACATCCCGATTTTCCTCTCTACGCCCACGCAGGGAAAGTCTGGGCAAAGAAGATTCTCGGAAAACTTTGGTACTTCGGGCCGTGGGACGATCCGCAAGCGGCATTGGAAAAGTATCTCGCACAGAAAGACGCAATCCTTGCCGGTCGAGATCCGCGCAAACTTGCGGGCGTAGTAGGCGTAGACAGCGGCGACGGCTGCAAAGTTCGTTTGCTGGTGAATTCGCTCCTGAATGCAAAGCCGGCTCGCATGGAATCAGGCCAGCTGTCGCGGAAGATGTTCACCCAGTATCACGACGCCTGCTCAATCATCGTTGAGCAGTTCGGCAAAGAATCCCAGGTGGCAGCGTTGAAGCCTGCAGACTTCTCAGCCTGTTTGGCAGCGTTGCCGAAAACGTGGGGGCTGGAAATGATCGGCGGCACAGTTGGCAGAATCCGGAGCGTGTTCAAGTTCGGTTCTGTTGAGCAACTGGTTGACCGTCCTGTCAAAGAGAATGTTGGGGAAGAGAATGTTAGGAATGTTGGGGAGGTAGGAACGTTGGGGACACAGCTTGATATTTGACAGTTTGGCTCGAGTTGGTAATTTGAGCGGAAGGTTGTTGGCTTTTGAAATCGGGTCAGGAGTCAATAGTGCGCAGCACCCTCCGGGCCATCTGGCTATTGACTCCTGACCCCATTTCAAAAGCTCTCCACGTAGCGAATCTGTTGGTGCCGACGTTTTGGAATGTCAATCACGGCTGGCGTCCACGCGCTCGCCGGCATGTTTTCCAGGCGACGCATGATGCTGCTCCCACGACGACGAATGATCACGAATGACACATCCTTCATCTTCGTGATCTGTGACAACTCTTCGTAAGTCGTGAGCTTCGAATCGAAGTGCAGCCACTGCGGATTCTTGCCCATAATCCTTCGCCAGAATTCGATGAATCGAAGGACCTCACCGGACTGCTGAGCACGCGTCAGATTCGCGTTTGAGTAGCAAAAAACCTAACTTTTCTGTTCCATTGCGAAAAATGTCAGCACACTCGGCCCGGCCTTTCCACGCATCGGCTGGAAGTGGTTTTCCAGGTCTGTGTCTTCGCCGCGATCGCCAATCGCATGGAAGTCCAGCGAGAACGAAGTGGCCTCGGGGAACAGCAGCGGAGACAGCTTCTTAATCCATCGTTCCAGGAGTTGCACCTGGTGCTCTCGCGTTGTGCGGTACGAGTAGTCGGTGGCGAAACTCTTCTTCGGCAGGATGTTCAATCCGGCAAACAGACCGAGTGCTTCATCACAGTTGAAATCATCAATGTGGCTCAGTCGTTCTTTGTCCAGCAGCTTGAGCACGAGCAGACTCAGCAGTGCGTTCGTCGCCGGAATCATTTCCGAACCTGGATAGCCGGCCGCAGTCACAAGGCGATCAAATCGCAACGGCGACAGCAGCGGCAAAAAAAGAAAAATTCCCGCATGTCGAGTGACGATTCGCCGCCCTCGTTCCATCGAAAGCGCATGGATATCAGCGACCGGAATCTCTACTTCATCATTCTCGTCGGCTGCTGCACAACCACGGTGGGGCGAAACAAAAAGGGGGGCTCCTCGCCAGCGTCACGTGACCGACGAAAGTCACTCGTCCAGTTGCGAATCGACCCGTAAGTCAGATCGAATCTCTTCGCCACATCCTGCAACGGTTCCTCTTCCACAAACACCGCGCGAAGTGCTTCATATCGTCGGTGAATGGCTTGAGGGATTCAGAAAGTAGTCTGTGTAATCGCTCCTGTTCATGTTTCCCTCCCTGTGAAATTGTCATGAGCAAATTTCCTCCGGAAGCGATTATTATGTACTTCAGATTTGGTACCCGCGAAATACAAAATCCCGGTTCAGCTTGAAAGAATCAGCTTGAAACCGTCTTGGACGTCAGGGGCGGCGGATTCTGGAATTCGTAAAATGCCGGTTTCACTAAAATTTGCTCATGACATTTTAGAGGGTGAAAACACGGAATTTACAGAGTTTTTACGATTCTGAATGCCAGATTTGTCATCGGCAAATCGTCTGCGGAAATCGGCGATCAACACCCGATTTGTCGGCCCGTTGGGCCTCAACAAAATTGGTGTTGGTTCTGGCTCCTGGGCCGAGGCTGATCGCTTTGGCCCAGGCTACTTGAATGGATGGGCCGTTGGCCCGGAATCGCAATCGAGTTTTCGCTGACTTGCCTGGAGTCACAATTTCCGGTGGCAGGCGCGATAGAACAAGGCATCGTCTCGGCGGAGCGGGCGGAGCGAGACGGCTACGCTGTTTCGGGCCAAAGGTCTATTCGTTCGCATAGCCTGGCCCAAAGCGAAGCGGCGGGCCAGGTCATTGAACCCAGTCAAATCCACTCGGCCCAACGGGCCAACCGTTCGATTCTCCCTGTTCGATCATCAACCCGACGTCCCGCCCGTTGGGCAACGCCGTGAAGGATTTTGGTAGGGTACACATGAATGCAGGGAAAGTAGGGTGGGACCAGCGAGCAACGCGAGCGCCGGCCCACCATCGGCAGCGCTGTCACCGGTGGGCCGGCGCGGCTTGTCAGCCGCTGGTCCCACCCTACGGTGCTGAAACCCTCAAATACACTGAGAAAAATCCTTCACGGCGTTGGATGTCGGGGCAGCGGCGGGACTTGATCTTGCGGCAGGCCGGACCAAGTGGAGCGCCGTTCCGGCAGCGACAGGGGACGTGCCGGAACGGCGCTCCGCTTGGTCCGGTCTACGGATTCAAGTTTAACGCGGGTTTCGCGGGTAGCCCGTAGTTGTCCGTCACTCCGTGGCGGGAAGTCTCGCGTCGGAGACACGAGCGTACAATAAGTCGAGAGTGGAAACGCACTCGTTCACGGCTTCTGGCCTTGGTATCGTTCCGCTCGACGGTCGCCCAGGCCGTGGGGCCTTCTTCCTGACGCCTCGGGTCGACTTCGATCGAAACTGCGCCTTTTCTTTTCAACGATCCGCCGCCGGGCAAAGATTTATCGTCGGGCCTCAACATCATGGGCAAAAAGATGTTGGGCAAAAAAATGGCTGCTATTTTTCTGCCCATACATTTTTCTGCCCCGAACGTCCTCGCTCCTGGAACGTCGTCTTGACGGTGGCGTACGCCCGAATTCCTCAGCTTAGCTTTGCAGCGGGCCGTTGTATCTTTTGAGTGGAATTGTCTTCAGGACCGCTCCGCCGGTCCCGGCTGAGTCGTCAACACTTCATGTCAAAGCAGACGGGCGATAGCCCGTTTGTCTTTGCTTTAACAGAAATCGCTTTGAAAGACGCTTTGTCCGGCAGGTCTGATGAGCGTTTCGTGGGCATACCGAAGCCATCAGGCGGTTTACTTTGCAGAAACTTCAACACCGCGGATGAGCGTGATCGTATGGCTCTTGTTTTTCAAACGCGAACCGTCGCTGGAGCGGTCGGTCTATCCGATCAGCTCGTATTCACCAGGATGGGACAAATCACAAGGTAACTCTCTGACCTCTAACCAGTAGGGACCGTTCGAGAAATAACTGTCTCTTTTTATGCCCCTCACCCTGCCCTCTCCCCTTCCAGGGGAGAGGAGGATGCGGTCAATTATTTCCCGAACGGTCCTAAGCCTGTTTGTCCGTCAGAAATCATCGACAAGATACACGACAAGTGATCTCGCTCCATGAGCGCCGATCACGAGCGACTGTTCGATGTCGGCCGTTTTTGACGGGCCGGAAATGAAGCCCGCGAATGCGTGCTTGCCGACAGTTATCCGGGAATACGCTTCATGCATATTGTTAACCACTTGTGATGCCGGGACGACAATCGCGATGTGCTGCGGAATAAAATAGAGGACTCGATGCCGCACGGTGTCGTCGGTCACCCAGATCGCAGCGTTTTCCGCGACGGCGAAATGACCTTGCAGGACTGCAAAGTCCACGTTTTCAAGGACATGCGGATCATCGATCGCGTTCAGATCAAGCGTGGA
>CAMAVB010000420.1 GCA_945861465.1 Candidatus Kuenenia stuttgartensis
AGGTCAGACTTTTCTCAAACTCCAAAATCACGGAGTTTTCCAGGGATCTTTCGCATCCATTGGCTTGAACCGCATGGAAAATCCCGGATTTCCCGATATGGTTCCTGAACTTCGCGTGTCAATGAGTTCACGAATGTCGCAAACTGCGAGTTTTTTTGTGAGCGTTCCACAACAGGGATCGTAGCTCAGTTGGTAGAGCAACCGACTTTTAATCGGTAGGTCTCGGGTCCGAATCCCGACGATCCCATTGAAAAAGACGAATGTTTCAAGGGGTTTCCGAGTTTTCCGGAGACCCCTTTTTTTATTCAACGGCCCGCTGCAAGGCTAAGCTGAGGGATTCGCGCGTACGCCACCGTCAATACGACGTTGTAGGAGCGAGGACGTTCGGGGCAGAAAAATGTATGGGCAGAAAAATATACTGCACGCGGCTGAGAACGAGGTATCAGCCGGAGTGCGTTAGCACCCGGTTCTCGCATTGCATGCGGACCTAACCGGACGCTAATGCGTTCCGGCTGATAACGCAGGGCATCATTCCTGACCGCGTGCAGTATATATCTCGCGCGGTTCAGGATGGCACTTCCAATGTCGCCTTTCGCTCCGCGAAAGGACGCTGCTTTCGCAGAGCGAAAGGCGACATTGGCAACCGCGAGCGGTATATCGCGTGACAGTGAACAGGGCGAGTTGAAAAGCATTGCAGTGCGTCCTGACGCTCGCAGGATTGGATTTTTGCAGGCATTGAACCCGATTTTCGTCTGTCGCGCCTTATGTTCCGCACGTCGTTCCTTATTGCCCCGGTACTGCAGATCCACTCGGTGCGTCTGTGGACCCACCTGCCGTCCCCACCTGAATTTCTGCTGCCTCGATCCCGTCCAGTCCCCGACTTGGTGGAATCCGGACGATCAGGCGATCCTCCGAAATAACGACATCCATCGTTGCGAGAGTGTTCAGGATGTGGGCTCGCCGGATTTCATCCAGGGTCGGCAGTTCCGGCGAAGGCTGGATGATGAGAGGATGAGGTGTCTGCTGCAGCATGTCGGCAAATTTGGCAAGCTGACGCATCCCGCGCGGTGTCAGATCCGCCTGGCCAGGAATGAAGTCGAAATCATATAAAACCATCCGAGCGGCATCACCATTTGAGACCTGAATGGCCCAGAAAGTATTCAAGTTCTCCCCGGCCGGTGGGATTCCGGTCGGCGGGAGCTTAATGAAATGGGGCATCCTGCCGCGCGACCGACGGAACCAGTTTCGAGAGCGCACGGGTTGACCTTCTCCAGCGGATGGTCGGACTTGATATTGATGCTGACGGCCATACGGTGCCTGCGGGGCAATGACGGCTTGTTCGGCGACTTCGGTCGGGCGAGATGGGTCCGTCGGCGATGCAGCAGTTGGCGGCATCGGACTCGGCAGAAAGTCACCGGCGGATGGAGATGTCGCCAGGCTGTCCTGGCCCATGGAAATGGATGCCTGGATGCTCAACAGGGCCATCGGAAACGCGGATGCCACGACCCGCTTCAGGAAATCTGAATTGATTTTCACAATGAAACCTTCCATCCAGTCAAGTACATCGCCAGAAACACACGCTGCGACATTCGCTATCAATCTCTTTCCAGTCATCTGTTCGGGTACAGCGTCGCACGGCCCGCCTTGCGGTCGACTTTCCTGATTCGACTGACACCAACCGGGTCATCCCAGGCAGCTGTGGATTGATAAGGTCGCGCTTCCCGCGATTCGATACGCCCCTGCAGGTAGAACTCATGGTCGTTCGGTTCCTGCACGTAGGCACCAGCAACGTCAGGAACCTGTTCTGGTTTCATGCCATCGACAAGGTACGGAGTGACCAGTACGATCAATTCCTTTTCCAACTTTTCATTCGTATTGGAGCGAAACATCGTACCGAGGTACGGGAGATCACCCAGGAACGGAATTCGCCGGGTGGTGCCTTCCATCTGCGTCTGAAGAATTCCGGCAATCGCCAAAGTCTGCCCCTGGCCAAGTTGCACAACCGTGGAGGCATTTCTGGTTTGTATGCCTGGAACGCGAGTTCCTAGAAAAACAACTCCCGTGGAATAGTCGATGGAGCTGACTTCAGGGGATACGGTGAGGCGAATGGTTTCATCGTCCAGAATGTAGGGTCTGAAGTTCAGACTTACACCAAACTGTTTGTACTGAATCGTCACCAGAGACTGTTGGCCGCTGGGTTGAGGGACAGGGACGGGAAACTCGCCACCGGCAAGGAAAGTCGCTTCCTCGCCATGTAATGCCACCAGTGTTGGTTCAGCGAGAATGCTCAACACCTGGTTCTGCCGCAGCGCGTCGATCAAGAAGGCCGTATGTCCTCCGTCAAATACTCCAAAAGCGGTCGCCGAGCTTGCTCCGGGCACAAGGAGATCCACGAGTGATCCACCACCACCATTGATTCCTTCCCCAGTCGGAACAGGGGCTCCTGGCATTGATCCAATGACATAGTTTCCATCCTGGGCAAGCCAGCCTGTGCCCATCTTCCGCATTGCTGTGCGATTCAACTCCGCGACCTTCACTTTCAGCATCACCTGCTGTGGACCGGGAACATGCATCAGATTAATGATCTGAGACGGAACCAACGTGGCTTCGAAGTCCGGCTTGGCAGTCGAGTTGCCCAGAGTTGCGTCGGTCGCCCCATTTTCGTTCGCTTCAGCATCAGGATTCGCCGGGTTTTGCGAAGGCTGTTGAATGTCACTACGTTCGGGTAAGAGTTCCGATGTTGCGCTCAGAGTCTTTGAGGTCTGAATGGAATCCAGGTACGCACGAGTCATCTCCAGAATCTGCGCGACTTGGCGAGTATCACGTGCCTGGCCCTCGATCACCACATGTTCCCGGAGTTGTGACAGCCGGACATTGGCCGCAGGAAATGATTGGCGGATTTGGGCTTCCAGCAGCGAAAGATCCGCCACAACGGAGACTTCAAAACTGAAGGATTGCTGATCGCCGGTAATGATGGCCAGATCTGTCACCCCAATCCTCTGTCCCAGGAGACGAAGATGACGGTTGTCTATGACCTGAAAATCGACGACGGTCGGATCACCGACAGCGATGAGCGGAGAGGGTTTTCCCGGCAGCACGAGATCACTGCTAAGTGTGAGTAACCGTCCCTGACCGAAAATCACTGTGATCCGGGCGTCGTTGCCAGCAAGGCTCTCTGCGAACTTTTCTATTTCTTTGGCCGTGCGCGGCGGGAGTTCCATGACTTCCGTCAAATTCCTTCCGCGAAAGGAGCTTTGAAACGGCAGATCACTACTAACTGGCTGGAATAAATTCGAGTCTGCCCGCACATCAGCAGAATCAGCAGAATCAGGAAAGTTCGGGCGTAGTCCCGAGTCCTGCGCCAGGCTCTGTGGGTGAAAGCAGAATTGCAGTGCCGTCGCACAAACCAAAAGTGACATACATCGGCGAGTCATGTGTGATTTGTCCGGACCCATCTTCCTATCTCTCCAACGGCAAACCCTTGCGGCGCACAAAACGGCGCAGAGGATCTACACGGCATAAATCGACGTACGAATGGATGCAACATTGGGACTTTGGGACGACTTTGCCAATTATTCCGAAGATTCCGACTTTGACGATTCGTTTTGGGACCGTTCGAGAAATAATTGACCGCTTCCTCCTCTCCCCTGGAAGCGGAGAGGGCAGGGTGAGGGGTATAAAGAGAGACAATTATTTCTCGAGCGGTCCTTGATGGCGATCCGGGCACATTTTCAGGCTCGTGCTCCGTCGAGATTTGATTTTCGAGTTCAGGTTATCAGCCGGAACGCGTTAGCGTCCGGTCCTGACAGTGGGCTAACGCTCAATGGCACTCACTTTGCCTCAACAGTAGCAGGCACACTCCGTGTGCCGTCTGCTTTTTTGCCCGTTTCTCAAGGGCTACGGCACTTGGAAAGTGCCTGCTACTTTCTAAAGTGACTGCCATTGGGCTAACGCTGGGCTTTAAGAAACAACGGCCCGCTGCAGAGCTAAGCTGACGAATTCGCGCGTACGCCACCGTCAATACGACGTTTTAGAAGCGAGGACGTTCGGGGCAGAAAAATGTATGGGCAGAGAAATAGCAGCCATTTTTTTGCCCAACATCTTTTTGCCCACGATGTTGCGGCCCGACGATAAATCTTCGCCCGGCGGCGGATCGTTGTTTAAAAAACAACGTACCGCTTCATTGCTGGGATTGCAGAGGCTTTATTTCCGATGAATTACAACCCAATTCGTTTAACCCGTGGCCGAAAGGCCAGGTTGTGATTGTGCGGCCTGGCCTTTCGGCCACGGGTTAAACGGGAGTTTCCCAAATCTGCCCCAGTCATTAAGCGGGCCATTGTAAAAACGTACCCCACGACCGGAAGACGACAGTTTTTTTTCGATCAGGTGACAAATGTTGAATCAGTTGCAATCACGCCGGTCTGCCATCAGTTTTTCCACAGCCTCACTCACTGGAACGGCGATGGCATCATTGTTGATGAGTCATCGGAACAGCCTCGCGGATGCCGTGCCTGGTGAGGCACGTGGTTTTCCACATCACGATCCCAAAGCCAAACGTGTCATACATCTGTGCCTGTGTGGTGGCGTCAGTCATATCGATTCATTCGACTACAAACCGGAACTCGCAGCATTTCACGGCAA
>CAMAVB010000421.1 GCA_945861465.1 Candidatus Kuenenia stuttgartensis
GCGTTGTTTCAGGGATACTCATCGGAAGCGGCCTCCTTGCCTTGGTGAAACGGAATATCAGTACCCGAATCATCGCAGGCAGGCCGCTGTTTGCTTACCCCAATCCGCCCAGTCCCGCAATTCAACCGCCGCATCGACGGTTACACCCATCGGCTCGGGACGCCGAGTCACAGGCCGTCGAAAAGATGGATCAGAATTTCCCGTCCACCTTGCCGTGAGCGAATTCGCGGTACGGGGACAACAGTATTTTACGGGAATTGTGCGCGATCTGACGGAATTGGAACGCGTTCAAAAGCAACTGTTGCAGTCCGAACGGCTGGCGGCCATCGGACAGATGGTCACAGGACTGGCTCATGAGAGTCGCAACGCTTTACAGCGTGCTCAGGGCTGCCTCGACATGCTCTCACTGGATCTGCAGGACAACAAAGAGCAACTGGACCTGGCGCGCCGAGCGACCACGGCGCTGCAGGATCTTTATCGACTGTACGAAGAAGTGCGAGGCTACGCGGCACCCATTCATCTCGAATTCCGGGAATGCGATCTCTCGACCATCTGGCACAAGGAATGGGAAAACCTTGCTGCCGCTCGCAAAGGCAAACTCATCGAGCTGGTCGATACCGCAGACTCCCGGCGTTTGAACTGTGAAGTGGATGTGCATCGAATTGAACAGGTCATGCGAAATCTTCTTGAAAACGCGATCTATGCCTGCGGCAGCAGGGGCATCATTACTGTTTCCTGCAAAGCGGCACAGATTGGAACAGATCCCGCCGTATCGATCACGGTTGAAGACGACGGCTGCGGCATGACTCAGGAAGTCGCAGACCAGATCTTCGAACCTTTTTTTACGACAAAGCAAAAGGGTACGGGACTGGGAATGGCAATCGTACACCGCATCATGACGGCTCACGGAGGCTCAGTCATGGCGCGACCTCTCGCACAGGGCGGATCGCAGATCGTGCTGCTATTTCCACGAACAGCGGCAATTCGGAATGCGGTTCGCTCTTAGCCGCATTGCCAGTCTTTTTCGATGAATTCAGGTTTTGAGACTGTGCTATTGGACAAAACGGCACATTACCGTGCGATTTCGCACACACGGGGCGGCAGCATGTACCTTCCAGTGTAAAAGTTCCGTCGTCCGCAGACGTCGATCATGATCAGACCGTTCGGAGCCACTTATGTCATCTACAAACGCTATGAATTTACTTGTGGTGGAAGACGACCCGGATTTTCGCGAAACTTGCGCCCGCTGGATGACGCGAAAAGGCCATCGTGTCGAAGCCGCGGCCAATGGCCACGAAGCCCTCGAAATCTGCGACCGAAAAGTTTTTGATGTCGCGATTGTCGATATGAACATGCCGGGCCTTTCCGGATTGGAATTGCTGGAACGTATGAAATCCACGCAGATTGAGACCGAAGTGATCATCCTGACAGGCCAGGGCACAATCGAGAGCGCAGTGAACGCGATGAAGCTGGGTGCTTCAGATTATCTGACCAAGCCATTTCCGCTGGATGAACTTGAACAACGCTGCTTGATGTCCTGGGAACGCGCGCGACTGAACAAGGAAAATCGCCAGCTGCGCGCCATCATCGAACGGTCGCAGCCTGCCGTTCGAATCATCGGCGATTCCGTTCGCATGCGGGAAGTGTTTCGCCTGATTGAACGTGTCGCACCGACCGACAAGCCAGTTCTCATCCAGGGCGAAAGCGGTACTGGAAAGGAACTTGTGGCTCGTGCGTTACAGCAGAAGAGTCACCGCGCCAACCGACCGTTCGTGACGATCAACTGCGCGGCTCTTCCGGAACAACTTGTCGAAAGCGAATTGTTCGGTCATCGCAAAGGCGCGTTCACCGGTGCCAGTGAAGACCGCGCAGGACTGTTCGAGGTCGCTGACAACGGAACGCTGTTCATCGACGAAATCGGTGAACTTCCCGGTGCTCTGCAGCCCAAACTCCTGCGTGCTCTGGAAGACGGTTCGATTCGTCGCGTCGGATCGCATCGCGAACGCAAAGTGGATGTTCGCGTGATAGCGGCGACGAATCGAACACTCGTCGAAGAAGTTGCAGCAGGTCGCTTTCGTGAAGACTTGTACTACCGCATCAATGTCATGTCGCTCGAATTGCCGCCCCTGCGAAAGCGAGAAGGCGACGTCGCGCTGCTGATTCAATCGATGCTGGGAAAAGGCTGGTCGATCACCGATGAGGCTCAACACGCGATGGAACTTTATCAATGGCCTGGCAATGTCCGGCAACTGAAAAATGCTATCGATCGCGGTCAGATCCTCGGCAACGATTATCTGATTACGGTCGATGATCTGCCAGCAGAAATTGTTGACCACCTGGACGACCTGGCCAATCATCACGTTTCTTCAATCACTCCTGCTTCCCATCATGCCGGTTCTCCCGCAGTGGACGACAGCCACGCAACAGATTCACCGCGTCTGGACGATCTTGAAAAGACTCACATCGTCACGATTCTTCACCAACAAAACGGAAATAAGGCCCGCACGGCCCGCATCCTTGGCATCCACCGTAGAAAACTTTACCGTCTGATGGAACGTTATGGAATTACTGAGGAAGCGTGAGTTCCGCAATCTTCGGAGAGGCGATGCGTTCGAAGGGGGGCACGTTGAATCGCGTGCCCAATGGCTGCGGTTGTTCTATTTGAAATTTCGTTTTTGAAATTTGAAATTTGAAATCTGAAATACAAAGCGCACGGCGTTGCCCACGCGGTTAAACGAATGTGCCTTCCTCAACCGCGCACGGTTGAGGAAGGCTGTCCCGGATTGACGACCTGGGACAGGCGAACTAATACGTCGTATCTCCCTGGCCGGCGTTGAAGTCGGCACGAATATCTTCCCAGACAAGAGGATTAACTCCGGGCTTAAAGGACGTCTTGAACTTGTCGGCTCCTGCATTTCCCCACAGCGTGTCTGTAGCTGAATCGAAACCAACGCCTCCGCCGAAACCATTGTCTCCGCCAGCCAGAGTGTCATTGCCTGCGTTGCCGTAGAGTGTATCGACTCCGCTATTGCCGTACAGCCAGTCATGGTTGTTGCCGCCGCGTAGAGTGTCGTTGCCCGGACCGCCAACCATGATGTCGTCGCCGTCATCTCCGTATAAAGTGTCATTTCCGTCCTGGCCCAGGATGTTGTCGCTGTCAGGGCCGCCGTAGATCACGTCGCCTCCTGGAATACCAACGTTCTCGGTTGCGCCTCCCGCACCAAATGAGTATTCCCCGTAAAGTTGGTCGAACCCTGACCCACCATTCAGAAAGTCGCTGCCGCCGAGACCTTCGATTGTGTCGTTGCCTGCCTCGCCCACAAGAACATCGGCGGCCCACGTGCCGTAGATCATATCGTCACCGTCACCTCCATACACGGTTCCGGCCGTCATCGTATCATTGTCTGGTCCACCCCAGGCAACGTCGTTTAAGCCACCAGTGATTGTGTCGTCGCCTGCCTCGCCAAACAGCAGATTTTCGAAAACCGCATCTGGATAGAAGACTTTCAGTGTATCTGCTCCGTCCCCGCCGAATAACCAGCTTGTGCCCCAGAAACATTCGAGATAATCGTCTCCTTTGCCGCCGATCAGAATATCGTCGCCATCGCCGGCGGAGACTGTATCCGAGTCGTCTCCGCCATCGACGATATCGTTGACGAACCCCCATCCGCCGTTTAGTTCGTCCTCACCGCCTTCGCCGTACAACCAGGAAACGCCGTCACCGCCACTCAAGACGTCATCGCCCGCGCCGCCATAGACGATGTCGCGGACGAACGTGTCGTTGTTGTAATGATCTTCTCCAGCACCAAGCGTCACGATAACGGCTTCCAGTGACGCCCACTCGTAGACTTTGGTCACGACGATGTCATAAGCGGCGTTTTTTACGATCACCCTGATGCAGTCCGGATCCTGTGGGTCTTCCTCGACCGTTACCCGATCCACAACCCCTTTTCCTCCCAGATTTGCTCCATTGACATACACCACAGTGCCGTCGATCTGCAGAGCTTCATCTGTGAGTTCCGCAAGTTCAATCGACTGTGCGGAACACACTGACATTGTCGCCAGCATGGCAATAATGGTTAGAAAAACGGATACTGCCCGGGACGTCAGGGCCTGCGAACTGACCACGCGATAAACGGCCCTGCGACGTGATATGCCTGCCATCAACTCCGACGTCGCCCCGCTTCGACGCGACTCAATTGCTGCTGTTGCGATTTTGAGACATTGACGCACCCTATCAATGAATGTACTGACTCTCAACGACGACCGTTTCATGATGTTCTCTCCTGACTTGTGATTGACCGAACAAAACCAGACCACAAGAGAGAAATGTCAGGAACTGCCGCGACCTTTCATGGATTCTGGAAAGAAATTCTCACTGTCGTTTCAATTTCGGGAGTAGGTATTTTCGCTTAACCGCGTGGGCAACGCCCCGCGCTTCAAATTTCAAATTTCAAATAGAACAATCGCGGCCCTCCTCCCCTGACGTCCACTCGCCTTCGGCGAGTGGACGT
>CAMAVB010000422.1 GCA_945861465.1 Candidatus Kuenenia stuttgartensis
CAGTCTTTTCTGACAGAAAGAAACGACTGTTCTGTCCGGCTGGTGGACAATTCGCGCGGGTGTTCTCAAAATGGCAGGTCTGATCACACCAGAATCACCGTCAAACACGCAGGAGTTCGCAGACGCATGACTCAATCCGGCAGCCAGCATATTCAGAGTTCTCTCAAGGAAACACGAACCTTTGCCCCACCCGCTACGTTTTCGGCAAGTGCTCATATCAGCAGTGAACAGCAGTATGAGGCGATGTGGCATCGTGCCAAAGATGATCCGGCAGGATTCTGGGGCGAAATGGCTGGGAATCTGGACTGGTTTCGCCGTTGGGACTCCGTCATGCAGGGACACATGCCCGACACAAAATGGTTTGTCGGAGGCAAGATCAACGCGAGTTACAACTGCATCGATCGACATCTCAAAGGTCCGAATCGCAACAAAGCCGCCATCATCTGGGAAGGTGAACCGGGCGATACGCGAGTTCTTCGCTATCAGGATCTGCATCGCGAAGTCTGCAAGTTTGCGAACGTACTGAAGAAGCTGGGCGTGCAGACCGGCGACCGCGTCACATTGTACATGCCCATGATCCCGGAACTGGCGATCGCGATGCTGGCCTGCGCGCGAATTGGAGCCGTGCATTCCATCATTTTTGGTGGCTTCAGTGCTGATGCCGTTGCCGACCGGAACAACGACGCTCAGGCGAAAGTCGTTGTCACAGCGGACGGAGGCTGGCGGCGTGGCAAAGAAGTGCCGCTGAAAGCTGCTGTGGATGCGAGTCTGGATAAATCGCCATCCGTGGAAAAAGTCGTCGTCGTGCGCCGGACAGGGGGCGATATCGACATGGTGCCGGACCGCGATTTCTGGTGGCACGAATTGATGGAAGGCATGTCGGCCGATTGTGACCCGGTTCCACTCGACAGCGAACATCCGCTCTTTATTCTGTACACATCCGGCAGTACCGGAAAACCCAAAGGTGTGATGCACACGACTGGGGGTTATCTGCTGGGCACGATGATGACGGCGAAATGGGTCTTTGACCTGAAGGATGACGATACGTATTGGTGTACTGCCGACATCGGCTGGGTCACGGGACACAGTTACATCTGCTATGGTCCGCTGTCCAATGGAGCGACCGTGGTGATGTATGAGGGAGCTCCCAACTGGCCGGACGAAGGTCGTTTCTGGGAGATGGTCGAAAAGTACAAAGTCAGCATTTTCTACACCGCCCCTACCGCCATTCGCGCGTTCATCAAGTGGGGCAACCAGTGGCCGGAAAAATATGATCTGTCCAGCCTGCGGCTGCTGGGTTCGGTCGGTGAGCCGATCAACCCGGAAGCATGGATGTGGTATCATCGCGTGATCGGTCAGGAGCGCTGCCCGGTTGTGGACACATGGTGGCAGACAGAAACCGGTGCCATTATGATCAGTCCACTGCCCGGCGTGACCGCGACGAAGCCCGGCAGTTGTGCTCGACCGCTGCCCGGTGTTGTACCGGACATCGTCACGCGCGAAGGTCAGAGTCTGGGACCGAACGAAGGCGGTTTTCTGGTGATGCGACAACCGTGGCCGTCAATGCTGCGAACTCTGTACGGCGACCACGACCGTTTCAAAAAGACCTACTTCGCGGATATCCCCGGCTGTTATTTTGCCGGTGACGGGGCGCGGCATGACGAAGACGGCTACATCTGGGTGATGGGGCGGGTCGATGATGTGATCAACGTCGCGGGACATCGCCTGAGCACAATGGAAGTCGAAAGCGCCCTTGTCGCGCATTCGAAAGTTGCGGAAGCCGCAGTCGTCGGATTTCCGCACGAAATCAAAGGGGAAGGTATCTGTTGCTTTGTGTCACTCAAAAGCGGCGAAGGCGATGATGATCTCAAAAAGGAATTGATCCAGCACGTCCGCCACACGATCGGCGCGCTGGCTACACCGGATCAGATTCGCTTTGCTGCGGCTTTGCCGAAAACCCGCAGCGGAAAAATCATGCGTCGCCTCTTGCGCGACGTCGCCGCCGGCCGTGAATCGACTTCCGATACATCGACGCTGGAGGATCTCAATGTGATGGCGAAACTGAGGGCAGATGAGGAATGAAACGCTTGGCTCGTTCCACTTTTCACATTTGAAAAATCCGCTCCAATATGAGTTGAATCTCGCAGTCTTTGTCGAGCGACAAACGGATCTGGCTATCGCCCGTTGATCTTTCGACAAACCGATCGTTATCGAGTTCCAGAAACTCGATCGCCTTCTTTTCGGCATCAATTATCAAATACCAGTGTACACCCTGCTGCAAGTAGAGTTCTTTCTTGGCGGTACGATCTTTGTGCTGCGTCGAAGGCGACAGGACTTCGGCCACAAGGGCAGGGGTATAGTCGATGTATTTCTTCGGAAGTCCATGACAGAGGACCGTGACGTCCGGTCGAACAACGGTTGAAGAATCAATCCGCCAGTCACACTCAGAAATGACGACGCAGTTGCAGCCCTTGTTCTTCCGTAGCAACTCGCGAAACTCACCGGCTAGCGACGTTGCGACGAATTGATGCAGCGGCGACGGCGACGGCGACATGCAGACCGCAATGCCGTTCCACAACTCCCAATCCCCTTCCCACTGTTCGTAGTCGTCAACGGTGTAGCACGGGGAATAGCGAACAGTACTGGTAGACATAGCGGGCACCGAACGTTGGGTTCAGGAAGTGAAGACCCTGTTTTGCAGAGTCTAACTGCATTTCTATCCGACTGGTAGACGTTTCGTCGCACGGAATCCTCTCCACCGCCAACTTCGAGCTATGCGGAGCCGCGAGATTTGGAATTCAACAACGATGGAAGCGTCGATGGAAATCAGATTTGAACCACGAATGGACGCGAATGAACACGAATAAAGTCAAAAAAACAGCCAATTGAGCTGTTTTTTTGCCATAAATTCAGAGCACCCGCCGGTTAAGAGTCATTCTAAAATCAACGGCCACTTTTTCACTGCCGCTATTCGCGTGTATTCGCGTCCATTCGCGGTTGAAACACAGGTCCTCCTCCCCGCACTCTATTTGTCGTTGAGTCCATTTCGCACGAACAAGCAGCTTGCGGACCGAAACTGGATACACTGACAATTGTGGACTTCGAAAAGACCGTTAAAATTCGCCGTGAATCGCAACCCGGACGATGTGGGTGAACAGGACAATGGGATATGGGAACTGGAGAATTAGCCGCTCTGACAGCGGCGGCGTTGTGGGCGTGCTCCAGTCTCATTTACAGCCGCACCAGGCTCTCCGCGTGGCAGATCAATTTCGGTAAGAATATCCTGGCCTCGCTGATCCTGTGCCTGCACCTGTACATCCTGACGTCGCTGACCGGACGATCCATGTTCGCGGCTGACCGGAACACCTGGATTCTGCTGGCTATCAGCAGTATTGTCGGGATCGTCATCGGGGATACATTCTATTTTCGCAGTCTGCAGATTCTGGGACCACGCCGTGCGCTGATCGTGTCAACCACATCGCCGGTGTTTGCGACGATTGCGGGCTGGATTGGGCTTGGCGAGTCGCTGGAGATTGTCAGTCTGCTGGGAATTTTCCTCACCTTGGCTGGGATCACGATCGTGATCGCGGAGCGCGGCACTGCGGAAGTGACGGCCGGTAAACTGCCCGCGTCGATGACTCGTGGCGTTGTCATGGGGCTGTTGGGGTCAGTTTGTAATGCGGGCGGAGCCACATTCAGCCATCTGGGAACTCTTGGCAACAAAACGCTGTCTGCATCAGGCTGCGACCCGCTGGAGGCGACCGTCATTCGTGTTTGTGTTGCCGCCGCGTCGTCCATTGCGGCTGGACTTGCTACCGGGGCTCTGATCAAGACGGCTCGGCGGTCGTTCGATTGGTCGACTCTCAAGTCTTACCTCCCAGCTGTCATCTGCGGGCCCTGGCTGGGAATCTGGATGAGTCAAATTGCGTACAGGCAGTGTCAGTTGGCGATCGCCATCACTCTGACCTGCACCACGCCCCTGTTTGTGATGCCACTCCTGCGGATTCTGTACGGTTATCGAATCACGGTCCGAGGATTCATCGGGGCCATTGTGGCGCTTGCGGGCGTCTATCTGACTGTCGCGGGATAGAACGAGTCAAATAGTGTGTACAGGGTCGAAGGAGTGGAATCCTGGCTCCTGGCTCATTCGTGATCGGTATCCGCGTGAACTGAAAACGCGACTGGCCGAAAAGAAACGGCAGCACTGTGATGTTGCCTGGCCCGATTGTCGCTAGAATTAACCCTATTGCGTTGCTGACGATCGATAACAAGGCCACAGATCGGACGACAAATTGAACGATCCAAATTCCAACGACGCGACGATTGTCCCGCAGGGGAATCCGATCCCAAATGGCGGTGCGGCTGCTGAACAACCTCAGCGAATCGGTCGTTACCGGATCGAGCGAGTGCTCGGTACAGGCGGCTTTGGGCTGGTGTATCTGGCCCACGA
>CAMAVB010000423.1 GCA_945861465.1 Candidatus Kuenenia stuttgartensis
GTCGCTTACCAGATGAGCGCTGTCCATGCGCTGGAGCAGGCTTTGGGTGTGTCGATCAGTCCCGAGATCCGGCGACTGCGCCGTTTGCTGTACTGCGGCGAATGGATTGAAAGCCACGGACTGCACATGCACCTGTTGCAGGCTCCGGACTTTTTCAACGCCGCCAGCGGGATCGAGCTGGCAGCCCGCTTTCCCCACGAAGTCACGCGGGGCCTGAAACTCAAGAAGCAGGGAAATGAACTGCTGGAAGTTCTGGGAGGCCGAGCCATTCATCCGATCAACGTCGCTGTCGGAGGCTTCTATCGCGCGCCGAAGAAAGACGAACTGCAGAAACTGATTCCCGCGTTCGAATGGGGACTGCAGGCTGCGATCGAGGCGACGCGCTGGGTGGCGAGTTTCGACTTCCCGGATTTTCAACGACCCTACGAAATGATCTCCGTCTGTCATCCGGATGACTATCCCATGAACGAGGGACGCATCGTTTCGACGTCCGGCTTATCGATTGACGTTTCCGAGTATGAACAGACGTTTGCGGAGCACCATGTGGCACATAGCACGGCATTGCATTCTCTGAAGACATCAGATCAGTCCAGCTATCATGTCGGTCCACTGGCGCGGGTGAATCTCAATCGCGAAAAACTGTGTGAGACAGCTCGTCGGGTGGCCGATGAAGTCGGCTTCACAACTCCGTGTTTCAATCCCTTCAAAGCCATCATTGCGAGAGGTCTGGAAGTCATTCATGCGTTTGATGAAGCTTTGACGATCCTGCGTGACTATCAGCCATTTAAGCCATCGCGAATTCCGTACGAACACCGCGCGGGCGAAGGTTGTGCGGCAACTGAGGCTCCGAGAGGTCTGATCTATCATCGTTATCAGGTGGACGATCAGGGCAAAGTTGTGCTGGCAAAAATCGTGCCTCCAACGTCTCAGAACCAGCGACAGATCGAACTGGATCTGGTCGATTGGCTGCCTCGGGTATTATGCGACGACGATCAGCGAACGGCGGATGAATGCGAACGTCTGATTCGCAGTTACGATCCTTGCATCAGTTGCTCGACGCACTTTCTGAAGCTGACTGTCGATCGACGCGGATCCAGCGAAGAGGGGCCGTGATGAGCGACTCCGGTAAGATCCTGGTCGCAGGACTGGGAAGTGCCCACGGCGATGATCAGGCGGGCTGGCTGGTCGCTGACAGAGTCGGCGCGCAATTCCGAACACATTCGGAGGTTGTCGTGCGCCGGGCAATGATTCCCCTGGATGTGCTTGACTGGCTTGAAGGTGTCAGCGTGCTCCATATCTGCGATGCCTGTGAGACGACACACAGGCCTGAAAAACTTCAGCGATTCACATGGAACGCCGGGCAGTTGATCAATTCAGACATCCCGCACGCGGTTGGCGTTGGCTCGTTTTCCCGCGTGCCCAGCGGGCCGCGCGAGCAGCGCCCTCGTCGAGACATTCCCACGCGCGGGGCGTTGCCCACGCGGTTAAACACATGTGACCACCACAACCTCGCTCGGTATAAATCCACTGATTCTGACAAGGACGCAGATCTCAAATTGCGTCGAGGTTCTGGTTCTCACGACTTTGGGCTGCCTGATGTTCTGCGGCTGGCGGAAAAAACAGGGATGCTGCCGAAGCAGGTTATCGTTTGGGCGATAGCAGGGAATCGCTTTCAGCCGGAAGACGTGATGAGTGATGAAACCCGGACTACTGTCTTCCAGGCTGTGCAGGGGCTGCTGACTGAATTGAGAATGTCACATGCATGAAGAATCTCTCATTCGATCACTGCTGCGGCAGGTGGAGGAACTGGCTCGACAACACCAAGCCACTGCCGTGGCAGAGATCGAAGTGGAAGTCGGCCCGCTGAGCGGAGTCGAACCGCTGTTACTCCAGGATGCGTTTGAACGGCTCAGGGACGAGTTTTCGTGGCCCCTTTCAGAACTCTCTGTGCTCCAGGTGGGACTTGATGTTTTGTGCAGAAGCTGTCAAACCGAATCACAGCTCCAGAATTTTCGATTCGTGTGTCTGCAATGCGGCTCCACATCACTTCAGATACTTCGCGGAGATGCATTTCGACTGCTGAATGTCATAATGGAGGTTGATGATGCGATAACGGCAAGGGTAGACACAGATTCTAGGGTGGGACAAGCAGCGATTAGCAGCGCCGGCCCACCATGAGCCATCATCGTTTAACCCGACGCCAACGGCGAGGTGTTTTCCCCGACGATCTGCCTCGCCGTTGGCGTCGGGTTAAACAAGTCACACCATCTCGCGATCTGTACATAACAGGACCAATCAGAATGCCAACCACAACCATCGCCGTCAATCAGGATGTGCTCGCAGCCAAAAAGCAGCGGGCTCTGGAACAGCGTGATCGCTTTACCGCACAGGGAACATTTGTGGTCAACCTTGTGTCTTCTCCCGGTGCCGGCAAGACCAGTCTATTGCAGGCGACGGCGAGGCACTGGCAGAACCGGTTTTGCGTGGGCGTTCTCGTGGGAGATATCGCCACGGATCGGGATGCCGAACGCCTGCGGCCGTACGTTCCGGTCGAACAGTTGACGACTGGAGGGGCATGTCATCTGGAACTCTCGCTGGTTCAGCAGGGCCTGAGCCGTCTTCCTCAGCAGCAGTACGATTTTCTGTTCATCGAAAACATCGGAAATCTTGTCTGCCCGGCATCGCATGACCTGGGCGAGCATGTGCGCGTCGTCGTCCTGAGCACGACGGAAGGCGACGACAAGCCCGGAAAGTATCCGAAGATGTTCCGCACCAGTCAGGCGATGGTGATCAGCAAAAGCGACCTGTTGCCTTACGTCCCGTTTTCGGTGGATGCAGCGATTCAGGATGCGCGATTGATTCAGCCGGATCTGGTGACGATTCTCACCAGTTCCACTCGAGATGAAGGACTGCAGGATTGGTGTCAGTTTCTGGAGGACGCCCGAAAGGCGATGCTGGCTGGTCGCGATGCCGCCCAGAGTCTGATGACAACGCAGAAGGGTGCATCATGAATGCTGTCAAGCCCCCTCATCCGGCCTGCGGCCACCTTCTCCCCCGATCTCTGGGAAGAAGGGACGGCAGCGTCAATGATACCAAAGCGGTGATTGCGAGGCAGATGCTGCTGCAGGGGCGAGTTCAGGGGTTGGGAGTTCGTCCGGCGATCGCAAGGCTGGCGTTTCGTCTGAAGCTAAATGGCACGGTGTCGAACACGTCGGAAGGTGTCCTGATTCACCTCGAAGGACTGGCTTCTGAGATCTCGCGTTTTGAGACAATGCTGACCGAGGAGATGCCTCCGCTGACGGAGTTTCACGTTGGCGGGATCATTGACGTACTTGTTACGGATTGTCAGGGGTTTGCGATTCTGGCCAGATTGAATTCAACCACGGCTGCAGCCGTTGACGTGCCGACTGACTTGGCAATGTGTGCGGAGTGTGCAGGAGAATTGTCAGATCGAACGGATCGCCGCTTTGGGTATGCATTCTCCAGTTGTACACAGTGTGGACCTCGATACAGCATCATCCGCCTGATGCCGTATGAACGACGCGACACGTCGATGGCTCCGTACTGTTTGTGCTCATGCTGTGATGCGGAATTTCGCCACAGCGAGGACCGTCGATTCCATGCCCAAACGGTTGCCTGTTCAGCCTGCGGGCCGCAGCTTTGGTTCGAAGCTGAAAACTCGCCGAATCACGTTACCGGAATGGACGCCATCTCAGCAGCAGCCGAGATTCTGCGAGCCGGCGGAATTCTTGCGATGAAGGGACTCGGAGGATATCAGTTAATCTGCGACGCCACGCATGAAACCGCCGTGCAGCGGCTGCGTGAACGAAAGCGGCGGTACTCAAAGCCGTTGGCTGTGATGATCCAACGATTCACAAGTCCCTTCTCCCCCGCCTCGGGGGAGAAGGTGGCCGACACGCCGGATGAGGGGGGGGGCACTCGACGTAATTTGTTGAAAACGCCCCCTCACCCCGGCCCTCTCCCCCAATTTGTTTGCGACCACGTTGCACACCAAAGTGACGTTAACGGCGCAAACAAATTAGGGGCGAGGGGGTTCACTGGCGCACACAGGCTATCCATGGCCGAGTTCGCCGCCCTGACTTCGCCGACAAATCCGATCGTCATTCTGGAAAACTTCAGCCTGCCTGCGTTGGCGTCCAGCGTGAGTCCCGGCATGAATTCACTGGGAGTCCTGTTGCCAACGACGCCGTTGCATGCGCTCTTGCTCAATGAGGTGAAATTGCCGATCGTGGTCACGAGTGGCAACCAGGATTGTGATCCACTGGCGTTTGAAGAAGCCACAGCCAAACTGAGCCTGTGTGGAGTTGCCGACGGCTGGCTGCATCATGACCGACCGATTGAGCGGCCGATCGATGATAGTGTGGTGCGCGTGA
>CAMAVB010000424.1 GCA_945861465.1 Candidatus Kuenenia stuttgartensis
GCCCTCCCAATTCCACGAGCGAACGCGACTTGACGTTCCTGTCTGTGGTCGAAACCGTTTTTCACTTCGGGACAGGAATTGAAGGGTTGCGGTGGCGTTCCGTTGTCGCAATGGTCAAAATGCGTCACCCATGGTGCCATTGTGTTTTACAGGCATCAGAGGTTATGAACCTGACAGGATGATCTGCGATGCGACATTTGCTGGCTCTCACGACACTGATCATTTGCCCCTGTTGGGTTTTCGCGGATGAACCGGAAGAGAAAAAAGACACAACGGCGGCACTGACAGAACAGGCTCCCGAACTGGAACTGCGTGTGACGGGCAGCAATGTTGTGTTCACTGGCGAACGTGATTTGTCCCGAGGCATCTCGGAATCGGCCACGCTCAAGCGAAAAGTTAAACAGGCAACTATACCACTTCGCCAGATTCAGCTGGAAATCAACCGACTGGAGATCGGCATGGTGCAGGCGGAACAGCAACTTGTGACCTTGAACGCACAACTGGCCAACGTTCAGGATGTCGCGACCAACAATCGACTTGTGGGTGCGCTCAATACCGTTGAAGGCCAGATGTCGCTGGCTCGAAAGTCGCTGGAAGGCCTGAAGGAGAAAGAGAACCGGGCACGGACGCAGTTGAACGAAGCGCGAGAAGCCTATGTGCAGAACATTATCGACCTGCGAAAATTGGCCGATCAGCTTTCGGCAGGATATGAAACAGCGAAGGACTCTCCTGAGATACAGGAGAGGCTGAAAACACTTACCGCCGAAAGCGGCAAGGAATTGAAGTTTGAATTGTCGTCGCTCACTGGTAATCTGAAAAAGCTGGTCGAACTTGAAAAGTCCGTCCACGAGGAAAAGATCTCCCTGCGTCGGGACGGAAACACGTTTTATGCGTCGGTTGTGATTAACGGTAAGCACACCACGGAAATGGTCGTCGATTCCGGCGCAAGTCTGATAAGTCTTCCCTACGAACTGGCAATCTCGATGGGTCTGAAACCGGAACCCAGCGACAAGAGAATCCTCATCGAAATCGCCGACGGCAGCACGATTACGGGAGTCCTCAAGAAAATTGCGAGCGTTCGCGTGGGCACTTTCGAAGTGAAAGATGTCGAATGTGCGGTGCTGGGACCAGAGGCGGTCAGCGCCACGCCTTTGCTGGGAATGACATTCCTTGGTGAATTCCAGTTCCAGCTTGATTCGGCCGACGCCACGCTGGGCATGACTCAGATTGAAGGCGATCCTTCGACTGGTTCACGACGCAAGTGAGCATCACCGCTTGTCTTCTGCCACAAACTTCACCGGCAGTGGAATATCCAGTGTATCTTTGTTGGCCTGGAAGCCATCGCAGTCGATATCGACAAATACGGGATTGTTGAGGGCCACAGGATGTTGAGCACCCCACATCGGGCCCATGACGTCGCCGATCAACTGAGTTCGATGACCGGTCAGGACAATCAGATGGGCGTCCTCCCTGAGTTCAATATCCACATCGTGTGCAAATTTCACTGCGTCCTTGCCGAACATGTCCGGATGCGTGTCGCGGCTGAACGTCAGATTGTCGTGTCTGCGGCCGTTCACGAGCACGATGACCGTGTCGATGTCGAACCAGTTTGGACACTGCACTTTGATCGAGGCGGTGACTTTCTTTGATTCTGCCGCAAGATCCTGACCGGCAATGACCGGAGCGTCCGAGCTGCCAGTTACCCGAAATGTGGCTTCCAGATACGGTCCGTTCGACATGACAATTTGCCCATTACGTGCGTTGTCTCGCATCTCGTCCAAACTGATCTGTGCCGGATCATCTGTGTCGGACTTTACCCAGATTCGCAGTCCGCCAGACCCGTGATAATTGTAGTGAGCATCGGTATTCACCACGCCATAGATGCGAAATCCCTGATTCAGCAACTGCAGCCAGTTCAGAGCTGTCTGATTGCCGGTCTCCTTGCCGCCATAGATGTGATACCGCGTGGGATTCAGCAGCGGATCGATCGGATGAATCTCTGTCACATTCATGATGCCGAAGGATCGCGAATACCCTTCGTCTGGTTTCTGATCACCGTCACGATCATAAAACAGCCAGCCGAGATCCGGATGGTTCTGCTGAATGAGTTTCACGCTGTTGCTGTCCCATGCGGCGATGCGCTCCATCTGCGTTTCCGGGCTGACATCCGTCACGGGAGCACCACCATCCTGAGTCCGTGGCCGATAGACAAGTGGAAACACATTCTGATGATTCAGTGGCAATGGCGTCCCGGTGAGTTCCATGCCGGAAACGGTTGCCAGAAATGGTGCCAGCCCCAACGCTTTGATGTGATCGATATACGTGCTGATACGATTGTGTTCTGTACACGGTGCGAATTCGACATTCTCGGCCGCAAGATTCAATACGCGGCCGCGCTGGCTGCCGGTGTTGTCGCCGGAGGGCGAACTGTGGCTGTGAAAATCAGCACTCACCCAGCCCGGCGTTTCGATCACTCTTGCAATCGCGACTTTCAGGTCAACGGTTTTGCCTGGCTGCACGGTGAGTTTCGTGAATTCCGCATTGTATTCCGGGCCATGACTCACCGTGATGTCGTACTCACCTGCCGCCAGTTCAGTCCGGACTCTTCCGTTCGCCGTGTATGCCAGATTCCGAACGAAATGTTCGGCAGTTTCGGGCCCCCAATTCGGCGTCGGCGTTTTATCATTGCCCTTGAATTCGATCTTCGCCGGGATCGCACGACCTTCAGCGTCGGTGACTGTGATCGATGCGATACCGGGATGATAGTCGGCGAGTTCGAGCACATGGTTACCATTATCCGCAAGCACAATCTTCTGCATGGCAAAATTCTGCCCCGCGACAGACACCGTTGCTTCGCACGACCCGGAAGGAAGCCGCCGCAGGACGGAGCCATCTTCCCCGGTGACAACAGTTCCCCACGATTCGTCGCCACACTTGAGCGCGATTCGAGCACCGGCGACGGGCCGACCGTCACCCTGAACGGTCAACCGCGCTTCGACAAGTTTGTCGCCCATTTCGCGACCGTCCATGTAATCTGCCATCACGCCGGAGAGATCCTGAGCGACAAACAGCCAACGCGCCATCGAAAACGTTTCCCCCGGCTTCACCACGACCGGTTTGCCATCGACTGGTTCGTACACCAGCACTGATTCGCGTGCGTTGCTGTTGCAGCGAATCTTAAATCCGGGGGCATAGACGCCGTACGCCTGCTGCCAGAAGATGTCATGAAACCAGAACAGCTCACCCGTTCCGTCCGGCATCTTCGGCATGTCTTCTTTGCCGGCGTCAGCTCGCAAATCGTCTTCCAGAACCAGCGTCAGATCAGCGTTCGTGGTGTTAGTCCATTCAGATTCCACTTTCAGGTATGACTTGTCGGCTTGCAGTGAATAACTGACGTTGAGGCCGGGGTTTTCTTTCGTGCCTGCTGCTGCAACACTCAGCGACGCTTCGCCAGATTCTGTTTTCACGCCGTTGACGACCTCGATAGAATTAAAACTATTGATCCCCGTCTCATCACCAAATGCAAACGCCCGTCGCGCGGGATAAAACGCGCTCAACTGATCACTCTCATGCTTCCTTGTCGTCAAATCAATCAAACAACCACCGACGCTTCGGACTGTCATGTTGGCGTTGCGCGTCACCACCGGCTTCGCAATGACAGCTCGCACATGCGAATTCTGCAGCACGGTATCGCCGTAGATCGCATCGACTTCCTTGCCTTGCGGAGCCAGACTATCCCAGTTGGCTTCGGTGAGTCCTTCGACGACGACAGGGGCGAGTCCTTCCAAGGCGAAAGGAGATTCCTCGGCAGCGGTTGAACGATACGTCAGGCACATGCAAAAGGCTGCGGGCAGAATCAGTGCGGCGACGCTGTGGAAAACAACGATTCGGCGAAAGGGCGCACAGACAGTCATGAGAAGGCTCCGGAGAGTAGGGATCGATTGGTGGAAGGGTCATCATTTCCGGATCGGCTCCGAATAACAAGCGTGCAGCAAAATTCGCGACGAAATCAGGCACGCACCCGTATCAGAAATGTTTAGGGGAATTCGTAGGGTGGGACTGGGCTGCGCAAAAAGTAGCATTCGGCATGTTCATCTCTGGCCAGGATTTGTTCCATCTGGAACGACCACAACGTGTCCCCTCTCCCCCAATTCGTTTGCGTGTCTGCACACTCCATAATGATGCAGCTTCGCCGCAAACGAATTGGGGGAGAGGGCAGGGTGAGGGGGCTTTGTTCGCACATTGTCAGGCCCGCCGACCCCCTCATCCGGCCTGTCGGCCACCTTCTCCCCCGATTTCGGGGGAGAAGGAACTTCGCGAAACGGTTTTGTTCAAACGTGGAAGAAAACCCGGATAAATCAACCGGCTCAAAT
>CAMAVB010000425.1 GCA_945861465.1 Candidatus Kuenenia stuttgartensis
CGTGCAGCAATGTGGAATCGACGCCGCGTCTGGTGGCCAGACGGGGCTTCCATCCACGCAAGGTGGATGGCGTGCCGGGGAATACGAGACAGTCGTACCCGACGCTTCGCAACGACGAACAAAAATGGCACAATTCAAAAGTGAAGTATACCCTCGACAATAGCGAATTTTTAACGGCCCAGGCTAATCCTGGATCAGTTCAATAGTTGGTGCTTCGTAGGGTGGGACCAGCGAGCGAATGCGAGCGCCGGCCCACCGACTGGGCGAACATGGTGGGCCGGCACCCCGCTTGTCCCACCCTACGAGATTGAAAACTGATGGAGTAGACAATGATTAGCGCGGTGATGTTTTCGAATGCAAATTCTGCGGTGATGGCGTTGGATCAGATGTTTCCGGGGCTGGAAGCTGTGATTTGTGATTGCTCGGAGGATGGTAAGCATTTGATCGGAATCCTTCAGAAATTCGAAGGCCAGCGGCAAAACGTTTCGAGTCGAATTTCAGACGGGGCGGCTGTTTTGAGTTTTCGTCTGAACGTGATCGCGTCTTCGGACGAGCACGCGACAGAGTCGGTGAGTGGATTTCAGATCGAGTTGCCGGGTGAGTATTGTGGCTCAGTCGATCAGTTTCGCAGCTTTCAGGTAGTCGCCAATCGGATGTCGGAGTATTGGGAAGTGCGGCGGGTGTAGGTTGGACATTCTTGTCCGACGGTGATTCGACGGGCAGAAATGCCCATCGTACATGTTGGTGGGAAATGACTCGGAGGGCTGACGCCCTGCCGCTCGCCGAATTTGGTTACGGAACTGGTGACATCACATGATTTTCAATGAACTGAAACTTTCAAATTTCTGCATCTACCGCGGCGAGCACGAGTTCAATCTCGCTCCGGCGGCGCATCGCGGTAAGGCAAAACCGGTCGTCTTGTTTGGTGGGATGAACGGCGGCGGAAAGACCACGATTCTGGATGCCGTCCAACTGGTTCTGTACGGCAAACGAGCCAAGTGTTCAAAACGTGGTGAGAAATCCTACGAAGACTTTCTTCGCAGCTGTATCAATCATGACGTCGATCCGCAGATGGGAGCCTCAATCGGCCTGACGTTTCTCTACGCCTCCGAAGGAAGTGAGAACGTTTACGAAATCTCACGACTGTGGTCGGCCGGAACCGGTGGGGCGATTCGTGAGCGTGTCTCTGTCCTGAAGGATGGCGAGCCGGATCACTGGATGGCCGAGAACTGGCATACACTGGTCGATGATTTGATTCCGTTAGGCGTGGCTCAGTTGTGCTTCTTCGATGCGGAGAAGATTCGGTTTCTCGCCGAAGACGAGACGAGTAACCAGGCTCTCGGAGAAGCGATCAAGGCGCTGCTCGGTCTGGATCTGGCGGAACGCCTGGTCGCGGACACCTCAGTTCTGGAGAGCCGGATCGCCAAGCGTATCCGCAAGTCGGATGAGCTGAAGGCACTCGAAGAGCTTGAAGAAACATGGAAGTCGAGAGAAGAGGTTGTTCAGCGGTTGAAGCAGGACCGGGCCGGAATTGTGCCATTGCTGGAACGGGCTACAAGCCGTGTTTACAAGGCCGAGTCGGACTTTGCCAAGGTTGGCGGTAAGCACTGGGAGCAACGCGAACAGCGACAACGACAGCATGGCGAGCTCGAAAAGACCGTCCAGCATTGCGAAGAATCCCTTGTGAATCTGGCCAGTGGTGCATTGCCTCTGGCTTTGGTTGGTGATTTGCTGGCCCAGGTCGCGGAACAGGCCCAGTTGGAACGGACTGCGGCGGAGTCACATTTTCTGACAACTCTGCTGACGAAACGCGACAAGGAACTTCTAAAGACTCTGAAGGCTGTTAAGGCCGGGGATGCAGTCGTCTCGGCGGCTTCGGAGTTTCTGGAGACTGACCGCACCAAACGACAACAATCCGTCACTGTCGAACCATGGTTGAATTTGCCGGACGTGTCAGCTCGTCGATTGGATGAACTGTTGGAGCCGTTGAAAAAGGTGTCTGGAACTTTGGAGGCGGCAACAGAAACCAACGAAGACTGGCCGCCGGAGAGTTCCAGACACCTTTTTCCACAATCGCTAGGACGCCGATTGGAAGAAGCAAATGACGTGCTGTCGAAGCTGGAAGACGCTCAAAGAGACTTGGATAATGTGCAGCGCAGCCTTGCGGCGGCTCCGAAGGAAGATGCCATCAAGGGTGTTGCCACGGAACTTAAGGCAGCGACGTCGGAAATGACGGAACTCCAGCAACGCCACAATCGGGTCGAACGGGAACTGGCAGCTGCGGTCTTTGAAACGTCGGAGTTGGAAAAACAGATTTCCAAACTGAACACACAGCATATCAATGAGAGAGTTCAAAGCGACCAGAACGCTCGCATCGGAGCGTTGGTCAGCAGAACTCAGGAAACGATGAAAGTGTTTCTGCGACGGGCCACGGTGAAAAAGATTGCTCACCTTTCTGAGCTGGTGACCAAATCCTTCCGATTCCTGCTGCACAAGCAGGAACTGGTGGAGCGAGTTGTGATCGATCCCGAAAGTTTTGCAATCACGCTGATCGACAAAACGGGAACGTTGCTGGCCAAGGATCGTCTGAGTGAGGGTGAAAAACAAATCTTTGCGATCAGTGTCTTGTGGGGGCTGTCCCAGGCGTCGGCTCGACCATTGCCAGCAATCATTGATACGCCGATGGGCCGACTGGACTCGGAACACCGCAATCAGCTCGTGGAGCGGTACTTTCCGCACGCCAGTCATCAGGTCATTATTCTGTCGACGGACACAGAGATCGAAGTGAACTACTTTGAGCAATTGAAACCCAGCCTGGCTCGTGCGTATCACCTTTGTTACGACGAAGCTGGCCGCATGACGCGCGTGGAAGAAGGATATCTTTGGAAGGTAGCTGAGGTGGAGTAACGTAGGGTGGGACCAGCGAGCGAATGCGAGCGCCGGCCCACCGCTTTCGCGTTAAATAAATCTGGTGGGCCGGCGCTCCGCTTGTCCCACCCTACGAAGTGGTAGAAAATCATGAGCATCAAACAAGTCCGCCTTTCCAACCAAGCCAAAGAGCAGCTGATTCGGCTGAAGACTCGCACCGGCATTCAGCAGTGGAATATCCTTTGCCGGTGGGCATTGTGTCTTTCATTGAAAGAATTGACGCCGCCAACTCCGATCGACATTCCGGCCGACAGCAACGTCGAAATGACGTGGCAGGTTTTCGGTGGTGAGCACAACGAACTGTATCTGGCTCTGCTGAAGCAGCGTTGCAAGAACGACGGCTTGCCCGTGGATACGGAGACACTGATCAAACAACTGCGACTGCATCTGCATCGTGGAGTCGGCTACATGGCGGTGCATGGATTCATCAAACGAATCGACGACCTTGTGCGCCTGACGAAAGAGGTGTAGCCACCGGCAAGGAATTGCCCGTCCCGGCAGATGATGACAACCTGTTGCGTGGTGAAGACTGGCAGATTCTGAAGGAAGTCTGCGGTGACGATCCGATGTTCTTTGAGCTGCAGAGTCGTCTCCTGGACGTGGAACGAGAGTTTCGCGGGATGTCTCGCCGGGCAGGGATTTATGAGGCGCTGGAGGATCGCTTCAAGGCGTGCCAGTTTGAAACGGAGAAGGAGGCATTGGAAGCGATGCAGGCAGTGGATGAGCTTCGTAAGGGAGCCGACAAGTCGAATGAACGCTCGCTGGCGATTGTGCAGAAGTCGTTGTTCGAAGAGGCGGATGAGGTAGAGTTGTAGGTCCTGCCTGCCGGGCAGGACTTCGCGGCTTGCCGCGACGTGTGTGGATGTCATCAACCTGAGTCAGGCTGAATTTTCATTACAACGTCATGCAGGTCCGCCTTGCGGCGGAAGTCCTTTCCGGCAGAAAGGACCTACCAAACACAGTAACGTAGGGTGGGACCAGCGAGCGAATGCGAGCGCCGGCCCACCGCTTTCGCGTTAAATAAATCTGGTGGGCCGGCGCTCCGCTTGTCCCACCCTACGAAGTGGGAGAAAATCATGAGCATCAAACAAGTCCGCCTGGCCGGTATCGCGTGCTCAATTGATTTGTTTAGCGTTTCGTTACTGGAACTTGTGCATAACTGTTGCCGCCGCCAGCGACGATGACAATCCAGTGAACTCCACGTGGACGAGGGGCGGAAAGACTCTGCTCGGCGGTGTCGGACGTCAGCGGGAGAACCTTCATCGCAGTTTCGAAGGTCACCACCGCTTTGAACGTGGGAATGGCATTCTTGCAGTACGACGCAATGAGTTCCGGGATCTCGTGCCTCGGCATGCCTTGTTTCTCAAGGGCCGCGTAGGTCAGCTGCTTGCCGATGTCGTCGGTCATCTCAATGATCATTCCCACTGG
>CAMAVB010000426.1 GCA_945861465.1 Candidatus Kuenenia stuttgartensis
CTGGATGAAGGCATTAAAGGCTCCCTGACGCCCGAACGCATTGTCGAAACAGTCCAGCGACTTGAAGAAGATCTCACGGACCAGGTCACCGTGCATCAGGCCTGGCGCGTGGAATTCAGGATTGGAGAAGCGATCATGATCGATCCGACTCAAAGAAAATCACGCGGTGGCGATCCGATCATGCAGGATCTGCGCGAACATATCCTGGGGCTGCTGGAAATAGAAGACTGGTGGCCACCGCAACCCGTCACGCCGTTCGAAGAATAGCGCTTCATTCCGACTGGAAAGTGGGAAAGCTGCCAGCTTGGCTTGATGTGCCTGTTCATTCTTATCCCTAGCCGAAAGCCTGCGCCACACCTGGTGTTCTATTTGAGATTTCGTATTTGAGATTTGAAATACGAAATACGAAGCGCGGGGCGTTGCCCACGCGGTTAAACGAATGTGCTATCCTCAGCCGCGCGGTATAATTCGTCGCGTTTCCTGGTACAATCTTTTCAACCAGCAGCCTGAACTCAATGAAGTTTTTTTGGGACACGAACGTGGCCAACTTTCGACGCAAGCGCCGACACCTTGGCCTACCCATCTGGAGCAGTGCGGTCCTGATGACCATCAACATTGCGCTCATGGTCGTGTTGATTGTGCTGCTGAGTCGGGAAAAGCTGTGGTTGGCGTTGACCCTTGGAACGGTGGCATTGGGGATCAGTCTGTTCGGCATGTCGCTGTATTCATTTCTGACGATCAAAGAGATTCAGCTCAATCGACGACAGTCCAACTTCGTGGACAGCGTCACGCATGAACTCAAGACACCGATCGCAGCGTTGCGGTTGTATCTGGACACATTGATCCTGCGCGAACCGGAACCAAAGGACCGCCAGGAATTCTATGTCACAATGAATTCCGAACTGGCTCGTCTGGACGGGCTCATCAACCAGCTGCTCGAAGTGGCAAGACTGGATGCGATCGGGCATCAGAAGGACCCGGAAACTGTACAGCTGGAAGATCTTTTGCGATCCTGTGCAGAAGGAGCATGTCTGCACCACAAGCGGGATATCGCCGAGGTCTTTCATTTTGAAATTTCGCCGTTGGCACTCACGTCGCGTCGCATCCTGCTGGAAATGGTTTTTGGCAACCTGCTTGACAACGCAGTCAAGTACGGCGGCGTTCCGCCACGAGTCACAGTCCATGCGTTTGCTCGTGGGCGTGATCGCGTTGTGGTGCGTGTACGTGATAACGGACCGGGCGTCGCTCCCGAAAACCGCCGCAGAATTTTCAAGCTGTTCTTCCGCGGAAGTGACGAACTCCAGAGAACAAAGACAGGCACCGGGCTTGGCCTCTATATTGTGAAGACGCTCGTAAGTTTCTTAAAAGGCAGCGTCGCCGTCACGGACGCGGAATCGGGAACTGGCAGTGTTTTTGAAGTCACGTTGCCGGGTCGGGAGCTGCAGATTCCTGAACCGGAAAATCGGGAAGGCCGACAACGTGTCTCTGAGTTGGCTTTGTCGGGAAAGGAGAATGCTCAGTGAGGATTCTTGTCGTCGAGGATGAAGACGCCATCGCGCGTGGCCTGCGTTTCAATTTCGAACGCGAAGGGCATCAGGTTGACATCGCTGGTAACGGGCCAACCGCGCTGGAAATCTATGAATCTGCCCAGCCGCCGATCGACCTTGTCGTCCTGGACCTGATGTTGCCGCAGATGAGCGGCTACGAAATCTGCCGGACGCTGCGCCGACTCGACATGGATATTCCGATTATGGCACTGACGGCGCGAACGTTGTCCGAAGACAAAGTGCAGGCGTTTGACGTCGGTGTGGATATGTATATGACAAAGCCGTTCTCGCTGCCGGAACTGCTGAGTCGCGTCAATAATCTGCTCAACAAGCGACGGCGGACCCTTGAACGCCGTGCCGTACGACCAACCGAAGACATCGAGCGGTTCAGAGACGTGACGGTGGATTTTGGCCGGTTTGAACTGCGTCGCAACGGCGAAGTTCACTCGCTGACAACGCGGGAACAGGAGTTGTTGCGATACTTTCTGGAACACGATGGCGTCGTTCTCTCTCGAGCACGACTGCAGTCGGACGTATGGAAAGATTCGGCCGACATCTCCAGTCGTTCGATCGACAATTTTGTGATGCGTCTGCGGCGGATGATTGAGCAGAATCCCACATCACCCAGGCATCTGCTTTCCATCCGTGGCACCGGATATCGCTTTGTTCGCGAACCCACGCCGAATACGGTGGATGATTCAGCTGGGTCGGGTTTTGCTGAATCATGAGCACTCCCAAAGATCACGTTCATTCTTTGGTACGGCGTGATTCATAATCGGCGATTTGGGAAAGATGCGTCGCGGTTTTGTTCTGGCGAGTTATACTCCGTGCGGTCAGATTTGAGGTTTTGTGAGCGGCAAGGCGCTAGCGGTCTGTTGATTTAGGGACGATCAGGAGTGTTTTCGTTTAACCCGAGGCCGCAGGCGAGGCGTTCCGGTGGCATTCCTCCCCTTTGGGTCGGGTTAAACGACTAAATCAACACCCGCCTGGTTTCGTTGATGCTGCACACGCACTGTTTGAACACACAAATAACCCTCGGTTTCGCTCTTGGCGAATTTGCAATTTGTGAGTTACCATACTCGGCTTGACCGAACCAGGAGAACACTGGCGCACCAGGGAAGTGATGCGATCGGCTGAATTCTCGATTAAAGGCGATTGACGAATGGAATTCAATATCCGCCCCGCAGCAAAATGCTGCGCGAAAACAGGACAGCCATTTCGATCCGGGGATGTCTGCTGGTCGATTCTCATCGAAAAAGACGGCGTGGTGGTGCGTCAGGATTTCAGCAGCGAGGGGTGGGAAGGGCCACCGCCCGAAGCGATTGGTCACTGGCGCAGTCAGATTGCCCAGTCCACAGTCACAGGTCGTCCGAAGCTGGACGCAGATTCGCTGTTCGACTACTTTCTGCAGCTTTCGGACTCTCCAAACATCGTGCAACAACAGTATCGATACGTTTTGGCGCTGATGTTGCTGCGGAAACGGCGACTGCTCCTGGAAGAAGTCGTGGAATACGATGACCGTCCGACGATGCGATTAGTCGGGAGTGCCGGCGAAGGTCCGTTCGATGTGCCCGAAGAAGAACTCAACGAAGAACAGATCGATCGTCTGCAGCAGCAACTGTTTGATTCCGGACGGGCCAACGCGGCGTAGTCTGCGCTTCCGCTCGATGAGCATCCTTTTCCGACTGCTTCACTGACGATCCGGATCGCATGACTTCAACCCGAATCATTTTTTTGCTGATCCTGCAGACGACAACTGTCGGCTGTCTGACGTCCGGCAAAGATCTTGGCGTGCATCCTGTCGATCCTGTGCTGCCGAGTACTTTAAGTTGCGAAGAACTGGTCGATTATCTGAATTCGCAGAATAAGGGACTGCACGGCTGGCGGTGTATGGAGACACAAGTCCATGTGAGCATGCCGGGGTTGCCGATGCCACAAAAACTTTCAGGAGCGTTGTCCTGTAGCGCGCCCAGCAGTTTCCGACTCACGGCTGATAACTTTGTCGCGATGGCAGATGTTGGATCGAATGATGAACTGTGCTGGTCATACTTCAAACCGGGTGAGCCGGTGGTCATGACATGGCATCACGAAGACTCACACCTGCTGGAGTATATCCCAGGCAATTTCCCTCGGCTGGATCCTGCATGGCTGATGGTGATTCTGGGAATTCAGCCACTGGATGCAAAGAATTTTCGTTTTCAGAAACCTCCAGCCGGATCGCGTGAACTCTGGCTGGTTTCGATCGAAGAATCCGCTGACGGTCAGCCGCTGCGAAGAGTCATCAAGGTTGATACCGTGCGAGGCTTTGCCCGGGAACACTCATTAGTTGACCACAACGGCGACCACTTGCTGCGAGTGCAGTTAAGAAATCATCGGGCGTGCGGCGGGCATGTGATTCCACATACGATCAAAATCAGCTTTCCGCCACAAGAGACCGAACTGACGCTGAACTTCAAGGGCATCGAACCCAACTGCCGTATCGCAGATGGGCTCTGGACGCCACCGGGCGGTGATCGCATCGTACATGTTGATTTGGGCGACTACGTTCGCAGTCAGCGTGGTGATATTCCGCCAAGGCCGCAGAGGCCCGAAGGTGGGACAATCGCCGAAGTCACCCCAGACGGCACGATGCTGGACGGAACACCACAACCTCGTCGCGATGATTTCCAGAATCCGGAATTTCAACCATTTGATCCGTCTGATGAATCATTGATTCCAGACAAACGGTCGCCCGATGACCGATATTTCGGCAGGGAATCTCCGAACGACGAAGACCGTATCCTGCACTTGAATTCGCCCGC
>CAMAVB010000427.1 GCA_945861465.1 Candidatus Kuenenia stuttgartensis
CTGGCCAGCCTGCTGACTGGCCATCCTGCTGACTGGCCATCCTGCTGACTGGCCATCCTGCTGACTGGCCATCCTGCTGACTGGCCATCCTGCTGACTGGCCATCCTGCTGACTGGCCATCCTGCTGACTGGCCTGTAGAGCGTCTCAATGAAACCAACTGGATTAACCTTGCGCAAGTTTCTTGCACCACTCCTTGTTGCTGGAGCGGTCCTCGGAATCGGTCGATTCTGGTATGGCTCAATGGCAAATTTTTCGGCCCGACTTGCGGGCCATGAACTCGCAGTCGAGCCGATGTCAGTTGTGATCGGTAAAACTGAATCATCAGAGGCGGAATTTTGCATTCGAAATTTGCAGGCCACGCCAATCATGCTGGTGGGCGCGTCAATGCCCTGTAATTGCATGGACATTTCGCCAATACCAACCAAAGTCCAAGGCTTTAGTCTTGCGAGAATCAAAGTCGTGCTACGCAAGAACGCTGCAAACGGTGTGTATAAGATCGCAATTCTGGCGGATTCGCACGCAGACAAACGTGTTTCTCTGTCCGTGACGGTGAATCGGTAAGGAGATGTCTCCTCGGAAACATTGTCACATTTTATGAAGGAGTGTAGTATGTTCGTGTTCAGAAATTTAGTGTTTGGCTTGAATCTTGCGGCTGGAATGCTGGTACTTCTGGCGCCTTCTCCAGTGTACGCGATCGGCGGCATGCCTATTCCGTTCGATTGCGGTGGTGGAAAATGCACATGTGTCGCTGTGGCTTCTGGTTCGCCGTGCTTAGCCGTTGTTCCTCCTGTACCTGATTGCGGAACTTTGTGCGAATGCGGCAGGTCGAACGGTCAATTGTATTGCGTGGACGCCGATTGAAGGCTGTTTTAGTTCGACCACCATTGCTGTGACTCGATTTACATGCGAGGACTGTGATTCTACGCATCGCCGAGGTGTCAAGGACACAAACTAGACGCGAGGGCCCGCCAGTAATCGCAGTTCTTCGCATGGATTTTGTACCACTGCTTTGTGGTTGGGATTCGAGGCGTAGCTTAACCTGGAGTAAACTGTGAGACGTTTCTGTTTGGTAGTGCTCCTTGTTTTTGTTTCAGTTCGTCATGTTGCTGCAGACAAGGGGGACATAATCGCACGCATTGAGATGGCACACTTGCGGTATGCGGAGAAAACGGCGAACATCGTTGTTTATAGTGTGGAACAGCGGGTGAATGGTGAATTGGCGGCGCGCGTCTTTTGGCGTAGTGGCAACCACTTCAAGCTGCATAGCAGTCGTTTCAAATCGCTTGCTGACGTTGATTTCCAGGCTGTTGCAGTCACTCCGTCCATAGTGGAATCTTATGGAAGAGAGTATATGTTCCGACTGACGAGGCCCACCCCTGTGGCCGAACTCGTAGTGCGTCGAATACATCTCAATGCGACACCTGAAGACCGGGCCGCATATGATTCATCTCTCAATGGTCGTCTCGCACAAGGAGTTGGTGCCGCAACCTCAGTGATGGGCGTACCACTCATCACAATGCTGAATTGGCCAAATGTGCAGTTGGGCGATGTGGTTGAAAGCGAAGAGACGATCGCGATAACCTTCTCGATTCCTCAGATCCCCGATTCGCCTGACGGAACGGCGGTGATTTCCGCAAGAGTTGAAATGACGAACGATGACTTTCTCTGCATTAAGTCGTTGGATTACAAGTACACAGGGGTTCAAGACGGAAAAACATTCTTCCACTTCGATTCAAGCAGGTTGACGTACGACGAAGAAATTGCAGGTGGTCTCATCCCTGCGACGTCTAGCGAATCAAGTGGTGCGAGTTCGGAAAGTATCGAAGATGCTGTCAAGGCGGGAAAAGAGACTTTGGTGACAACCTGCGAGAAAGTCGATGTTGGCGGGGTAACTGACGAGATGTTCTTGCCCTCGTTTTATGGTCTACCGAATCACTTGGTCGGTCTCGATGAACCTCGAGGATGGCCTTGGATTTGGTGGCTGATTGGATCGCTGAATTTCATGTTACTCGCGATTTGGTTGCTTCGTCGGTATCGCATGAGGAGCAAAGCCTGATAACACGTTGCGATGCAGCGTGACCAGAATTTCTCAACGGAAGTGAAAGATGTGGTATTTAGGTACACAAACTCAGGCACAAGGTGAATCTTGTACTTCAGAGTGCAGGATTGTGATTATCGTATTGATGATAGTGATGCTCAATTCCAATAGTGGTTGTGCCCGTCAGGCCGTCGATGGAAATCACGCTCAGTTCAAAAACTTGTCTGCAAGCAACATCGATTTAGGAATGATTCCGGCGAAGGTCAGTGTCACTGCGTTTGGCGTCCTCAGGAACAACTCCCAGGGCATTATCAAGGTGCGATCTGCAAAAACGTCCTGTAATTGCGTCGAAGTGCTGCTGGAAGCGAGCGAGATCGGGAGCAACGGTTATGCCTTCTTTTCTGTTCTGGTTGACGGCGCACACATGAAAGGAGGCTCAACTTACGATTTTGAAGTCGAGTTCATCGGGGATACGAATGAAACCGCAGCAACCTCTCAAGTTCACGTGAGCATTGGACATGAATGGCCTCTCGTTTCGCCTGATGAGGCAGCATCGAAGGCTGAAACTGATCAAATCTTACCTGTAGCGGACTCGGAGATGAAATGACACGAAAACATTCAATTCGCGGCTTTACTCTCATCGAGTTAATGGTTGTCATAGCAATCACCGGCATATTGATCGCATTGCTCCTGCCAGCGGTTCAGAAAGTTCGCGAATCTGCACGGACGGCACAATGTCGGAACAATATGCGGCAGATCGCAATTGCACTCCATAATTACCACGACCGCTTCAACATTTTGCCGCCCGGATCCCAGGTGGCAGATCTAAGAACCAGCACGGTCACCAAATCCTTTGGCTGGTTGATTCCCGTCATGCCCGATCTGGAACTCAGGACGATCTATGACCAGTTTGATTTTTCCATTGATTGCCAAAGTGACGCTCACAGGCATCTCACGCAAAAAAGAATTCCCGTTTTTGAATGTGTCAGCGATCCCAACGCAAGTTCACGAGTCACATGGAATGAAACGCCGTATTCAGGTGTCTGGGGTGCAACCAATTACCTCGGTGTCTCTGGAAACAACGGCATGCAATTCACTGCCTACCAAGGCGAGTGCGACGATTTTGCAAAAACTGACGGCGATTTCAAGACACATGCCGGCATGTTCTTTGGCAATAGTGCGATTCGGTTCGCGGACGTGAGTGATGGAACAAGCCAGACACTGTGTTTTGGGGAACGTGGGGTTGTTCAGCAATGGGGAAAATGGGGAGGACCGGGTATTGTCTTTCGCTGTCCGCTTGGTCTGAGCGATGTCGTTCTGCCCGGAGTCCTTGGGGCGGACAATGGTGGTTTGCGGCCGGTTCAGAATTCTGTTTCAGACCGCCTGCATTGGTTCTCATATCATTCCGACTCCGCAAACTTCGCGTTCGTCGACGGAAGCGTCCGTGCGTTCGCCTATTCTTTGGATCGCACAGTTTTACGCGATATGTCGACGCGACAAGGTGGGGAGGTTATAGAATGAAAACGTATAGTCTCTTGGTCATTTGTGTCATTGTGATTTGTGTGTCGTTTCTGCCATCTGAAAATATGGTGCCGTTATCCATTACTACTGACATTGAACTCGGCGATGTGTTTGAACATGACACTTTGACCCCTTCGATTACGATTACAAATACATCCCGGAAGACAGTTACGTGCATTGGTGCAGAGGAGAAATGTCATCTCGGTTGCTATGGTCCGCTTGATCAGGTTCCGTTTCGATTGCCGCCGGGCGAGTCTGTCAAATTGAGACTTCAGTACAAGACTCCAATGTTCGCCACGCTGCAGAAGCGTGGGATTTCCACGAATGAGTTTCACGATGTGATGAAGCTGTTTTTCGATGCCGCCCATCAAAGCGAGGTTCAACTTCAATTTCACGGTCGTGTCATCGCGAGACCGCACTCTGAAACACCAGATCCGTTGTCTGACTAACTTCAATGATCACTGAAAGTGAAAAAAGCTGCCAGACAGCAATCACCTCCGCACGGAAGCGGGTCCCGCCGAGTCGCTGAAAACCGTCGGTTCGCCGCCACCGGCGCTGTACAAATTCGTCGGCCTGTCGTCAGTCAAAGCAAACAGGGTGTCTGGCACCGGCGACTCGTGGCATGGTACCGGTGACTCGTGGCACCAGCGCCTAGTGGCAAACAGGGTGTCTGGCATCGGCGGCTTTGGCACCGGTGGCTCGTAGACAGAGAGTCTCAGACGGCGGAGCGATTGAGC
>CAMAVB010000428.1 GCA_945861465.1 Candidatus Kuenenia stuttgartensis
GGGCGTCAGCCCTCCGTGTCTGTGTTGCTGTGAAACCCCACGGAGGGCTGACGCCCAACCGCTCGCCGAGGAGTCGCTACTCACCGGTTGGAAATCATACCATATCGTAGATGGATACCCTGACTTTTGACCTCCTTTGAATTCTTACCGCCGGTTTCTTCTCGCGCATTGCTGATTGGCTTTGTCGCGATCGCGGCGTTGTACGGCATCAGCCGACTGCTGTTTGGAATGTCAGAAACCATTTCCCGACGAAAGCTGCTCATCGCTCTGCGATGCGCGGTACTGGTCGTGCTGGGACTGTTATTTCTCAATCCCGTCAAGGTCACTGAAACACCTGGCGATGTAGATCGGCCAGAGATGTTTTATGTGCTCGATTCGTCCGCGAGCATGCAGATGGGCAGTGGCTCCAACCGGTGGAACGACGCCCTCCGGATGATCACTGCGGCTGACGAAGAGAACGCGGCGAAAACCGGCGCGGACGTTCGCATGTTTCGCTTCGGACAACGGCTCTCGGCGGTGCTGACAGCTGAAGACATAGCAGCAAAGGAGCAGGCAGAGAAAAAGAATCTCTCCGCTGGGCAGGACTCAACAATCGAACCGAAGCCGAAACCGTCGTCAGTGACTCAGGCCATTCCGCTTGATCAAATTGAACCGGTCGATTCCGACAGTCGTCTGCTTCAGGCGCTGCGGCAGTTGCCCAGTCGGTTCGGTCGAAAACCGCCAGCGGGAATTGTGTTGTTCACGGACGGACGCGTTCGGGATCCTGACGCTGTCCGTGAGGCTGCTGCGTCGTTTAAGGAGCTGGGTGTTCCGGTACACGTGGCCCCGCAGGGCAACATGTCGGGCGGAGGCGACGTGGCTGTCGTGGGCGTGGTGGCTCCGCGTCGAGTTCGCAAGTTTACGGAAGTCGATATCCATGTGTTTCTTCGCAGCTATGGATACGATGGTCGGACCGTGGAATTGTCGGTCACAAGTCCCAACGATGATGGGACGAAGCGGGTGATGAAAAGCCTTCCGGTAATTCTGCAAAGCGGATTTCAGTCGGCAACGCTCACGTTTCAGTCGGACGTAAAGACACGGGATTTGCAGATCAGCATTACGGCCCTCGCCGATGAGGTCGCCACGAACAACAACACCTTTGACACCGAGATTGCCGTCGACCGCACCAAGATTCGGGTGCTCTATGTCGAAGGCAGCCGATCGCCGCAGCGCATTGTGATGGAAGGAGCGGTTCGGTCGGTGGTTGGTCCTTACAGCGATCTGCAAAACGCGCTGACCGAAGATCCGGACATTGAATGTTCGGTGGTTACGGCATCGACCGGTCTTCTGCAAAGGGCGTATGACGCCAACAACCAGACCGGGTCGCGAGGATTCCCGGCAACAAAGGCGGAACTGTCTGCGTTTGATGCCATCATTCTGAGCGACGTCCCCAGTACGTTGTTTGAAGCAGAGCAGCTCAAATGGATGCACGAATGCGTTGCGGAACGAGGTGCCGGGCTGCTGATGACGGGTGGGGAGTATTCTTTTTCCGGCGGCGAATGGGACAAGACGTCCCTGGCCAATCTGCTCCCCGTCAGTATGTCAGCAGACGGAAACGACTGGAATTCCGAGTCAAACGTCGTCGTGTCGCCGATCGAAACGGAATTGAACCACGCAGTCTGGCGATTGCAGGATGACGAACAGTTGCGAATGGCGGCCATCAAATCGATTCCTGATTTTCAGGGCGTGCATGCCGGGCTTCGTTTGAAGCCGGATGTTGGCAGGCTTCTGGCAACGACAAGCTCTGTGGCGATGCCCGCTCGAAAGCCTTCAGCCATCGCCACCTTTCTTGGGCTTGGAGGTTCAACTCAAGGCAAGTCACCGGCAGCTGTGGCAGATGGAGATCTGCTGCCGGTTCTGACGGCCGCTCACGTGGGCAAAGGACGGAGCATGGCCCTTGGCGTTTCAATGACGTCGCCACGTGCCAGTCGCATGATTTCGGAATGGGGCGGAGACAAGAGCGGCTTCTATGGTCGATTCTGGCGGAACGCGATTTACTGGCTTACAGAAAGCTCGTCCGTCGGGCGGCGGCGACTGCTGGTCACGGCAGATAAACGATACTACAGCCCCGGAGAAAAGCTGCGGCTGCGAGCATCGACGTTTGATGAGCATTCGGCGGAGACTCAGGACTATCGCATTGTGGCAATGCTTGAGCCGCAGCAGTTGAGCAATGACGAATCACTCTATTCGCCGATCCGCTGGCCGGGAAACGTTGTTCGCGAAAGTGGTGAAGAGGGAGCGATGATTGCCTGGGGCGAAGAGTTTGAATTGCCGAAATCCGGTGGAACCTCGAGCGGTGCTTCCAGTGGCTATGAGATCGAGCTTGACCTTGCGGACGCGCTGGAATCCGGCAGCGCCAGCCAGGCTCTGCGTTTTGAACTGACGGCATATGAAGACTATACTCAGGTGGACAGTTCGTCGCTGGACATCCAGATTCTGCATGACCCGTTCGAGCAGCAGAACCCGTTTCCCGATCATGATTTGCTGAACGATGTGGCGGCTGCGGCGGGTGGTAAGGTACTGAGTTCGCCGAAGGAGTTGGCGTCGATTATTTCTGACCTGCCGATGCCTGAGGCCGCTTCGGAGTTCCGACGCCAGCCAGCGTGGAGTCAGTGGTGGCTGATGATGACATTGCTGGGATTACTGACGGTGGAATGGTTTCTTCGCAGATCGGTGGGGCTGGCTTAGTTTTTCACGCAGGCGGTTTGCAGTTCAATTTGTAGGGTGTGACAAGCGGCAGCGCAGGCACACCATGAAAGCTCTTCGGTGTGCCTGCGCTTCGCTTGTCACACCCTACATGAATTATCACAGAGGAATTTCCATGATCACTTTGGCGTCATACAATCGTGCGTGGATTTGCTCCGTCTCAGTAATGCTCTCCAACAGCGTTCTGTTGTTGGCTCAGGATTCTGCGACAGCCAAAGCTGAGCTTTCAATCACGGAAGTCCTTAAGGCCGAAGTGTCGGACTATAAGATCACGCTTCAGGATGAAAAACACTCTGCGTTGACTGTGTACCCCGAGCCAGTTCTCGCGTGGGTGAATCCTGTTCGATATCAGCAACAGGGGCTGGTCTATGTCTGGACCGATCTGGGCAAAGCTCGTGCAATTGGCGGCGTGTTTACGAACTACTTTTCCGACGTGAAAATGTACACAACTCACGAATTTCATTCTCTGTCACCCGTGGGCCTGAAAGCCGATCATGCGGGCAAGGACGTGTGGCATCCTGAAGAACCAGGCGTAACGTTTGAGCTTCTGAACGACGCACCGACTCCAGCCATGAAGAAGCCAGGAAGACTCGCCCAGATGCGGCGACTGGCTCAGGAATTCTCTGCGTACAGTATCACTCAGGAAGGAAGTCGCTACGAGTTACGACTGCTCACCGCGCCGCTTTTTCGGTATCAGACGGAGGAGGCAGAGATCCATGACGGGGCGATTTTTTCAATGGTCTCAAGTGCTGGCACGGATCCTGAAATCCTCCTGATTTTTGAGGTCAGGGACACTTCTGAGGGACCGAAGTGGCATTATGCTCCGGCTCGCTTTTCGGATTCAAAGCTGTTTCTTCAGCACAAAGAGAAACCCGTCTGGCAATTTACCTATCCCGAAGGTGTCGCCGGACACAAACACAAAGTGTCGCCTGAAGACCAATATCGCCTGTGGGACAATCAAGAATTCACTCCGGAAGAAATCAAACAACTTCTGAAGAACGCAAAGTCACAAGCGGCAACTCCGTCGCAGAAGTGATTACAATGCGGATCAGATGTTCTGAACGCAGGCGAGTTTGTTGAGGTTCGGTAGTCGTCAATCAACAGGTTATATTCAAAATGGCTCGTAAACCAAAAGATGTTACGGAAGCGGAACTGGCCATTATGCAGTTGCTGTGGACGAAGAGTGCGCAGACAGTTCGCGAGATGGCGGAACAGTTGTATGGCGATTTTGGGCCGTCACAGAACGCCACTGTTCAGAAACTTCTGGATCGTCTTGAACAAAAAGAATGCGTGGAGCGAGAACGAGGCACGTGGCCTCATACGTTTGAGGCTGTGATGCAGCGATCGGACTTGATTACTCGCCAGCTACAGGAAACCGCCGACAAGCTCTGTGACGGTTCACTGACGCCGCTGCTGACCCATCTTGTCAAGACAAAAACTTTGTCGAAAGACGAACGTAAATCTTTACGAAATTTGCTTGATGAACTGGATGGAAAATCGAAATGAACTGTTGAGCCGCAGGGCGCTAG
>CAMAVB010000429.1 GCA_945861465.1 Candidatus Kuenenia stuttgartensis
CTTCGCCTGCTGTTGGACCGACTTTTGAAGCTGCGTCAATTGCATGCTGAGTTGCTGATGATGTTTTGCGAGTTCCGCCCGCCCGGTCTTCAGATAAAGCTCCGCAAGAAGTGCATGGAAGTTTGGCCGGTCCGGGCGGATCGCCACCGCGATTTTCCCTGCATCCAGCGCGCCATCCAGATCCTTTTCGTGATACCTGCAAGCCGCCAGAAAATACCAGTCTCCGGCTTGACGCCGAAGTTGAGTCAGTTGCTCCAGGACAGGAATCGCGAGGCTCGTTTGCCGGGCGGCAATTTGAGTTTCACTCAATGCAAACAACGCCTTAATCCGGACCTGCGGAGTGAGCCCCTCTGATTGCAGGACACGCTCTGCGAATTGCTTGCTCCGGAGCGGGTTCTGCCTCTGGTAAATCTGCGCTAGCGCGGCACCCATTTCCGTGTCCCAGACGCCGTCAGCAGTCAGATTTTCAAGGATCGTCTGCGCCCGCTGACGGTATTCCGTTGAGAATTGAGGATTGTCTTCTTTGATGGAACGATCAAGATACGCCAGACCCAGATATCGGTCCTGCTGGTTCTGGGAGAGTGTTGACAGGTCACTGAGCGGCACAAGAGTTCCCGCAGTGGTCGGTGCTGCGAACTCGTTTTCCCTGTCGTACACTGCAATGCGATGATGAGTTGCCACAAAGTGCGGAATGTCGCTCGCTGACGATGGCATATGACAGGAAACACAGTCGTCCTGAGCCGACTTTGCCACGCGCGCATTCTTCGGCATTTTACACGCCTCGTTTGTATGGCACTCTGCGCACTTTGCTCGATAATACTCAACCCGGTCTTCTAACGCAGGTTTGGAATGCGGATCGTGGCAGGTGATACAAGTCATGGCTTCGTTCTGCTGATAGCACTGGCTCCGCCGCAATTGCTCCACGTGCCCCACAATACTCATCGACGCCTCTTCGGACTTCAGAGAGTAATGCAGCCGATACTCGGACAATGCTGCCCCTGGCTTGAAATCCACGAGTGACTTTCCCTGCACTTCGACCTCGGCGTCGCCGTGCAAATGACATTGGGCACAAATTGCTTCTTTCCTCTCCCGGCTGAGCTTTCCGGGGTTCACAATCGTCGCCACGTATTTTTCCGCGTCTCCATCCTGCTCGCGATGAAATTCGACGTGTGCTGATCCCGGTCCGTGGCAACGTTCGCAATTCACGGCGTGCTCATGTATTTGAATTCGCCCGCGATTTCCCGCCACCGCTTCGACTCGCCCCGAATGGCAGAAGAAACATTCGACATAAATGGCCCGCGAGAACCCTGAGTTATTGACATCGAAACCAGGGGAGATTGCCCATGCATTCTTCGAAGCATACCATGTCAGTGGCGATTCCATGTAGAAGCCATCCGATTCCGCCAGGTACGTACGCGCATGATTGCCGGAACCAACGACCATCGACACGGGATGGTCGGCGAGGACAACTTCGTCCCCCTTCTCGTTCCTGATCGATTCCTGGTGACGAAGTGTTTCACCGTCACGATAGACACGATAATGCCTCCCCGATTCTGTGTGGTAAAATTCGCCGTCCGCTGGCTCGAGTGCAGTCTTCACGGCACTCAACGATCGGCTATGGCCAGTCTTTGCGAACGACTCACACTCGCCCGCATGGCACTCGGCGCAGGACTCTGTTCCCATGAATTCCGCATTCAAATTCACTGCAGGAACAAGACCAGCCTCGACCTGATCAGAGCCCATGGCACTGACCGGAGCTACTTTTTTATTCGATTCGGCCTTGTGCCAAAGCCACCAGCCACAACTCACCATCGCTGCACCCACGACGACCAGCAAAGTCCGTGATATGCGCCGGGCGCTTGATGGCTCTCCGGGTCCCTGACGAATCCCATGACTCATGTTCCATCGGCTTTCTACCTGACATCCGCCAGGGTTGGACAATCATGTCTGTCAGGCCGTTTTAAGCCAAACCGGATCGATGTCCTGAATCCTTGTCGAAAGACCAACCGCAGAATACCTTGACGGTTGGGAACGGCCTCAACGTTTCAGCCAAAGACAGGGAAATTATGCGAGAAACGGCAAAGTTTACCCGACAGGGATTTAATTGTCACCAGAAACAAATAGTCCGACGGTCGTACTGACCCCGTCGTTGGGGAGAATTGCTGGAGAAAAGCTGGGACTGAAGCGGCTGCTCGATGAGGCGCTGCGAAAGCTGGATTGGACGGAGTGGGAAGCGGTCTAAAGTCCCGAACGCGGACAACCGCCCATTCATCCGCGAATAATACGCGGTCGCAGTCGTTGTTCATCCATCCACTGCCGAATCAGATCATTGCTGACCGGCGTCTGCATCTCAGCCAGTTCCTTTTCCAGCCGAGTCGGTGTGAGGTCGGTGTAAATGATTTGCTCATCGACCAAAATCAGCCGGTTTGCGGCCAGGTGACTTGCCATCAGGAAACTCGTGACCCGCAACTCGCGTGTATTTTAATGTTCGTCGTTAGCGCTTTGACCGATAGAAGCCGCGAATGAGAGCCGCAATATCTGTATCTTCGTCATTGCCACTGTGCAATGATGACAGCGACAGTGCTTCCAGGGTGTATGCGACATCGAGCGTTTTCTCGGCACCAAGGAACTTCTCGCCTCCGGGATGCACTCTTGTATTTCCTTCGGTCAGAATCTCACCTCGTTCAGTGATTCGTGAAATTTGCCACTGAATCGCATTTTCGCATATTTCTTCCAACGATTCGGATGGTTCAATCATCAAAAGCCTAAACGCAAGCGCCGTCGCGACGGCGTTGTAGCTTGAATCGTAACCTCCACCTTCAAGGAAATATCCGTCTGCGTGGACTTGCTCTGTCGCCAGACTCAGAAATTGGCGTCCAATGGCTGAGGCTTCCTCACTGCCCAACAACCTGCCCAGCGTAAAAAACGCCATGCTGTCAAACAGTAGCCGGTTGGGCGCTCGGCGGTCTGCTCTCTCAAGAGCAACACGGTGTTTTATCAAGTAATCCAGAGTTGGTCGGAGCTTTGCTTCAATTACCGCTAAGCGTTCAATGATTGGTCGCGCATCTTCAGTTTGCTGAGCCCATGAAGAAGTCTTTATTGCGTAAAGTCCGGCACCTGCACCAGCGGCAAAAAAAGCGACACCACTCGCCAAATCACTGTCAGTGGGAGGTCGTTCGCGAAGAAGTGCTGCAGGGATCACGACTTCGAAGGCACCATCGACAGTCTGGTGTCGCATAGCGTACTCGCTTGCGATTGCGAACTTTTCGAGCGCATCTATGCTCTTTCCGGCAATCGCGTAGTCTGCAAGACGTTGTAGATTAGACTGAAATCGCACATGAAAATAACTCACACGGTTTCTTCCGATAGCGCCGTCACCATCCGGAGCAACTTGCTCTGCCAACGATCTGGCCATCTCTGGCGATAAAGCCATTAGTCTGTCACCCAGCTTCGTCTCCATCGCAGAAGCCACATGGATGCTAAGGCAGATTACAGTTGCAGTGACTATCGACATCATGAATTTACTCGCCTAACGAATTGCGATCTATGCGTCTGGCGATTAGCCGACGTATAGATCGTGCGTTGAACTTTTCCGCCCCGTGGATTGGGTGCAACTCTGCGGAATCAATCGAGGTCACTCAGCGGGGCGACGGAGTCTACACGGTGACCAAGGGCGTGTCACTTCGATTTGCCTGGCGTCTGCGATTTGGGTCGCGGCGATTGGTGCATCCTGACTTTGCACGTCGGACAACACGGAGCACGGCGATCGATCTCCGTGGATTCATCGCTGTTCTCCACCGCAGACTTTGGTAATGGGGCGGCGACGTCCACGATCGCCGCGAGACCGGCGGCGATCAAGTAAGCACTACCTATGATTGCGCGAGCGATCAGTTTGTTGTGTGAGTCATTCATTGATGGTGTTCCAGCGAATCTGAGCATTGATTCAAGGCGTATGTGTCCACAAGCACAACTTTCGAGATGGGAACCGAGTTGCTCTATGCGACAGTTGAACGCGGCTTCGACTGGATCGGCCTACTGAATTCAACCGTATTCGTGGTCTTACAATAGTCAATTCCAGACTTTCGAACACACAGAATCGCCCTGTACCGGCAGGCTGGCGGATGCCGCTCGCCGGATCGGTACTAGCGGAAAAATGTGCTTTGCGACTGTGACTGCATGCCACGGCGGGTGTTCATGTCCACCTGGAAAAAACTCGTGCCGACGGCGGCGCCGATGCCGTTGAGTTGCGACTGGAAATCATCCACAAACTGATG
>CAMAVB010000430.1 GCA_945861465.1 Candidatus Kuenenia stuttgartensis
AAGGATTTCATAGCGTCAGAATCAGCGAATAACCCCCTCATCCGGCCTCCGGCCACCTTCTCCCCCTTCCCAGGGGGAGAAGGGACTTCGAGAAACTCTGTGAAAACACGACGATAAATTCTTAACGGCGTTGGGTGAGGGGTATAAAAAGAGACAGCAATTTTTTGAGCGGTCCTTAGTGCTCGGTCAAGACTTGATTTTGTGGTAGGCCGGACCAAACGAAGTGCCGTTCCGGCAGTTGGCCGACCTGCCCGAACTACAGATTCGATCCCAATTCGTTGGCGTGACAGAGCCTTCGTTCATTCCACATCGCACGATAAGCACTGGTGCATAAGTAAGTTGGCACAAATCGTTTAACGGCGAGCCGTAGGCGTAGGCGAATCCAGCGTGCTTCCGCCTACGCCTACGGCTCGCCGTTAAACTAAAAAACTTCTGCACTGGTGCTTACTGGCTTCAGCGTGCTGCGGAATCGGAGACCAGAAAATTTGCCGGCATCGGTCGCGGGCCGCGTGAAATCTGCAGCCCGAGTTGTCAGAATCCGGATGAATGCAAGTTTTCCTCAAGCGAAATGAGATCCACCATGTTGTTGAAATCAGCGTTGCTGTCCGGCTCCAGGTTCTGTCTCCTGTCGATTGCTGTCTGCGGCATGGCATCCGAGGCGGCCTTTTCTCAGGATCGCAATACCGAGAGTCCCGGAACCGAAGGCAATGGTAACTTCGTCATCGGCCCAGACTATAAGATCGATCCTGATCTTACGGACCGGGGCAACCCCCGAGGAAGATACTTTGAGTTTTCGATGCGTCTGGCGGACAGCAAAATATTTCGCGGCGATGATGCAACGCTGCAGCCAGAAAAGCCCGTACGGAAGGAACGAAAGATCTTTGTTTACGTGCCAGCCACTTATAAAGACGGCACGGCGGCGCCGATTCTGGTGATGCATGACGGACCGAGTCATCTCAACCTGGTACGAAACGCTCTGGACAATCTGACGATTTCTGAAGACCCGAACCGCAGGCTACCTGCCTTCATCGCGATTGCCGTTGAGAATGGCGGTGACGACAGCAAGGGCAGCGAGCGCGGTCTCGAGTATGACACGATGTGCGACCGACTGGCTCGATTCATCAATGACGAAGTGTTGCCCGCTGTATTGACGAATGCAGAAATCAAAGCCGCGTATCCAAACATCACATTCACGAAAAATCCGTGGGGCAAAGCTGCGATGGGATGCAGCTCGGGTGGTGCAGCGGCTCTGACGATGGGCTGGTTTCGGCCCGACTTGTTTCGTCGTCTGATTACATATTCCGGCACGTTTGTCGATCAGCAGGACGACGATGCACCGGAAGAAGTTGCGTACCCGCTTGGTGCGTGGGAATATCATTCCAGCATGAAGCTGATTGAGAACAGTGAGAAGAAGCCACTGCGAATTTTCACGCACGTCTCCGAGAACGACAATCGCGCCAAAGATCCGGAAGAAACCTATCACAACTGGGTGATGGCCAACGAACGCACGGCTGCGGCTCTCAAAGCCAGGGGTTATGACTACCGTTACGTATTCAGCCGTGCCACGAGACACTGTGACGGCAAAGTGTTTGAGCAAACACTGGCGGACACACTCGTCTGGACATGGCGTGGCTATCACGCCGAGTGATTTTCGCGACGTCGGATTACCAGATGAATGTTTGTCGCGTGAAATTCAGGCTGGTAATTTGTCAAAATCGTCGTTGCCGTGGCGAACCTTGCACGGCACTTCGCGGTCTACTCGGACGTCCGTTGACATTTGCTGTCCAGCGGCGTTCAGGCTGCCTGACGATCGCTTTGCGGCGATGACAAGGTTTTGGCTCTGCACGTTCCGCGAATGGGTTCTGAACGGGCGATGTCAGCGACGGTTAGCTCAGAGGTAGAGCACCAGACTCAAAATCTGGGTGTCACAGGTTCAACTCCTGTACCAAAGAACAGACTGTCGGCTGTTAACCGACTCCGGGCAACGCCTTCAAGCGTGTCCAGCAACAAGGCCTGAAGAAGGCAGACGATTGTTTGATCGGCTGGAGTGAAGGACTTCATAGGAATCACGTGTGGTTCATGTGAATGGACTGTCTCCGGCAACACGCGGCGACGCCCTGTAGTGCGTGGATACCGCAACAGAGTACTGAGGCCGGAGACGGGAGACTGGAGGTTTGAGCGGCGCACTTGAGAAATCGATTTCGTCCGCTGATTCACTAGTCCCCGTCAGTGACTTCCGACTGGTTGCTTAATCGCACTCCGTGATTCGTCGGTGTGATCGGCAAGCGTTCTGCCTTCGGATGGTTCAGAGCAGGCGGGAGGCCGGAGACGTAAGGCGGGAGAGTTCAGTCTTGATTTGCTTGTCTGAGTGAGCGGATGAGTCCATTCAGCACCTTTGCAGTTTCCACCACCTTTTGATTCAACTGATCGGGATCCTGTAGATATCCGAGGCGATGTGCCAATGTGATCTGGTATTCCAGTTCGCGGACCGAACCATATGCCATGTCGAGGAATCTCAAGTAATCAGCCAGTGAGTTGCGGGCACATCCTTCGACAATGTTCGATGCAACCGAAACGGCCGCTCGTCGCATTTGCGAGGTGAGGCCAAAAATCTCTTCACGCGGAAAACCGGCAGTGTGCTGATAGAGCAGCATCGCCAGTGCATCCGCTAATTCAAAGGCTCGGAGTTTTGTATGGTCTCGCATGTACGTGAGATTAATGATTTCGGCCTCCCGTCTCCTGCCTGGAGCCTCAGATGTTCAAGCGTTACAGAATTCGTAGCTACGAGATGGGTCTGCTGTTCCGGGACGGCGAGTTCCGAGGACTCATCGAAACCGGGACGCGCTGGTTTTTAGACCCGCTCGGAAAGGTGCGCGTGGATGTCGTCTCGCAGCGTGATCCATGGCTCATCCATGAGAACCTCGACCTGATCGTCAAGTCAGGTGCGCTGGGTGACCGCGCGGTCGTGCTGGACCTGAAGGACCACGAGCGGGCGCTGGTCTGGATCGAAAACCGATTCAGCCACCTCCTGCCTTCGGGACTGTATGTTTTCTGGACTGGACAAAAGCACGTCCGCGTCGAGGTGGTGGATTCCCGCAACGTGCGATTGGAGCACAACGAGCTGAAGGTCATCGCGCGATCGCCGACGGCGCGGTGTGTGCTCGATGTCTGCACGATCGAACGTGACCGGGTCGGCGTACTGTTCATCGACGGTCAGTACATCGACACGCTCGCTCCGGGTCTGTATGCGTTCTGGAAGGGACAGTCGGAGGCCAAAGTGGTCGAGATTGACCTGCGGGAGATGATGGTCGATGTCGGTGGTCAGGACATCATGACAGCCGACAAAGTGACGCTGCGATTGAACGCCGTTGTCACCTACAGGATCGTTGACGCTCGTAAGGTGGTCAGTCAGACTGACGATGTGCGGCAGGCGCTGTACCGCGAAACGCAGCTCGTGCTGCGCGCGGTGATCGGTGCCCGCGAACTTGATAGCTTTTTGACTGACAAGGATGCGGTCGCCAGGAATATTGAGGACAGCGTCGGTCGTCGGGCCGGTGAATTGGGACTGGAGATCGCCTCGGTAGGTATCCGCGATGTGATTCTGCCGGGCGATATGAAGGATCTGATGAACAAGGTCACAGAGGCTCGCAAGGCAGCTGAGGCCAACCTGATCACGCGGCGTGAGGAAACGGCAGCCATGCGGTCGCAGGCCAACACGGCCAGACTGTTGGCGGACAATCCGGTCCTCATGCGTCTGCGTGAACTGGAAGTCCTCGAAAAGATCGCTTCTGCCGGCAAGTTGAACATCATCCTCGGTGAAAAGGGCCTGGCGGATAAAGTGGTTAATCTGCTGTAATCAAGCCCGCGATGTCAGTACGCACTCCTGGTTCGAGCAATCGGACCAGGAGTGTTCTCTTTGCTGGCTTGAGACGATTGCGAGCCAAATATTGTAACCCGCAGCGTAAGGGCTGGAGTGCAGATAGCAGTCTGGTTTTGTTCAGGCCAGAAAATTACAAGGTAAGGACCGCTTGAGAAATAACTGTCTCTTTTTATACCAACTCACCCAACGCCGTTAAGAATTTGATAGTGTCAGATCCAGCGAATAACCCCCTCATCCGGCCTCCGGCCACCTTCTCCCCCTTACCAGGGGGAGAAGGGACTTCGAGAAACCGTGTGAAAACACGACGATAAATCCTTAACGGCGTTGGGTGAGGGGTGTAAAAGAGA
>CAMAVB010000431.1 GCA_945861465.1 Candidatus Kuenenia stuttgartensis
ACTCGGAGTTCATCGGTGTCTTCGCATGCCTCGGCGATCCACTCTTCGATTTAAGTGTCCCGCAGATATTGCGGCCTCGCAGTGACGGCATTTCGAACGGTCGGGACCTTGGCCCAGCCATCGGGCCACAGTCCTCGCTATGCAGGAGCACCACCGATTCTTGCACCTGGATCGCATCAGTTAAATAACCGGCTTCATTGCTGGGATTCGCGTGAGGTAGGCCTTCTGGACGCTCAGCAGTGATTCGGGCCAACCAATCCAGTACGTTCGCCAGACGACCTCCTGCGTGAACTCCTCGAACGCCTCCAGACTCTGTTAAAGATGCCAAAAGTTACCCGAAAGCTACACCGGTGAGACCGGCTGACGCGAGTTTGCGTCCAGACGTTCACTGCTCCAGTTACATCGACCGCTGCGGAAAACGCTGCGGCGACAATTCGTCAGGTGTCTTCAAATCGACGGCACGCAAGGTGCGTTTTCCGGCCAAGCCCGAGACGTCCAGAATCCGGTCGATTCGACAGTTCTTGCGGCAGATACGCCGGTGCCGTTGCTCACTCAGGATGAACCGTCCTGAGCTAGATGCGCTTTCGTTTTCGACCCAAACCGGTTGCATCGACCGGACTGAGCTAACAGATCCACTCCACCAGGTAGGTGGTCACGATCAATGAGTGAAACCGAAGTTGTCTTGCCTGCGTCGGTCCGACACGCCGGAGAGACATCGATTTGATTCGCCAAGTTGGCGATACCTGATCCAGTGGCGCAGTCAATCCGAATACAGATGGACGTCCGTCGAACGCGAACGTGATCGCGACGTCGGCATGGAACGGCTCCAGCCCCAACCACTCAGGGGAGCATGACATGAGCACGGAAGCCGTTTCCGGATCAACGGAATCGCCAGACCAGCTCGCAACGGTGCTGACAGCGGCAACGCCATACACCGGCTTTTGGCTTCCGGATGCGGAGATGAACTGTCTGGCACCCTGCACATTTTGCTTCCCACTTCGCGGCTTGCTCAATCGTGAGTGGAATAGACGGCTGCCGTGCTGGATCGCCGACAAACTGAAACGACAGGGACATACGCGCGGCACACCGACATCGGTATCCGGTCAAACTTTGCGGACGTTTGTATTTGTGGTACGTCCTGTTGCAGGCTTCACAGGTGGCCTGCCAGTCGCCGGGCATGACAACCGTTTCGCTGCATGTGTCGCAAGCCCGAGGCGTGGCTCCGAGTTTCCTGGCAACAGCCTTCCACGCCGGGCCATGCCGAGCTTTCGGTCCAGCAAGGGCATGAGCGATTTCATGCAGCAGTGTATCGAGGACCTTTTCAGGCGGGTTGTGAGAGGCATAGTACTCGGCGATCTCAATCCGTTTCGACCGGTATTTGCACGCACCCTGCCGACGCTTTGTCCTGGCCCATCCAAATGACCAGTCGTGCAGGCCGTGTTTTAAGAGTTCCCGCTCTGCAATGACTTCCAATTCCCGCAAATCCATACGTCCATTCCAGCCAATTCGTAAGTGCATCGTCCAAATCGTCAGCATAGGGCCGGATTACCGAGACAGGCTTCTTTGCCAGACGGATATTCCACGGTTCTCTTGGGTTTGCCATTTGCGACTTCCACCGTACCAAATTCGAAGTTCAGTTGCGACAAGTTGCGGAGTAATAGATTACACACAGTCTGCTTACGTTCACTTCGAGTCGCCGTTGACTGCGTATTTGAAGCAGGTGCCGATCAATCGCTCGCTTCAGAACAAATGAAATCAACCAGAGAACCGGCCATGCTGCAATTGATTTGGCGTTTATTTCGAATGAGCGTAAGACCTTCGTTTCGTTGCCAACTCGCTGGAATTCCCAGGTCTCAACAAAACCTGTACACGCCTTTCGAGTCAATGCCTCGGTCAACATAGTCACCAAGCGGAATGATCGTGTCGTTTGGCTGTGGATTGATCGTCTCAATCAACGCCTCCAAAGCGATAGAGCAACCGTGAATGTCACCGATTGCGATAGTTCGGCTCACTGTTTTTCCCGTTTCTGTAATTGTAGCTTCAAACGGGTTTTCCAAATCATGTTGCTGCTTTCTGAATGAAATCAATCTGATTTAGTCCTGTTCTGGTTCCGCCCAGACTTGGGCATTTCCGTCATCATCAATCTGAACGTGTATGGTATTCGCCCGGCAGCAGACTGGACAGTCCTCCACATATGTCTGACTTGAGCCTTCTGTCAGGTCCAGCGGAATGATGATCTCTTCGCCGCAGGCATCGCAGACGTAACTGGCTTCTTCCTGCGATGTGGCTCTTCCGTTGCTCGCAGAATCCGCTGGGGATTGTTGCACACCTTCCAGCCACGGCAATTGATGGCCAGACGCCAGCACATTGCAGGCCCACAGCATCACTGACAGGGAGGATTCATCAGCCAACCGGTGATCATTTCCTGCTTCGATCAGTGTTTCCGGTGACAGACCGCTGCCCACGACCAGTTCTTCTGAGTCCGCAAAAGGGATCACATCATCATTACGGCTATGCAGGACCAGAGAGTTTGGCTTGAGCATCTTGACAGTTCCCCAGTTCTTCCATGCCGGGCACAGCAGCACCAACGGCGTGTCACCGCTGTCGATGTTCATTGCCACTGCACCGCCACGAGAAGAACCGACAACCACATCAGGGTGATGCTGATCGTAATCGGACTGAGCAGATCGGACTGCTACTTCGAAATCGTCGTCATCCAGCTTGGAATTGATGACCTCGTGACCGTCGTCTTTCAGGTAGGTAGGTTTGACGCCACCGGGAACACTGTGCCAGCCGTGGAGGAAGAGGATTTTCATCGTTGTCTACTGATAAAGTACAATGCCGTAGGGTCGGCGAATCGATTCGACCACGACGGCTGAAGTTTTTTGGATTTTGAAGATCTGGCAATTCGCCCTTGGCCGTACAGATTCTGCAGGATGTAAAGGATCATACGATTGAGAACTGGGGCTTTTCCAATTAAGCTGCGTTTTGACGCAGAGTTTCAAGTGAGACCGATGCGAAAAGCCAGTGGCATTCCGCAGTGTGAACGGCGGCGAGAAACCGTGGCGCTTGGCGGGCGAAAAGTGCAGCGCCCTGCCTGAGGGAATGACTCGCTGGAGCGTGGCTGGCAGCTCACTGCGAGGGGTCTGTTCATTAATTCGACTCTGCGCCGGTCCCGCTTGAGTCAGTCGTCTGTTTTCGTCGCTTCGCGTCACGAAGTCGGTAGCTCTGGCCGGAGGCTTCGAGGATGTGACAGCGGTGCGTCAGACATCGGCAAAGCCGAAGTCGACTTGAGCTTCGCCCGGCGGATGTGACAGTGGCAAAAACACTTCGCGATGGTGCTGCTTCCATGCTCGCACGGCGTCTTTGACGATGGTCTCACCGCCGACGTATCCGTGTTCGTCACGCAGTCGCTCGAAGATCCGCCGCGCCGTGTGACGCTGCTTGCGGTGAACCTGCCGATCGCTCTTGAGGATCTCCTCAATGATCGCCTCAAACGCACCCACGATCGATGATCGTGGTTTCGTTTTCTGATACCCCGGCGGCTCAGAATGACTGAGGATTTTTTCGAGGGTTGCCAGCGAATTTCATACTCACGACAAGCCGCTCGTTTGCTCAACTCGCCCGTCAAAACGCGACGGCGTACTTCCACCCAGATTTCCATGTCGGTGAACACCCGCGTCACTTGTCTCCTCCGGATTCTTCACCCGGAAACCCGCCATGATGACGGCCCTCCAGGGAATCACCAAGTCAACAACTGAACATTTGGGCGCTGCACGATTCAACCGCCCGCCACTCCCCGCCAAGCGCCACGGTTTCTCGCCGCCGTTTACATGTGATTTTCGTATTGCCATTTTGACAAACGTATCGGCCGAAAGCTGCTGGAAAACGAAAAGGCACCCAAGGTGGGAGAGGCCCGACACCTTCCGATGCCTGGCCTTTCCTATCCAACAGATCAATTCAATGACCTACTTCTTCGCCTTCCCTGACTCGCTCGCTTTCGCGGATTCGAGCGATGCCTGGGCAGCAGCGAGGCGGGCGACGGGAACGCGGTATGGGCTGCAACTGACGTAGTCCAGGCCGAGCTTGTGGCAGAACTTCACGCTGTCCGGATCACCGCCGTGTTCGCCGCAGATGCCGAGCTTGATATCAGGACGCGTTTTGCGGCCTTTCTCGACAGCCATCTGCATCAACTGGCCGACGCCGGTTTGATCCAGCGTAGCGA
>CAMAVB010000432.1 GCA_945861465.1 Candidatus Kuenenia stuttgartensis
GACTGCAGCGGAATCCACCGACCGATCGAGGTGCGATCGGATGATCTCAGCTCAAAAGCATCACGCAGTTACTGACTCAGGACGGTTGGACCTGAGTCAGAATTGACATTGAGATATCTGTCCCCAGTTTTGCCAAATCAACCGGATTCAGGTGATCGAGGGCATGGGCGGAAAATGCGCCCGGAGTGTCGTCAATGTGACTGCACCTGCGCGATGATCGCCACAGCGTTCGCTGCGTCGGTCGATGTGACCGGAGCAGCGAACGGCTGGAGGGAAAGTCGCTCAGGTCGGTCTTGCCGGAACAGGATCCAGCATCCGGTCGCAGTGTTCTGGCTGTCGGATCGACGCTTCGATCGGTGGTACAAATCTGACTCAGGACACGCCCACCTGAGTGAATTGGGCTGGCGGCGCTGGGGGCGAGGGCGCAATCATTTTGGCAGGTTTCTCAATGGACGATTGTCGTCATTTCGACTGCGCAATCTGACGATGGGTCGAGCCGCCGCATGTCACGTGTCAGTCGCGTAGGTGTGTCGGATTGGAGCGCAAGAAGAAGCTGCTTTCTTCAATGGGAATCACACGACCACTTTCCGCCGTTCTGTTTTCACGTACCGTCGATCCAAGACGCCAATGAGAGCAAGTGGGGTATTCGACGACCCATCAGAGTCGTCGCGATTCGGGGCTTTTCTCACTGGAAAGCAAACGTTCCGCTGTCAAGCAGAAATGGCCGATCGATTCGGGCAAGATGCGGTTTTCTTCTGCACGAGCTTGGGATCTGAGTCACATGCACTAAGCACCACGTCACCCATGCCTGACAAGATGGGGCGAGTTGTTCGAGTCTTCGGCGAACTGTCTACGTTCTTTAAGTGCTTTTAACGCGTCAGCAATTATACGCAAATGTGACGACCCTACGGGTTCGAATGATCATGTGGCGACTTCCGCTTGTAAGGATGGAATGGACTTGGTCCGAGCGAGATTTGCGTTTGAAGAATTTTGAACTCGTAGAAGAGAAGGATCTCATGTTCCGCTACTCCACTCCCACTTGGGCTCTTTTTGCCCTATTGGTTTGCTCTGGTTGTGCTCATACCCAATTACGTTGGAATACAACAAAACAGGCTTTGACACTTACGGACATCTACGAACAGCAGGTCATGGACAATCTTGCAATGTTCGTCCATGACCCGAATTCTCTGCCATCGTTCGCCTACCCGAATGCTGGTGGGTCTGACGTAACGGATGGTGGAACTGCAGGCAGTGGAACTACCTTGAAGAGGCTCGGCTTCGACCAGCAGGTATTGAACCTTGGTGCTTCACGCAATATGAAGGAAGCCTGGACGTTCACTCCAGTCTATGATGTGCGGCGTCTTGAATTGATGCGATGTGCATATCAACAGGCACTTGCGAATGCCGGGTATTGCACCCTTGGAGATGGCTGTCCCGACTGCGACAAACTTCAGCGAGCATTTTATCTGGGAGGGGCGGACCAAAAGTACGACAGCGATCCAGCTTTTGACCACTTGGCAACGTTCTCGAGAAAGAAGGGGCGGACAACGCCAGCTTGCTTCTCCGGGACAAACTGGTTGTGTTGCAGTGACTCCAAGCCCAAAAAGTGTGACTGCACCAAGCTCGGTCACTACTGCGGAAAATACGTTTGGCTGGCACCAGGTGGCCAGAACGAACTGTCCAAATTGACGATGGTGATTTTGGACTATGCGTTTACGCCGCAAGCAACAAAACCCTCTGGCGACACCAAAGAGGTCACATGGTTCTTCGACGAGAATGGACTTCCGACAGACAGGGCGAATGCTCATCAAGAGATGAAGGCAGTGGTAGCATTTGACAAGAAGGTACGTCTGAAGCAAGATGGTAGTGAACTGCCAACTGACTCCGACGATGAAAAAGCAAGCAAGATTAGAAAACAGCTCGACAACGTATTCGACTCGCCCTCAGATGCTGAGGCTGAACTACCGCCAATCCTGTCTCCGCCAAGCACGTTTTCACCACTGCAATTTGAACTTTACCGGCAGACGTTGACAGCACCATAGCCGTCAATTCGGCTAAGCAAATAAAAGTCCCCAACGCCCTTGCGCTCTATGCATAAGGGCGTTGTATTTTCGTACGTCCCGTTCGGGTGAATCAGAATAGCGTTGACGCATCTCATCCAGCCAATACAAACTGTGTGACTGGGGATCTGACGATTTGACAACTGCTGGGATGTTCACTGTGACAGTACCAATTGCGAGAACTCATGTCCTACGTATTCCAGACTCAACGAATGAGAAAAGACTAGCGGGAGCATTGCGTTCTGGATGCTTTGGAATTCAGCTTGACCTTCAAAGCGGGCTCTTGGGGGCGGAAGCGAACTGGGTGGGCGTTTTGAGAGTGGAGCGAGTGCATGAAACACCGACGAGAGTCTCGTTTCGCATCTCAGGTGATCTATACTGGGCTGGCGCATCCGCATCGACCACGCCAAGGTCACACATTTTTCCACGTAGCGATCATCGGATGTACCTTACTCTCGCTGATGATTCGGATGGCAGCGAATCCATTCGATTTCAGAGTGGTAGACTGCTGCTCGCACTCCGAACGATTCGACTTGAGCAACTGGATTGGAAAAGTGGGCCGAGACTGACGTTACAATTGACAGCGCCGTCTGGCGGGGCCACGAATGATGACTTCCACATGACGCTCAAAAAAGGCAGCACCACTGTAGCAACAGGGAAAATGTCCTGGCAATTTTCCGCGTATCGCGAGATTTCTATCTATCCCGCGTGTTCGGCTGACGCAGTATTCCCCTGGACAAATGGTGCTGGGCAATCCTGGGAAAATCTTTTCAGAGAGATTGGGTGGACAGCCAACGTATTTCCACCGGAGAACTTGTCTGCCCCGACGAGGAAAGTATGGCGATTGCACGAGTTGCATGACGCAATCCTCTTGAGTAATTCTTCCGCAGTTTCATTGGATGAACAATGGGCCGTTCAGCTATTCTGTGTTCATCAGATTGAAGCCAATAATGAGCTGCAACGGGGGATCATGTTCGACTTTTCGAATCTGGACTCCAACGGCGTGCCTCGCCAGGCCGCTGCGGTGGCATTTGGCTGGAAGATTCCCAACACTGTGGAATGGGGATCTGCTCGCGGTGGAGAATATGGCAATCTTCCGCGACTCTTCTTCCGAACGTCGGCTCATGAGGTTGGACATGCCCTCGGCATGAAGCACCCAATAGCAAACGATCCTCGTCGAGTTATGGTTGCGACAAATACCTTGACAGGCGTCACTGGATTTCCAGATACGATCACGACTTCGTTCTCTGATGATGAAGCCGCCTGGCTCAATCACCAACCAGATCCTGTCGTGAGGCCAGGAGGACTTCCGTACCCTGCAGAGACACTACCGACAGACTTTTTGCCGCGGAAGCCCGTAACGATTCGGAAGCACCATGTAGATTGCAAGGTCATTCCCTTGAAACGGAGCTATCCGCTCGGCGCTCCAGTGCGGCTTGAGTTTAGCGTACGGAATACTGGGAGGAGGATCGTTCACGTCCCCGAAGAGCTGAGTTTTTCGTGTGGCGGGATGTCAATCGCAGTAACCGGTCCGGACGATGTTAAAAGAACTACGTCACCAGCAGTCTCAATCTGCCATCACGATTGCCGAACCCCACTTTCGGAAGCAGATCAAGTGTTCGGCGCCGCCACGGTGTTTGGATCATTTCAGGGACCACTGTTTCCTGTGGCTGGGTGTTATTTGATCACGGTTCAGATCCCCGTAATCGACTCAGGAAGAATTATCTGGGTCAACGGTAGGTGCAGTACCAGTATCGCTTACCCAACGACAAAGACACATTCCAAACTTGCAGATCGTGTTCTTCGCTCAACGGAACTGCATCAACGCTTGGTCGTTGGTGCTCGGCTATCGTACCGCGGACAACAGCTCATTTCAGCGATATTGAAGAGCCGCGAACTGGGATCACATTACCAGTATGTTGAGGCGAAGCTAGCTTTGATCCACTTCGGCGTATGCAATGCATCACTGACATCCGCCGCTGGTCTGATCAACAGAACCACGGAGATGACTCACCTGGAGTTGAAGAGGCTTCTGCTGATTATTGACGCACACTTTCCAGAAACACTGAGCCCTCTTGAACAAGCGACGCTTGAAGATCTTTTGAGAGTACTTCTTGACAGCACTCGCTTCAAACAACTTCCAAAGC
>CAMAVB010000433.1 GCA_945861465.1 Candidatus Kuenenia stuttgartensis
CGTTGTTTCAGGGATACTCATCGGAAGCGGCCTCCTTGCCTTGGTGAAACGGAATATCAGTACCCGAATCATCGCAGGCAGGCCGCTGTTTGCTTACCCCAATCCGCCCAGTCCCGCAATTCAACCGCCGCATCGACGGTTACACCCCTATCGAATGCTGGGCCAGCGGCTGCCGTCGCTCCGTCCCGCCCCGGTGATCGCGTTGACCGCAACAGCCACGCCCGTCGTGCAACGCGACATCATTGCGGAGTTAAATCTTAAATCCGACAACCGCTTCATCCACGGCTTCCGCCGGAGCAACCTCGCCATCGAAGTTGTCGAAGTTCCTCGCCCCGACCGCATGGATGTGATCCTGAAATTGCTGGGGAATTCATCGCACCGACCGGCGATCGTTTATGCGCCGTCTCGCAAGGATGCCGTCCAGCTCGCCGAGCAACTTGCCGCAGTCATGCCTGCTGCCGCCTACCACGCCGGCATGTCCGCAGCAGACCGTGACCGTGTGCAGACCCGTTTTCTCGGTGGCGACATCGACGTGATCGTCGCCACCGTCGCCTTCGGCATGGGAATCGACAAGGCTGATGTGCGCACCATCGCGCACCTCGCGCTGCCTCAGACGCTTGAGGGCTACTACCAGGAGATCGGTCGCGCAGGCCGCGACGGCAAGCCCTCCCGTGCCGTTCTGCTGCATTCTTTCATTGACCGCAAAACCAATGAATTCTTCCACGAGAAGAACTATCCGCCGGTGGCCACGCTGAAAGAGATCTTCAAGCTGCTCACCGCAAAGCCGCAGCCGAAGCACGCTTTGCGGGACCGAGCGCAGATGGACGAAGACCTGTTTGACCGCGCACTGGAAAAACTCTGGATCCACGGCGGCGCGCTCATCGACCCCGACGATTCTGTCTTCAGAGGCAACAACACGTGGGCGCCGTCGTATGAAGCACAGGTCGCGCACCGACTCGTGCAATCTGAGCAGATGGCACGTTTCGCACAATCACATGGCTGCCGCATGGTGCATCTTATCCAACACTTCGGCGATGATGATGACTCCGGTACGCCCTGCGGAATTTGTGACGCATGTGACTCGACTGTGTGTGTCGTGCAAGCCTTTCGGACGCCCACCAATATTGAAATCAAAATCATGCAGGCGACGCTCGACTCGCTGGCAAAACAAAACGACCAGTCCGTCGGCGCGCTGCATCGCAACGAGGGCGCTGCGATGGCACGTCAGGACTTTGAGGCGATTGTTTCCGCGCTCCTCCGCAGCGGCATGGTGAGCCGCCGACCCGATGTCTTTGAAAAAGACGGCAAGTCAATCCCGTTCCATCGCCTCAAACTTACGCGGCTCGGTGAGAAAGCAAACGCACAAACATTGGCCGCGATCCAGGTCCCAACCAAGGTTGAAACCGAGAGAAAAGTTGCAGCGCCGAAGAAAGGGCGACGCTCGCGGGCCACGGCAAAACCGCGTGCGAAATCCAAATCGCCGCCGCGTGCCAGGAAGAACGCGCCGCCGACCTCGCCGCGAACAGGGAGGATTGACGCCGCACTGCGAACCTGGCGCAAGGCGGAGGCGACAAAAAGAAGCGTTCCGGCGTTCCGCATCATGAGCGACAAGGTGCTATCGGGCATTGCTGCGTCGCGTCCGGAAAACGAGACTGCGCTGCTCGCGGTCCACGGCGTTGGACCGTCGCTGGTTAAGTATCACGGGGAGAAGGTGCTGAAAATTGTGCGAGACGCCTGAACGCCACGAGAGCGATTGGATACGTCAGGCGAACCCAGGAGACTGTTCCGATACCTCCGAAGTACCCAACAATTTCATTTGCGATCGTTTGAACTGTTGTCGGGTTGCGATGTCGAAACGACGACCGATTCGCTTTGACACAGCGGCAAAAGCGATCACGATTACTTACTGCCGATCGCGTAGAGGGTCTTGCTCGATCGGATGAAAAGCGTTCCGTCAGCCAAAGCGGGCGTTGACCAGAAGCGAACATTATCAACAGTGGGCAAAACATTTTTTGCGACCACATCGAGCGTTCGACCAGACTGCAGAACGAACGTCCGCCCACTGGCGTCGAGGCAGTAGATCCTGCCTTGATTCGACCATGGCGACGCCCAGAACTCGCCAGCGTCCGGGATACGGCCCTGCGTCACCAGGACTCCCGTCGCTGAATCCACGATCGTGGCCTTTCCGCCTCGTCCGTCGAGCAGGTAAATCATTCCGTCAACGATCAATGGCGATGCTCGGTTAGGGCCAAAATCGCCCGTGTTCCATGCGACCAGAGACGCTGAATCGCCACTGCGAGCCGACGCCAATTGTTCGTCAGTACCACTCTTGATCGCATAAAAACTGGTGCCGCCACGACCGCTGCGTCCCACGACCAACAAATCGCCGCTGGCTGTTGGGGTCGCGTTGAGTCCGCCGTTGCCAATATCGACCTGCCACAACAAGTTGCCCGTGTTGGGATCATACGATCTTACCTTCGCGCCGCCGGTGACGAGTTCCCTGCGATGACTGTTTTCCCAGATGATGGCTGATCCCCAGTTTGACCGTTCATCGCGAGCTTGTCGCCAGACTTCATCGCCAGTACTGATATCGATCGCGACGACAAAGGAGGCCTCTTCGTTATCGACCTGAACGAAGACTTTCCCGTCAAGAATCGTTGGCGAACTAGACGTTCCCCAATCCTGAGCCATCGGATGAAGCCCCAGGTCCTTTTTCCAGATCAGTGTTCCGTCGAGGTCATAGCAGAAAATTCCCATCATGCCAAAGTAGGCGACGACATACTTCCCATCAGTGACGGGCGTCTCAGACGCATAGGTGTTGTCGCGATGAGTTTCCAACCGCGGCTTGCCTTCAAGAGCCGTTTTTGTCCACAGCACTTTTCCAGTTTTCGAGTCCAGACACAAGACCTCCCAGCGATAATCGCTCGTCGAGTTTTGTGGTCCGTCGGCCACCGCTGTCGTCACAAAGAGTTTGTCGCCGATCACGATCGGGCTGGACCAGCCGGCGCCCGGAATGTCCGTCTGCCACAGCACGTTTTCATTCGCGCTCCAACTGGTTGGTGCACTTGCGTCATTCGTGACGCCGCTGGCATTCGGCCCACGGAACTGTGGCCAATCGGTCGCAACACTGACCGACGGAAAGGCCAGACAGATAAGACAAAGCACAAGACTTGAACGATTCATGCTAACTTCCTGACACAAGATTTGAACTTGGTCTAATTGTGCAACGGGTCCGATAGAAACAGATTCGGGTTTGGATTGTGAATAGCATAACCTGACTGAATTCAATGAGACACCCACGAGGACAGAGTCATTGTCGTCACTCGTTCGAGTTCTCCTACTTCGTCAGGAACGGCACAGGCTTCAGTTCGATCTGTTTGATGGACTGCAGATAGTCAAGCACTTCTTTGGCATCATCGCCGCCGACCTGAGCGTGGAAGTGCAGACTGAATCCATGAGGACCCTTTGCGTCGATCAGCGTTGGTTGCAGAGTCAGCAACGATTTAATCACTTCCAGCTGCCCGAGCATAGCGGCACAGAAGATATCAATGCGTGCACCGCGCTCGATCAGAAATTTCACGATATCACGGCGGCCCATATGCGATGCACCACCAAGTGCCGTCTCAAAATCGCCGGTGCCCCAGTCGACCGCCCCGTTCAGCAGGCCGGGTTCGCGGTCCAGAAGCTTCTTTGTCATCTCCAGTTCCGAATGAGCGAAGATGACAAAGTCCTGAAGCATCTGACGATTCAGCTGCTGTTTCTTCCACGAAGGCTTGAATGTCGGAGCGTCATAGTCCCGTTCAAAGGTCGCTTCCAGCGGACCTGCCGGCTTTCCTTCCTGTCCTTTGGGTTCAGATACCTTTTCGCCGTCCTGCGCTAGAAGTGGCGAACAGATTCCTGCCATGAACGAACTGCCTGCGGCAGCAGCCAGGAATAATCGACGGTGGATGGATTCACGATTCATAAGGTTCACTTCTGTTGTCGCTGTGAAGATTCAAAATGCCGAAACCGAAAGACTAGCAAATCACCAGCATTATTGCAGCCGACGATAGATGCATGATAAAGAGAAGCGAGCTTTCGCTTCACTGCTCCGGTCTGACACGCCGGAGCAGCCAACAATTTGATTTGCGAGGGCTCGTTTCGCCGTCAAATGGCGCAGTCGAAATGATGACAAACGCCCATTGAGAAA
>CAMAVB010000434.1 GCA_945861465.1 Candidatus Kuenenia stuttgartensis
TCCGGGGCAGTGATGATCAGTTGACCGCGGCCTCGATGGAGATCAATCGTGCCGGCCTGCCATGTTTGATAGTTATCCCAGGTTCCGCTGCCGGGGACTCGGGCGGTGAGCATGCGATTGCCGGTGGAGAACTTGATCAGACTGCCTGCGGTGGCATTGTCACACGCGAAGTCAAACTCAACGGTCCAATGTCCGGATCTTGGTACCTCAAACGTCCACTTCGCATAGTCTTCGGTCGTTGACCAGAATCCAAGATTGCCGTACTTTTCTTCGAACACAAGATTCGGTCCATAAATCTCAGCAGCCGATGCGGGCAGAGTCACTGTGCCATCCGCATTGGCTGCCACGAACTGAGGGCTGTTCCCTTGAGACCGCTTCCACGGCGTGCCGGTCGATTGCACAAACGCAAATACGTTCGCAAGATCCTGCGCAGGAATATCCTTCTCAAGTCCTTCCGGCATCAGCGATCGCTTTGACGCCACCAGTTCTTCGATGTCGGCTCGGACGACTGTGATCTCTTTGCCGTCGTTGCCGATCAACGTCAGACTGCCGCCGGTTTCGCCTTTGAGCATCCCCGAATGCTGCAGGCCGTCCTTTGTGACGACTGTGTACACAAGGAACTTGCTCTCGACCGCTCGATTGGGATCAAGCACAGCGGTCAGGAGAGCTTCTGTCGATCGGTCTTTTAACGCAGCCAGATCGGCCCCGACTTCTTTACCAACGTCCTGCAATCGATGACACGCGCTGCAGCGCTTTTCGAAGACGAGCTTTCCGGCGGCGACCTTTGCATCCAATGTCATTTCAGATTCCAAATTTGAAATTTGAGATTTGAAATTGTCAACAACTGCTGCTCGGGGTGACGGTGTCTCTTCGCCAAACAACGAACGTGCGTTTTTCGCAATTTCGCCACTTTGATGATTCAACAAGCCGTCTCTTTGCACGGCATCGAAGTCTGTTGCCGCGAGCGAGCCAGCCTCAACGGCGTCCAGCAGAAGCTGAACTGTCGATTCTCGCTGCAGCAAAGTTGCAAGAACCTCAGCCCGCACAATTGGCGCGAAACTGTTCCAGTGAGAAAGCAACTGAGTCACAGAGTCCTGCGTTGCGTTTCGTCCCATCACTCGAACAGCCGCGATTTGCACGGGAATCGGAGTTCTCGCCGTGAGCAGGTCGCTCAAATCCAGCGACGAATCCTTTCCATAGCTGCTCGTGACTCCCGCAAACCGAACTGCGGCGGCTCGTCGATCGGCGTCAATATCGTTGCCGCCCGCAATCCGCGCGGCAATGGCGTGCGCCGCCGAAATCGCCTTCTGAAACGTATCGTTCGTTTTCAATGACCCTGCGGCATCACTGTTGAGAATATTGCTGAGTGTGCCTGCCAGCAATTCAAACCTTGACGCTGGAGAATCTAGCGTGACGGAATGCACGAGCACCGTCAATGGTTCGCTCAGTTGCTCCGATCTCCCCATCGCCGCTGCCTGTGCCAACAGGACGCCGATCAATTCTTCGTTTAATTCTGCCGCTGGAACATTCAATGCTTCGTTCAGGACACCGCCAATGTTGTCTGGTGTCAGCGAAGTTAACCCCGCGCTACGCAACATCGGTGTTTCGAAGTTCCGTCGCAGCATTTCGCCCAGCAATGCCGCGCCTGCGTCGCCTTTTGCTTCACCAAGGCTCAATAAAAGCTGCAGACGAACGCCGTGATCAGGATCATCAACAATTGGCTTCAGCAATCTCAACACGCGTGGAGTCTTTTCGAAAAAGTCCAGGTCGCGAAAGTCAAACTCCAGCGATTCAACTGCCAGTCGACGAATCTGTGGATCGGGATGTTCAAGAATCCGAGGGTACTCTGCCAAGATGTCTGACGTCTCGCCATGTGCATGGAGTGACCGCAAGGTGGCAGCTGCGTGAGCTTGCACCGCGATATTCTTTGATTCGAACAGGAATCCCATCACTCGATAACCTACGAGACTGCCATCCTCAAATTCACTGTCCGGCATGCCATCGAGTTCAGTCTTTCGATGTACCAAGATTCGCTGCGCCGTATCTCGCGACCATCCATTGGGGCTTTCAAGTCTTTTCACAAGGTCTGCGATCGGGATTTCATTCCACGGTTTTTCAAAGTAGCCATCTCGCTCCGTCGAGATGAGCCTTGTTCTTTCACTCGCATCAGCCGATGCCGCTTGCCCCGTGCTGACAATTTCCGCTTCGGCCACCGGCGTTATTGAAGGCTCAGGCGAGCGGCTGGGCGTCAGACCTCCGTGGGTGTTCTGCTGGCCAACTCCGTTCTGTTCCGTTTCAACACCGTTGTCTCGGAGGGCTGACGCCCTGCCGCTCGCCGATGATTCGGTACCGCAGCATTCGTTCGCAGGCACAATTCGATAAATCCGCCCTTTATCATTCCCCGCGTACAGATTCATCTTCCGCTGATACTCCGGCGGAATCCATTCCGGATGCTCAATCACCGCGCGGTACATATCGGCAACCCAGATCGCTCCGTCCGGGCCGGTCCGGATCATCGTCGGTCGAAACCAGTTGTCGGATGAAGCAAGGAACTCGGACTCCTGTTCATCGGCCGCTCGTTCTCCTTTGAAACCGTAGCCATCGCGAGTCAGCACGAGCCGCGAAACCAGATTATGCACGGGCTCCGACGTGAACGCATTGCCGTAGTATTGTTCTCCAAGATAATTGTCGCGATAAATCATCGTGCTGCACGCCGACGTAAATCGGTTGGCGTATGCGAAATCATTGAATCGAGCCAGCGTGCGGCTGGTCGGATAAACCGGTGCGGCTCCGGGAATCGTCGCCACCTGAGCCGTGACCTGCGAAATTCCGGCGTGAGGATTGCGTCGCACGTAGCGATCTTCAAGCACATATTGATAGATTGGGTTCGAATTATTGTTGCCGAACCAGTTTCCAAAATCGTCACGTTCACGACCAAATTGCGTTTGCCCGCTGACAGTGTCGAGCCCGTTTGAATCCGGGTGGATTCGCAGATCGCGACCACGGAGAGAAAGCCGGGGGGATTCAGCATTCAGGATTCGGGATTCAGCCGGTCCATTTTGCGACTTACTAGATCCTGACTCCTGAGTCCTGAATCCCGTTCCCACAATTTCCCCGCCGCTGTCGCCGTTCGCCAGATACAGCCAGCCGTCCAGTCCCCAGCGGAGTCCATTAACGCGGTGTTGCTGGTTGCCTTCGACGAAGCCCTGGTAAAGTGTTTCCCTGACATCGGCAGATCCATCCCCGTCCGTGTCTTCGGCATAAAAGATCTCCGGTGCCATCGTGATGATCACTCCGCCTCGCCAGCAGTGGATGCCGTTGGGAAACGCCAGCCCGTCGAGGAACGTCGTGGCCTTGTCGTAGACGCCGTCTTTGTCGGTGTCTTCCAGCATCTGGACGCGACCGGAGGAGGATTCAGGATTCGGGATTCGGGATTCAGTAACTCCAGGATCAGTTTGGGATTTGCCGACCCCTGAATCCTGAATGCCGAATCCTCCTTCCGGATAATCCCCCATTTCCACAACCCACAAACGGCCACGTTCGTCCCAGTCGAATGCGACTGGATCGCGGATCAACGGTTCAGACGCCGCGAGCACCACCTTCAGATTCGGCTTCGTAGTCATGCACTTGAGTGATTCCTCGGGGCTCTTGGGAGCCGGGAAGTCGCGTTGGAGTGCTTCGGAATAGAACTCGTGCGGCATGAGTTTTTGGACCGCGTCACACAGCACATCTTCGGCCTCCGGTGCCAGTCGAGTCGGTCGGCGATAATAAAGCATCGACGAATCGGCCTCGTAGCCGCCTTCGCGAAGCACTCGAGCCGATGCGATGTAGCACGGCACATCATTGCTGTAGGCGTTAATCCACAACCGGTCGCTGTCGAACATGTCGTTCATGCGGATCGAATAATCCACCACGACTTCTCCGCCAAGAAACACCATTGCAAGGTCTTCACCGAAGCACCATGTTTGCACGGGATAGTTCGGAATGGTCGATGGAATCTCTTTGCCCTCGTCGAGCATCTGCAGAAAGTAGCGAGCCCGCGAACCGGTGACGCCGGGTTGAGTGGCCTGCTGTTCCCAGTCGGCTCGAGACGGCAAAGGCCCCAGCGGCAGATCGATGCGCGCCATGCGGCAGTGAATGTTTGGGTTGATGGGATGCAGTACGGCTTCCG
>CAMAVB010000435.1 GCA_945861465.1 Candidatus Kuenenia stuttgartensis
TGGAGAAATCACACATGTCAAAAAATTCAACGATCCGCCGCCGGGCTAAGATTTATCGTCGGGCCTCAACATCATGGGCAAAAAGATGTTGGGCAAAAAATGGCTGCTATTTTTCTGCCCATACATTTTTCTGCCCCGAACGTCCTCGCGCCTAAATCGTCGTATTGACGGTGGCGTACGCGCGCGAATTCCTCAGCTTAGCTTTGCAGCGGGCTGTTGTCTTGATATGAAGATGACTGCCGCGAGTTCTGAAAATTCAGAATCCGGCCTTCTCCAATGCACGAACAAGTTCACGCGCTTTTACATCTGGCAAAACGGCATCGTCATCCATACTGCACGGCTCAAACTGCCACAGGTATTTTGCTGAGGTCAATCAAGATGCGTTTTTCTACTACATTTTCTTCGAGAAACTCATCTGCCCATGGAATCGCTCCATCAGCCTTGTACTCGATCAACGCACCTGTGATTGCATCGACGATGTTTGAGATCGCTTCTCCCTCGTTATCACCTTGACTTGCAACCCCTGGAAGATTGATTGCATACGCACTGAAGCGACCATCGTCTTCACGCAGCAACCCAGCCCGGCATTCGAAGCAAGTGTGGGCGGGATCTGCAGTCCAATTCACGTCCGGACAACAGGAATGGCTTCCTGAAAACCTATTTCCCGATTGCCCGCTTCAATAAATTGCTGGTAATTTGCTGCACCCGGTCATCGGGGCCGTGCGGTCGGCTGTGATGTGACCAGGGTAACGTGTGGCCTGGGGGATCTCCGAGCGCCTGAGCCCACCAGATGGTTGCTGCGTTGAAAACAAAGTTGTCCTTCGGGCCCGGATAAATGGTTGCGGTCCATTGTTGAGGATTCACACCGCCTTGCCAGGCTGTGCCTCCAGCGACAGCTTCCAGTCCGGGGATCTCCGCTGGCTGACCGTGGTACTCCCAGCCGATCAGCCCCGGGATCGCATCACCATTCTTCATGCCGGTGTTCTCAAACATCCAGTGATCGGTTTTCGTGGCTGTCCAGTCACCGCCGCCGTTCACAGGTTCCACGTTGCGGGCTCCCATCAGAAGTCCTTCATCGGGGCCTCGAAACGGAAACGGTCCGTTGTCTTTCTCGCGGCCGACGGCATAATCATTTTCCGCACCATAAGGGCCGCCGCGAAAGAAAATTCGATTCGCGTTGCCATCCGATGACGCTCGCAGCGGGGTGACCCAGCAAACGCTGTTGCCAGACAAAAAGAGCAGGTTCACGCCTTCGTCCCGCATCTTCGTGACGCTGTCAAACTGTCGTCGATCCCAGTATTCATCGTGACCGATGCTGATGAAGGCTTTGCACTTTACACCGCGATCGGCAGTCAGCATGTCGCTGTTCGACACGTAGCTGACGTCATAACCACGCTCTTCCAGCCAGTACGTCATCGGGAATTCGTACGGAATGAATTCGCCGGCCCCGACCGTCAACGGATCGTTCACAACGGAAGTGTATTGCGACTCGCGACCGTAGGGCCGATCAAAACTCACATCTGCCCAGGGCCCTTGTCCGCCTTTGGGGTGAGTGTAAACCGAATAGTGACTTGGCCAGACGTTGTACGCCTGCCACGTGTTGTCCGAACACTGAAACAGGACATCTGCAGCCCGGTCGTCACGTACGATGAAGATGACGTAACTTTGCCAGTACGGTTCGTTGTCATACGGAATTGTGGTGAGGCGACCCAAATAGACCCCACTGAGCCAGTCATTCGGAATCGTCAGCGACAGCGATGCCTTCCAGCGACATTCGTGCAGATCCTTTTCGCCCGGCGTCGGATCCTGCTGTGTCATTCCTTCAACACGATCAATCGTCTTCATTAACCGCGCGCCGCGACCGCCGTAGTAGCCGGTCCGGAAAAACTCCATCCGGAACGCGCGGGCCGGATTCGTTGAAACCATGATGTCAATCGATTCGCCCGCTTTGACACTTTGTTTCGAGCAGTACCCTTCGATGCTGGCTGACCGACAGCCGCCTTCAGCGACTCGGACGCGAGTCAGTTGCCAGTCACGAGCACCTTCAAGGGCGTTTTCCTGCTGAATCAGGTTCGGCGAATCTGCGGCGACGGCGAAGGAAGAGGTTGCCATGCAAATGGCAAGCAGGAGTGAATACCATGTGCGGATGGGTAACATGTTGAGCTTCTACGCGATCAAGCGGGAGTAAGGGCTGGACACTTCAGTAAATGCGGGACAGTTGTTTTGAATCGACCCTGGTGATACGACTGCGTTTTCCCGGGTGAATCTCAGTCGGCGGAGCGACTGAGCTACGTAGGCGACGTCGCTTCGCGACTCGCATTCCGGGTCTCGCACACACTGGGGACGTTCCTCTCAATCAAGTTAACTCGCTGTCGAAAACACGGATTCACCGATAAACTGTTGCGATCCTGTATGTGAGGTTCGTTGTCCCAGCTGAAATGGTTGAGTTTTCGCAATGCCTGTTGATAAATCCGGTTCACGCATTCGGCAGATGTTCGGTGAGATTGCCGGGCGCTATGACTTCATGAACCACTTTCTGTCGGCCGGCACGGATGTGTACTGGCGGTGGCAGGCCGTGCGCATGGCGGCACCCTTCAATGATTCACCGATTTTGGATGTCTGCACAGGCACGGGGGATCTGGCGTTTGCGTTCCGGAAAAAGCTTAACGAAGCTGCGACCGTTTTTGCGACCGATTTCACGCACGGGATGCTTAAACTGGCGGAAGTGAAAAGGTCCGATCGGGACGTCGTGTTTCTGGAAGCTGACACACTTTCACTTCCGTTTCCCTCGGACAAGTTCCAGGTCGTGTCGGTGGCGTTCGGCCTGCGGAATGTGTCCAGTACAATCGGCGGGTTGAAGGAAATGACGCGCGTCTGCCAGCCCGGTGGGAAAGTCCTTGTGCTGGAATTTTCACTGCCGGACAATCGTCTGCTGAGTCACGCCTATCAGTGGTACTTCCGCAATATCCTGCCACGGCTGGGGCAGTTGCTGGTGAGGAATCGGCAGGCGGCGTATGAGTATCTCCCGCAGTCCGTGTCGGAGTTTCCGAGCGGTTCGGAGCTTACCGGGATCATGGAAGAGGCGGGATTGGTCAACACATCTTTCCGCAAAATGACAGGCGGAATTGCGACGGTGTATCTCGGGAACAAACCCGAACGTCCCTGACTCAAATCGGTGTTTCTAACCGCCAACGGAAATCTGCAAAGCTGTCAGGTCTCAAGCACAATAGAAAAGACGGGGCGCAGCAGAATGATGCCGCAAGCCCCTTTTTTCGTTGATTGCGGCGACCGGGATTCGGTCAAGTCACTTGTTTCTTGAAGAATTGTGGCCTGCCGCCATCGATTTGAACGATTTTTTGCGCAAAATTACGGATCGGAAGTGAGTTTCGCAGATCCTGAACGGCTGTGAGGGGGTTGAAGCGCACTGCGAGTCCGCATTTCCTGTCCTCTGGGGATATTTGCCTTTCTGTTTGGGAGCACGTTCATGATGTCCATTCGATTTGTTCGTCAGTCGGTTGTAATCTGCCTCGCGACTGTTTTGGTTTCCGCGTTCGTTCAGGCTCAACCACCGGGCGGTGGTCGCGGCGGTCCTGGCGGGTTTGGCGGTGGGTTTGGCGGCGGTCGTGGTGGAAACATCGATCGATCGACGTTGCTGCGTGCTGAACAGGTCCGCAAAGAACTTAAGATAGAAGAAGCTCAGGCTGCCACGATTGATGCGGCCCTCGAAGCGTTTCGAGAAGAGCGAAGCGCCGCGCCGCGTCCTGATCGCGACGCCCTCAGCAAAATGTCAGATGAAGAGCGAACTGCACTCTTCGAGAAATCACAAAAAGAACGCGCAGAACTGAGCAAGAAGACGGACGAAGCTCTCGGCGCGATGCTGGAGCCGGAACAGTCAAAGCGTCTTGATCAGATTGCCATGCAATTGAAGCTCAACATGGCAACGGTGCCGACGTTGAAGAGCGATGACATAAAATCGAAGCTCTCCCTGACCGAAGAGCAGATTGCCAAGCTGGATGAAGCAGAAAAAGCAGCAACAGCT
>CAMAVB010000436.1 GCA_945861465.1 Candidatus Kuenenia stuttgartensis
TCGACCGAGCGTCGCAGTCCTGGACAATGGAAATGTTGCCGTGGCCTGGCATCGAAACCGATTCCTCGGCAATGAAGTCTGGCTCGCAGTACTTTCTTCCACCGGCGCGACGATTAAAGCTCCGACGATGATTGACGATGTCGGTATCTCCAATCGAGACGTCGATATCACGAGCACTCCTGCGGGATTCGCAATCGTCTATGTTGACAGCGGATGGGACACCGGGACCGAAGACATCACGATGAAACGATTCACGAGTGCCGGGGTTCTCGTGGGAACCACCAACCTCAGCGATCCTTCAGGGTCTGGGGAAGATTCTGGGCACGAAGCAAAACCGACAATCACGCGAATTGCAAATAGCCTGCTCGTTGCCGGCTGGGAAGACAATCGACAGACCCAGCCGGGCACAAACCTGACCGACACCTTCGTTCATCTGGTTGATCCCGCGACGGGTGCTCGCCTGACAACAATCGGACGCAATGTCGCTGGCGATGGAGAGGAAGCAGATGACGTTCAGGAGATTGCGATCGCTGGTTCCGCCAACGGTCGCATCAACGTCTTCCACAGAAACATCACGGACAATGACGTGGATGGTGAGTCGTTTGCGGGACGACGGACGTCAACCAGCGACGGTGCCGGGGACTCAATCCTCGGAGACGATTTCATCGACATCATGTACGGCAATGGCGATAATGACACGCTTCAAAGTGGCGGCAACAACGATGTGCTGAACGGCGGCCCCGGGGCCGATACGCTCAACGGCGGACTCGGCCAGGATGTTCTGACTGGAGGAAGTCAGGCGGACTGGTTTGTGTTCGTGTTGACTTCTCACAGTCCGGCAGGACTCACACGCGACAGTATTACCGACTTTGTCCAGGGTCAAAGCGACAAGATCCATGTCGCTGCCATCAGTGGACTCACGAGCTTCATTGGTACGGATGAATTTTACGCTGCCGGACAGATTCGCGTGATGGACTCCGGGGCGGATACGATCGTCCAGTTCAAGACGACAGGAACGACCGGAGCAGAAATGGAAATACTGCTCGTGGGTGTTGATTTCACCACGCTGTCCCAGACCGACTTCATCGTGGCTGCGGGCTTTGCTTCGTTGGCATCATCGGGCACCGCCGGTCGATTTCCGCAAGGTTCTGCGAAAACAACTTCCCGACCGGTCGCGGGTGCCACACTGTCATCGAACGTGGTCGTGTTGTCAGGCCTGGGTGTGACTCAACAGGCTTCACATAGAAGCATGCCTGCTAATCAGCCAACGTCCGCCTTCACAACAGCGGGTTCTGCGGCAACAACGAAGAAGCACTTGCCACGCGCCCAGACTGGATCAACTCCGCTGATCGAATCGAGTCCACAGAACCCCGTGTCGTTCTCGCAGCTCAACACCCTGGATTCAGCCTTTGCCGACACTTCCACGGTGCTCCTGCCGCTTCGATAGATGAACGCCGACGATCACCGGAGTCAACATCGCAACGAGACGTATCAAATGCATTCGCGACGTATTCGATCGAAAGGCGATAGACGTCACGCCGATCATGGTCAAACAGGTATTCTGTCATGGTTGCCTCGATTCGATTACGAGTACGAGCACCGTTTCACTGAGCACGAGCACGGTAAATGCTTTTGAATGCCTGAACAACTGTAATTGCGTCAGTTTTCCCCTGTGTCAATTTTCGTGGTCTCGTCCGGGTCCATCAGGAGATCCCGATAGAGTCGGATACGAACCGATTTCCAGCGTCGGCCGAGTGACCTGAGCGGAAGCCCGAGCAGTTCGGACGTTTCGCCCATTGTCAGCCCTTGATACCACAAGAGGTCGAAGAGCGACCGGTCTTCTTCCGGAAGCTTTTCGACATATTCATGAAACTCCGTCCACTGACTCAGTTTCTGCGGGTCAGATGAGTCGTCATGTGATTCCCGGTGCCCAGGATGACCGACAGCCTGATCGCTGGCGGAGGATGGTGATTCGAAATTCACGGTGCTGTGGCGTTGTCCGAAATGATGGCGTGACAAATCGATGAGTTCACGGCGAATCAGACATGCGGCAAGGCGAAAGTAATCGACGGGAGTCTCCGGTTGACGTTCAGCCAGGTACTTCCAAAGTCGCACGACGGAATTCTGCAGCAAGTCATCCGTGTCTTCAAAACGCCGGACGGATGGAATATCGTCAAGAATTCTGTGAGCCAGCAGCCTGAGTCGCCTCATCGAGATTTCCAGCAGCTCGCGCCGGGCCGAATCGTCACCAGCCTGATGCCGTTCCAGCCAGTGGCGAACTGCGATCATCGAATCGCCTGCAGTGGGTTCGGGGGCTGGGTTCATTTAATCGATGATCCTGTCGAAGTCGTCGAGGACATTTTTCGGATCTTTCTGGCCGATGTGTGTACGGACTTTCGATGGTGTTTTTGGAGGAGGACCTTAGCATATCCAGGATTCGATAAGGACCGGCGCAGAAATAACTGTCGTCTTCCGGACGTGGAGCACGTTTTTAACGTGCTCGGCACGATGGAATCGTGCCCCACTTATTTCTGTCTCAGTCCTAAGCTCCTGACTTCGCTGGATATGCTGTCGCCTTCATTATCCTGACGAATGACTTCTCCTGTCAATGTGGGTGGCATGCTGAATCACGGCAGGCCAGTTTGTGGATTTGTAGGGTGTGACAGCGCCAGCGCAGGCACACCATCCCTGTAATTCGGTGTGCCTGCGCGTTGCTTGTCACACCCTACAGTTTGTGAGTCTCGCGGGGGGGGGCGTTGTGAAACCAACGACACTGGATGACCTGCTTTCCCTGTGGGAAGTCCAAAAGGAAACGGGTACGCCATTGTCTCCGGAACAACTCTGCTCGGCATGTCCGGAACTGCTTGAAGAATTTCGCTGGCACGTTAAAGCGCTTGAGGCAGTTGACTCAAACTTTGGAATTGTCACCGATAGCCCTGCCGTTTCGACGCCGGGATTTCATGTGGATGACTCTCAGTCACCTCACTCTGTCGTACGGATGACATCGGAATTCGTGGTTGAGAAACTGCATGCCTGGGCGGACTTGGATCCGTCTACCTGGCACACGACCCCATCCTGCATCGTCGAGTGGCGTTGAAATTTCCGCGACAGATCCACCAATCGACCGCCGCCCGCGCTCGGTTTGAGCGGGAAGCTCACATTACAAGTCAACTGGATCATCCGGGAGTTGTTCCAGTTCATGCCATCAGCACGACTGAGGGTTCACCGTCGTGCTACGCCACGCGATTTGTCGAAGGCCAGACGCTGCGCGATGCGATTCGTGAATTTTACGAGTCCGGGGCATTGACGACCGGAGTCGAGTTTCGCCAGCTTCTCCAGCGGTTTGTCACAGTGTGCAACATCGTGGCCTACGCTCATGACCGCAGGATCATTCACCGCGACATTAAGCCGGGCAACATTTTGTTGGGAGCGTTCGGAGAGACCTTGCTGATTGACTGGGGATTGGCCAAAGTGCTTGGTGCATTGCCGGAAGTGACTCCGCCCGAACCGATGCTCGTAGATCTCGGCTCCCGCGGATCGCAAGATGACATCACTGTGTCCGGACAATTGATGGGAACTCCGGCCTATGCCAGCCCGGAACAGATATTTGGACGAACCGCTGAGGTTGCCGCAGCATCCGATGTGTATTCGCTCGGAGCGACGCTGTTTACGATGCTCACCGGACAACCTCTGTTTTCGCACGACGAGTTTGGTCGGCACCTTCAGCGGCTGAAAGTCGGAATCGTCACCACTCCCCGTGAGCGAAACGCCGGGGTGCCGGAACCGCTGAACGCAATCTGCGTGAAAGCTCTTGCGATTGACACGGCGGATCGATATCCGTCGGCTCTGGCGCTCGCTCAGGACATCGAACGCTGGCTGGCCGATGAAACTGTCAGTGTTCTCAGCGATCCCGTCCGGGTGCGGATTGGACGAGCTATTCGCAGACGACCTCGTGCTGTCGCCGCAACAACCGCCACTGTCATGGTGGTACTGGTTGCGGGAATTCTGGGATCGGCGATCCTGGGTCACAAGAATCG
>CAMAVB010000437.1 GCA_945861465.1 Candidatus Kuenenia stuttgartensis
GCGGCGACCGGCGATTGGAATCTTGCCATTCGGGACTACGACGCAGCACTGCAACATCAGACGGCCCAGTCTGGACGCATCCACCTCGCGCTGGCGTTTGTCTATTCGCAATTGTCGAATCTACCGCTGATTCGGACGCATGTGGAGGCCGCTGAGACCAGCCTTGGTGCCGACGATGCCGGCGTCCTGCTCGCGAAGGCCAGCCTGTCACTCAGCGGAGACCGGCAGCAGAGTCGCGACCTGGCTCAGGCCGCCATCGACAAAGGAGGTTTGTCCGATGGCGACCGGTATTTTGCGATGGTCCGGTCCGGTACGCGGCACTCGCGTCCAGAGGATCGGGTGCGACTTGATAACGTCAGGCCAGAAGATAAAGAGTCGCCCGATACGTCCGCTGGCGAGCGGCAGTGCTGCCCCGCGCTCGATACCTACGGCACCACGCCCGCAAAACCATTGATGCTCAATGATTGCTGAAAGCGACCGGATATCGAGTCAGCCAGTTCTTGTGGAACGAACAGCGTCGAGTCGTCCTGATGCCGCTCTGTCAGCAGATCGGCGAGACGCTGACCGATCCGATCGTTTGTGTGGTCAGCAGTCTCAATGAGAAACCGTTTGACATAGCGCAGGTCAAACAGATTTGGATCCAGCGTATTGCCGGACTGGACTTCAGTTTTGACCATCAACGTGAGGCGTCTCGCATCTGAGTCTGTCAGGACGCCGGTGTTGTGCGTGATGTTGTGGCGGACCTGCCACAGAATCGCGAGCGTTGTGGCACGGTCGCGTTCAGCGGGTGGATTCTGCCTTTCGTTCGGGAACAAGTAATCCCAGGGATCGCCGAAGTGGGGTTTCAGCATGTGGCGAAATCTCTCGTTGATTGCTTGATTGCTGAGCCAGGTTTCTGACTCGCACATCGCCTTTCCGACGGACCCCGCATTGAACTGCGCGGCGAGACTTCCGCCTGTGGGAGAGAATTGGTCGAAGCGGTTGTCGAGTGTGAAGGGAGCGATCGCGTCCACGCATACCACAGCTGTCTCTTTGATGAATCGTTCAAACGCTTCGACCAGGCTGACGAGCACCATCCGATGCAATAACGACATGTGCCGATCGTAACTCGCGCGGTAGACGGACTGTGTCGAAATATGGTCATCAATGTACTTGATTAGATTAAGGCAGGCGTTCGTACGCTCCTCGAAATTGCGAATCGGCGCATCAACGCCGTATCGAAGAGGAACGGTATGCGTCAGAAGATCGCGAACCTTCTGATTGAGGTCGATGGCGGGACGTCCTGGCATCATAGCTGATCCTGTCAGGCAGACTCTTTCGCCGCGTCCGGATCTTCAGCGAGGAGCCATTGGATGTCGTCCCCCTCCCAGCAGAGGAGGTAAGTTCTTGCCCCCGAATTGTTGTCAGTATCCGCCATGTCATCGAGTTGCTCGACCGGAACGGATTCGCCTTTTGCGATTGAATTCTCGCGTGGGTCAAACATCCGCAGCGGCTTGCTTACGCGGCGCAATTCCTCAGACAACTCCTCACTCGGACAGGGGAAATCAACGTGCGAAGTGAGAGCCGGATCTCCGTCAACAATCCACCACGCATCCGGCTGGCGGTCCAGCCAACTCGCCAGTTCCTCGGCCTTGATCGTGTAGTAAGGCAATTTGACTGCTCTTGTCATAGTCGATAGCTCTCGGTCAGCAAGTACAGGCTGCAATGAACGGATGGGCACACGAGTTCGGCAAAACATTTGCAATTGTACTCACATCCGTCGCTCGCCGAAAGACTTTGCGACCACGCATGTGGCGAATGCCCGAAAGTCACAGACGAACCCTCCCCTTGGCGAAATTAGTCGGGAAGAGGCAGGGTATGCCAGAAGCGTCCGCCGCGATTGAAGTACCAGGCCCAAATGCGTGGGAGATTTTGGCCGCAGAGGATCGGGTGCTCTTGGACAACGTCAGGCTAGACGTTGGAGAGTCGCCCAATGCGTTGGCCAGGGAATGGTTGTGCTGCGCTGCGGTCGCGGTAACAAGCACGCATGCCGTTAATGAGGTGGCGGACGCAGGCGGCATATTTGGGGAGGGCGGTGAGGTTTTCGCGGGTTGATTTGGCCGGGGTATTTGCCGAGTTGTGCGGCGAGGCGCTCAGCGTCGTCGCTGCCGACCTGGAAGGTGACATTCGAGCCGCGTTGCCGAAATCGCCCTTGATCTCTCTGAGGTTCCCGACGTCTGCCACCAGCTCCGTGCAGGTGGCGATCTGGGAAAACGATCAGGAAAAGAACGATGAACACTTCGCCACGCACTCCTCCACCGTGCAGCGCAGGTATCGCGACGGCAACGAGTGGAAATCCATCCAGCGCTTCCGAGCCAGCGACCTGCAGATGATCAGCTTGGCAGATTGTTTAGGAAGCGTACCGTCGACTCATGGAGGAAAAACAGAAGTCATGAAGCCTTCCGGCTTCCGGAAAGGACTCCCGATCCCAGCTCATACAGAGCTGGGATCATTTTCAAATTGCGACGTATTTACTCAGCTAACTCTGGCAAATGAGACAGACTTTGCCAGGTCGTGCAGCCGCCTCTCCGTCCGCATTTGGTATGATGCCATCCGATGCATCGGTCGATGTGACTGACGCGCGCAATGCGGAAGGTATTCAGCGCTAATGACGCCTAAATCGATACGGTGTAGTACATCAACTCGCCCATATTTGATTTCGGGACACTTGGTCGAAGCGGTCTTTCGTCCCAGGATTTCTGTGAATCGGTGATGAGGTGCGATTGGCCACTGTTTCTAAGGAACCGTGATGAGTGCAACGGTTGCAAAGAGACCAGACTCTTTATTTGCTCTCCCAAAGCCTATTCCTCTCGTCATCCCGCAACCAATTCAACCAATAACATTTCTAAAAACATGATCTAAGCCACGGAAGTCTTCATTTCTCATTTTTCTTGTGCCTCGCCGTTCACGTCGACATCTTCAATAAGTCCGACTTCTTTATGGGAATAAATGTCCTCTCCGACGAGTTCGACTCCGAAATCGTCGGCCTTCACCAGTCGGCCGCAGATTTCGCAAATATACGAAACGTCATTGCGATGTGAAAACTCAGAACAATGAACATGTTTGCACTGTGGGCATCTAACTATTCGACGCAGTGCCGGCAGCCCGATAACCAACCAGCCAACTCCGCGGCCCAGGGTGATCGCGACGACGACATTGTAGAAACACAAAACGAAGGGCTTCTCGAGCCAGTAATCCGGCGAAGCGTCTGGATTCGGATTTCGGAGAATATGACGACACGTCGCGAGCAACACAATAATCAAGACAATCATCGTCAGAAATGAAGTCGCGCGAAACAGAACGCTACTCGGCAATCGCCAACGGCCAACGAGCGTTCCAATGAGATACGAGTAATACGCGGCGACTGTGACTATTGATGATGAAGCTATAAAAAACACACGGTGTTCGTGGAAATTCGATTCCGATTCCAACAATTTGGAGTGAAGGAAGATCGCTACTACAAACAATGCGGCGGGAATTGCACCGAAGAAAATGCGGAGGATCGGGAAACCCAGTGGCATCACCCCCCACATTGCACGGGGAAGTCCGCAGTTTGGACAAGCAATTGCGCTCGCCGAGATCTCCTTCCCGCAGGAAGTACATTTCCGCATATCCACCACTTCGACACCCGCCATGATCATGTCCTCGTTGTTGAAACATCCATCCAGCTTGCAGCGATCAAAAAGTCAACACTCACATTCTCATCGTTCGGCACGTAGTCGTACATTTGGAAGTGCCAACCGGGATTTTTTGTATTTGCGGTGTTTGATAGATACCGGACATGAAAGGGATTCGTCGACAACCGAGATACGCGGAACTAGCGGCACAGTTGGATGCGGAAGGTAACCGTTCACGGGTCGAGCAGGATGCACGGAGCCGATTTGCCTTTCAGGCTGGCATCCACGGCATCGCAGAGCCACTGGTAGATGGGGCGTTTCTGGAGGCGGCAGGTTTCTGAGATGGTCAACATCCGTTCGATGAAGCGACT
>CAMAVB010000438.1 GCA_945861465.1 Candidatus Kuenenia stuttgartensis
GGCCGTGAGCATTGATCCTCGGCAGTCAGGCATCCCAAGTTCCAAGGGCACGCTGCACGGTTAGAGCGTTATTTTTTTGTAGGCCGGACCAAGCGCAGCGCCGTTCCGGCAGGTGTCAGGTATACTCTGCGCGGCCAGGACTGAGGGACTTGTTGTTGAGTGAGCCGCAAGCCGCTCACAAAACCTCAAATCTGACCGCGCGGAGTGTAGCTGCCGGAACTTCGCTACGCTTGGTCCGGCCTACCTGTTTTCCAGCAAAAGGGTCTTCGATGTCGACTCCCCGGAAATTCTCGATCCGTGCGCGCGGTGCGAGTTTCTCGCATGCGGTGCGCGGGCTGCGGTTTATGATGCAGACGCAGCATAACGCCTGGCTGCACGCGGCGGCGACGGTGGCGGTTTGTGTCGCTGCGGCAGGGTTCCAGATTACCCGAGTCGAATGGTGTCTGATCGTGCTGTCGATGATGAGCGTATGGACTGCTGAAGCATTCAACACCGCATTGGAGTGTCTGACGGATCTGGCAAGTCCCGAGCTTCATCCGCTGGCTGGAAAGGCCAAAGATGTCGCCGCCGCAGCGGTTTTGATTACAGCCGTCGGGGCAGCGACGATCGGCGTGGTTGTCTTCACCCCGTATTTTTGGTCGATGACATTCAGTTTTCCATGACTTCTTTTTCTTTGCTGGCAGCCCGATCGTTCAGGATACTTTCGTACTTCTTGGTCAGTTCCTGAACATGATCTTTGGTGTGCTTGCAGTCATCTTCCGACATGGATTTGTCTTTTTCGGAGTTATCCGCGCTCTTGTTTGCGTCACGACGGACATTTCGAATTGCCACTCGGGACTCCTCCGCAAGGTCCTTGATGCGACTTGCCATCTGTTTTCGACGTTCGGTCGATAACGGTGGCACATTTAATCGAATCACCCGACCGTCGTTGTTTGGCACCATCCCGAGTTCGCTCGCCGTGATCGCTTTCGCAATCGCTTCCAGGATGCTTGTATCAAACGGTCGGATCAGGATCTGTTGTGGTTCCGGCACGCTGATGTTGGCGATCTGTTTCAGCGGTGTCGGCGAACCGTAATATTCCACACGTACCGAATCTACCAGCCCTGGGTTTGCCCGCCCGGTGCGAATGCCTTTTAAGGCATTCGCCAGTACGTTGACGGCCTTTTCCATCCGCTCTTCGGCATCCATCAGGATTTCGTCCTGGTCCATTCCCGTTACTCCCGGCAAATTTGTAATCAATCCTGGAACCCCTGCCAAAATCGCTCTTTGTGGCTGCTCTGTTGGGGATTTTTATTTGAACGTCTTGCCCGGCAACATGGTCGCGGGAATCATCGCGTCAAATTGACATTTCGATGCGGAATCGTAGTTTCCCTGCGTTCAGGGTCAAGCGGGCACGCTGCAGCTACGGTTTTCGGATAAAATGTTCCGCAAAACTTCGGACCTGGTGACCATTCAACACATGAAACATTCGCAGCTTTTCAATCGTCGCCGCACCAAAGCGACTTAACGGAACATGCACAATCTTCTTCTTGTACTTGCTGGCCAGCCGGCGCCAGCCGGCACCCGGAGGCTGATAGCTCATCAGAGCCACATGCCGTTCTGTGGAATAATGCAGGCCCGCTGCCAGCAGTCGTTCTTCCAGCGTGTCCACGAAATCAAACTGTGGATCTCGCCAGATATCATGAATCGGTCGAGGTGGAAACAGAAACATACATCCACCGTAGCGTGCCAGTGCGATCCCCGGGCCGACCATTTCATCCAGAAAACTGGTGGCGAAAAGTGACAGCGTCGATTCGTCCTGATGCTCAGCGTGCCATGTAATTCGCCACGGATATTCCCGGGGGTCAGCCGGTGAATCGAACAGCATCACGACGCAATCAATTTTGCCTCGCGCAGGTGGAAAGACCTTGACGTGCAGTTCACCCACATGCCAATTGCGCAGGGTCTCGCGAATATCGAGTCCGTCTTTCATACTGGACGTGAACTTTTCCGTCTTCGCAAGGTCATTCCCGATCAGATCGAGCGCCACATCCTTGACATGCGTGCGGAAGCGTTCGATGGAAACGTCTTCTGGAGGCCAGCTGCATTGTCCAAACGGATTCCATGACTTCTGCCATTTCACCATTGACTTCAGGTCCGGGCGGGCATTCAGGCGACAACTTCGCCAGACGACCGGATGTCCTGGCAGTCGGCTGACAGGCTCGAGTTCCGAACCGTCTGGCAGCAAGACGCGATCCACACCAAATCTCGCTTCGGGAAGATCTGCTGGCGGAACGAACGGATAGTCGCGAGCCGATTCTGCCACATGGATCGCGTACTGATCTCCGGCTGTCTGCTGCGCCGCAACGACCAGCGTATACAGATCGGGCGTAAATCGCCGTTCCATCAGCGACAGGTTCCGGATGTACTTCAGACAATTCAGGAGCAGAAACGGCGTGATCCGACGCGCGCGGGATTTGAATTCTTCTCGATACTTCCCACGTGCGTAGATCAGTAACGACTTGATCCCGTCAATCGACATGTTCTCGTCGTCATCCAGATCGGCGCGAGCTTGTTCGTATTGCCCTGTGATGAACGGCAGTTCGCCCAGCACGAACGCCAGCGTCCGCGGTGACACGCTGTAGGTTTCCGGTGATGTTTCGGACCAGTCGGGATCGGCGGGCCGTTCGGCCGCACTGTTGAATGCATCCCGCAGCCACGGCCAATCCATGATGTTGCACAGGCACAGCACTGATTCAAACTTCGCCGACAGTCGATGCAACTCACTGGCCATCCAGTTGATCCGCGCCTGCTGCTCCTCATCTTCCGGAGCGGGCAAAGCCGGCAACACAGCCGCCGCAAACTGTTCCGGCCTGACGCGTTTCAACGCATAAGGATCGGGCAACACGGCAGAGCGAGGAACATAACGATCGGTCTCGATATCGATAAAGGCGCGGACCATACGTTCCTGTCGCGCGATCCGCAGTGCTGCGATCACGGGTTGACAGGGATCGATCGGGACGTAACTGGCCACGGAGCGTGCACTCTCGTCGGCATCAGTTTCGCGCCCTGTTTCGAAGTCGGTCTGTGTTCCGCTGAATGCCGTCGCGGGCTCGCGTTGCAGGACCACTGAGACCACAGGCAGACATTCGACGGCTGATTCGACGCTCTGTTGAAATGAAGGCGGCAGCGGAACTGCCAGACATGCAAATTTATGAGACAACATTAATCGCCGCACTTCAACCGCAAAGTCGCCACTGCCGTGGATGACGGGAAACAGCGTAATATTCCGGCCAAGTGTCAGAACTTCGGAGACGGCGTTCATGGCTCAATCTGTCAGAACAGGTTATTCAGCGAATTTTCCAAATGTTACGCATCGGCCACAGATAAAGGAAGCAGCTCATGCAGTTCCTGTCACACGCGGTGATCTGAAATAGCTTCATGCTCTTTCGCCAATTCGAGCAATTGCTCACGATCAATCTCATTGACACTGACGAATCGATACGCTCTATTGACCTTGGGGATGACCTTCCTTTTTCTGGTGCCTTCGGGAAAAACACCAGCTTCGAGGCATTCTCTCTTTTTTTGATGCACCAACTTCAAAGACTATAGCCAACTTTCCCCGACGGGAACAAGCCCCAATGGCGTGGACTTAAGGCGAGCGGGGGATGTCAATCCCCTGATTTGTCGCGGATGATGCGGAAATCAGGGCTCTTACGTACCCCGCTCGCCTTTGGAATTCCTTAAGTCCACGCCATTGGGAACAAGCCCGGCGGAAGCGTCGTCGCAAGCCATCCCGCAGCGAAGGTGGCACAGAACCAGGATAACGCAACCCAATCAACTGCGAAGATTTTTGCGCAACTCAGGGCGAAACCAGCGGAGCGCTGGCCTGGCCTGATGAAATGGTTTTTTTCTCGGGTTTTGATTTGTAAATGTTATGCGGCGGCAGCGGCCTCGGCGTAGGCGGTTTGTCGTCTTGAGGCGAGCGTTGTTTTCAGGTTGTTGGTGACCCATGTTCGCATCTGCTTGACTGAGAC
>CAMAVB010000439.1 GCA_945861465.1 Candidatus Kuenenia stuttgartensis
TGGGAGAATCCGCCGGGAGCCGACATTCAGCGGTTTGTGGACCGAATTGAGAAAGCCGACCGAGTGCTCATCGTTGGCACCAAGGAGTATCGACGCAAGTACGAGAACAAGGATCCTGGTACCGGCACCGTCGTGGCTTTGGAAATGAAAATCGTTTGGGCTCGCTTGACGGGTCCTGCCAACGGCCATCCTGCAGTCATACCGTTGCTCCTGGACGGCGACGTCAAAGAGTCACTACCACCGGTCTTGCACGCTCAGGCCTTTAGCGACTTCCGGAACGATGAGCGATACTTCGACATCGCTCTGGATCTCTTGATCGGATTGTACGGCATCTCGCCGCGTCATCCGGCAGTCTCGCACTGGAAGAAGCAACTAGCACGCGACGGATTCGGTCGATATTCATCGACTATTCCGCTCGACGATGAAGATCTGCCAACGGATGAAAAGATGAAGCAAGCACTCAAACGTGTTGGCAGCCGAGCATTGAACTCTGCATTCGATTCCAATCAACCTGCGGTCGTCGAGCAGCACGGACAACTTGTCTGGCTGTACTCCGATGGAACAACGAAGCCCTACGATGCCAGTGAGGCGCCGGAGTCGTATCATGAATCCTGATCGCCCAAAGCGGTTGCGGATGATCGCCGGACCGAATGGATCCGGAAAATCGAGCATCATTCGCAACCTGGCGAAAGAGCGATCATCGGATGGGGTGTTCTGGCTGAACCATTACCTGAACGCGGACGACGTCGAACGTGGCCTGATCAGCACCGGGCTGGATCTGTCGCAGTTCGAATTGGAGATTACTCTGTCGGAGTTGTGCGATGCTCTTCGCGAAGGGAAACGCATCCCGCTCGATCATCCGTTCTTCACAAGTGCTAAGCTTGAGGATTCGATTCTGCATGCATCAAAAGACAATGGTTACCTCGCGGCATCCATCATTGACTTCCTGCGTGAAGAGCTGAGGCGTCGCGGTGCGTCGTTTTCGTATGAGACTGTAATGTCTCATCGCAGCAAGGTCGAGTTCTTCGGTCGAGCACGGGCTGAGGGCTACAAGACGTACTTGTACTTCGTTTGTACTAACTCCGCGGAACTCAATGTGGCGCGTGTCCGTTCTCGTGTCCGTGCTGGTGGCCATCCCGTTCCCGAAGGAAAAATTCGTGAGCGTTACACCCGCTGCCTGGAACTGGCTCGGGCGGCGATCAGCAATTCGTATCGTGCCTACGTCTTCGACAACTCAGGGCCAGAGCCGATCTGGTTGGCCGAGTTCGACCCCGATGGCGAATGCGAGTTGCAGATCGAGCCAGACCAACTTCCACAGTGGTTTCGCACGTGGGTTCGACCGCAAAAGCAGTAAGCTCCAAGGGAAGAATAAGACTGCAATTCGCGGGCCTCTGCACAGATGTTGGCAGATTTCGCCGAAATCTGCTTCGCCGACTTCAGCGAAGTCGGCCAACTTTCTCATGTCGTTGTTGAAGCTACGCTCAGCATCATCGCAAAGAAGCCCGCAATATCTTGTTGTAACCGTTCACGACATTGCGAGAATGACAGGATAAACCTTGGCGCGGGCTTCGCCCGCAACCGAATCTCTTATGCCGCGTTAATGGCTTTGCCACGGTGTCTGGTGCGAGCCGACGGAGCGGCTCGCCTACGTAGGTCCGCCGCTCCGTCGGCGGACATCTGTTCGACGGCGACAGATTGATCGGGAATCGAGTGACGGAAAGGGCTGACTCACTGCCCAAAGGGTTTGTTCTCATGCTATTCTGGAAGGCCATGGGACTTCTCAATCACATCGTTACCAGTCTTGATCCCTATGAGGCACGAAATGCGACAACTCCAGTTCATGTTCCTGATTGTTTTGATCGGGGCAATTCATGCAGTTGCACAGGAAGAATTTCAACACGAGCCGAAAATTACCTCTCTTGTTGAACCGTATCTGACACACAAGAAAGTGAATGCTGTCTCTGTCGGTGTGATTTCGAACGGGCAGGTCTGGAAGAAGAGTTTTGGACATCTGGGTGCAGACGAGGCCCGTTTGCCGGACGAAAAGACAATTTATGAAATTGGATCAATCTCCAAAGTCTTCACGTCACTGCTGCTGGCGGAGGCCGTTGAATCGGGGCGACTGAAACTTGATGATCCCATCAGCACCGTGATGAAGGAGCTTGCCAGGAAGAACCCGACCGTTGGCAACGCGATCACATTCAAACATCTGTCGCACCACGTGTCAGGGCTTCCGGTCATGCCAACCAACATTAAGCCGGCTGATTCCACGAATCCATTCGACGGCTATAACCGCAGAATGCTCACAGAATATATACTGTCTGCGAAACCTGAGCGGAAACCAGGTGAGGGTTATGAGTATTCGAATCTTGCAGCCGGGTTGCTTGGCGATTTGTTGTCGCAGCAGGCCGGAGTCAGTTACGAATCGCTTCTGAAGCAGAAGCTGACGGACCCGCTGAAGATGTTGGACACGGTCATCACTCTCTCGGAACAGCAGGTCAGTCGTTTTGCTCCGCCGTACAATGCAGCACTTCTTCCCGATAAATCATGGGATTTTGATGCTCTTGCCGGATGCGGTGCGATTCGCAGCACGATCGACGACATGCTGTTGTTCGCAGAAGCCACACTAAATCCTCCGGATGGGCCGCTGGGAAAGGCGATTGAGCTGGCATGGAAACAGCATAAGCCAGGCAGTGATGGCAATCATGCGATGGGGCTGGGATGGATGATCGCACAGGATGGTTCAACACGGTGGCACAATGGTCAAACCGGCGGCTACCAGTCTATGACTCTCGTCAGTCGCGATCTGAAATGTGCTGTCGTACTGCTGTGCAACACGGCAGGCTCGCAGACGGACGCATTGGCCGAACAGATCATTCAGACAGCCATGGGGCTGGATGTTCAGCCGAGATCATTTGACAAGGAAGTAGAAGTCGATCCCGAAATTGTCAAACGTCTCGAAGGCAAATATCAACTTGCGCCAGGTATCGTGATTACGGTGCAGGTCAAGAACGGTCGCATGATGGCTCAGATCACTGGCCAGCAGTTTCTCGCGTTAATTCCGAAGAGCGAAACCGAATGGAAGTATCAACAGGTTGATGCGACTTTGAAATTTGAACTGCCGAAATCCGGCAGCAGCCCCAAAGTCACGCTTCTCCAGGCCGGTCGTGTGATGCCATGTCCGAGAATACCCGAATAACGCCGTCCCGCGTGCCAATGTAGCCATCATCGCTCCGCGTGATGAGCCCGGTCGGATACATATGGTGATCCCTGCCAAGGTAGCTCCGCAAAAATTCCCGACCTCGCACCCTCAATGATTGTTGCATAATATCCTGAGATCGTTCGAACGCCGCGTTTCCTGAACGCGGAGGTAGCTTTTCCTGACCTCTTTGCCAGCCACATCCGAATGCGTAAATCTTTGATTGCTGAGTTCCGCCAGAATCTTCGCGAACTCCTGAACAGCCCGACGCTGTCGCGGGTTGGGATGTATGCGATCCTTGTTTCGGCGTACGCGGTGATCCCTGCCTGGTTCGATGCCCGCGAAAAGCTGTCGATGCTGGCGGGAGTGCCCAGTGATATTCATGCGGCATTGACTTTGGTTTTGGGGTGGCTGCTGGTGTTTCGCACGAATACGTCGTACGGCCGCTGGTGGGAAGCCCGCACACTGTGGGGCAGCCTGATCAACACGATGCGTAACCTGTCGCTGAAGTTCGTCAATCTGATTGATGTTCCGGCAGATGATCTGAATCGGCTGCGAAAGATTCTGAGCGTCTTTGCACCGGTATTGAAAGATCACCTTCGCGATGGAGCGTCACTGGATGATGCTGAAGTTCTCGGCGACATCAAAGCTGTTCCGCAACATGTGCCCAGCTTTCTGGTGTCACTCATTTACTCGCGCGTTCGTGAATGGAAAAAGGCTGGCAGGATCGATGGTCAGCAATTGATCGTGATTGATGAAGAACTGCGAAAGCTGCTGGAAATCGTCGGTGGTTGTGAACGCATTCGCAATACGCG
>CAMAVB010000440.1 GCA_945861465.1 Candidatus Kuenenia stuttgartensis
AGCGGTTGGGCGTCAGCCCTCCGTGTCGCGTCTCTGTGGGCGCACACGGAGGGCTGACGCCCAACCGCTCGCCGAAACGTAACGAGTTTCATAAGTCCATGAAGAATCTCATCCGACAATTCGTCGCCGTCTTACTGGCCATCGTGGCCAGTCGATCGCTGTACGCGCAGTCGCCGGGGTTGATCGCGACAGACGCTCCCGCAAGTTCGGACGCAACCATCGCCACCGCGAGCACAACCGCCGAACGCGACGAATGGTCGAGTGCTTTCCTGCTCCTCGATGAACGGCCACTGCATCTGCAGTTCCGAATCACGATTAACGGCGTATCGCTGAGTCAGGCGCGCGAGAACGGCGTGCAGGAACTTATAGGAAAACTGGACACCGATCAGGACGGGAAGCTCAGCCATGCCGAGTTTCAAAAATCTCCGCTGGTGCGAAAGGTAGCTCGTCCGAAGGCGGAGAAGTTCCTGAACACGCTCGGACCGCAGCCAGATCCCAAATCGGATGACATTCGATCGCAGTTTGCTCGCGTCGCCGGGGGAACCATGCTGTCCATTCGCGCGGATGGCTCGACGGCCAAGGACGACACATCGATCTATGAACTGATCGACATCGACAAATCCGGATTAATCGACGTTGAAGAACTCAGTCGCGCGGAGACGCGGCTGCGTCAGCGGGATTCGGATTACGACAACTGCGTGAGCTTTGAAGAATTTCAGCCGACGGTTGTGAATCAGCAATTGATCGTCGCCAGTTTGCCGGAAGAGGAACAGGCAAAGTCGGTGTTGTCAGAGATGATGATTCAGTCGCAGGCGTCGCGTCAACTGCGTCCAGCGCTACTGAAGAAGTACGATCTGAACAAAGACAAGGCTCTGTCGGCAGGAGAACTTCACTGGCCAGTGGAATTGTATGATCGAATGGATGCCAATCAGGACGGCGACCTGAATGCGTATGAAATGCAGGCCGCACCGGAAGTGCCGTTCGACATCCAGTTGACCGTCGAGCTGAATCCAAAAGACGACACCGTCCCTGCCCTTTCAGTGGTCAAGACTCAGATGGAAGCGGCCGTCGAGTCCAGCCGCACCGACACCGTCACGCTCAAAAGCCCCAGCTTCACACTGATGCTGGTTTCGCGAAAGACGGATCCCATCGAAGCAGGCGTGACAAACGCGATGCAGGGTTTCAACGAACTGGATATGGACGCCAACGGCTACATTGATACGACTGAGGCCATGCAGAAGATTCGTATGCAGCGCGGGCTGTTTGATATGATTGATACGGATCGCGACGGCAAGGTCTTTGGACCTGAAATGAAGCAGTTTGTTTCAGTTGCCGGGATTCCTGTCGCTTCAACCTGTCGATTGAATGTTTATGACACCGGATTTGGATTTTTTCAGATTCTGGATACCAACCATGACGGGCGTATCTCGGCTCGCGAAATGCGGGATGTCGGAGAGTCGTTGAGTGTGATGGATCGCGATGGTACGCCAGGATTGTCTCCGACTGAGCCAACTCGGAATTATCGCATTGAGTTCACTCGTGGCAGTTTTGTGCTGTTTGGTAAGATTGAACCCCGCAGTATGATGGCCACACAGGCTCCGGTTTATGTGAGTCGAGTGTTGCAGGGGCCGGTCTGGTACCAGCGTATGGATCGAAACAACGACGGCGACCTGTCGTGGGAAGAGTTTCTTGGATCACGCCGCGACTTTGATCGGCTGGATGTGGATCAGGACGGCCTGATCGACCTGAAAGAAGCGGAGGCGGAAGGTGATTAGCGCCTTTCGGGAGAGTGCTTACGTGTCGTTTCGGACGAAGTAGAATTGAGAACCTCGGAGTAACGAATGTCAGACAGTGGAAATGGTGCAGCAGTGGCCTCAGCCCGCGTGGATTCGAAAGCGGATCTTGCGATTGTGGAAAAACTGCGCGAGGCCCGGCAGCGTGTGCGGGAGCAGATGAAAAAGGTCGTCGTCGGCCAGGAGACAGTGATTGACTCGATGCTGATTGGGCTGCTCTGCAAAGGCCATGTGCTGTTGCACGGAGTTCCGGGGCTCGGTAAGACTTTGATGGCGCGTACGCTTGCCACGACGCTCAACATGGATTTTCGGCGGATTCAGTTTACGCCGGACCTGATGCCTTCGGATATCACCGGCACGGATGTGCTGGAAGAAGATCCAGCGACCGGTCGCCAGTCCGTCAAGTTTATGCAGGGACCGATCTTTACCAATTTTCTGCTGGCGGATGAAATCAATCGTACGCCGCCGAAGACTCAGGCCGCATTGCTGCAGGCCATGCAGGAAAGCGAGATTACGATTGGTCGCGAGACCTACAAACTCAAACCGCCGTTCTTTGTCGTGGCAACTCAGAATCCGATTGAAATGGAAGGAACGTATCCGCTGCCGGAGGCCCAGGTTGACCGTTTCATGTTCAGTTTAAAAGTCAAGTACCCGACAGTGGACGAAGAGATGCAGATCATCAAAGGAACGACCAGTACACTTTCGACAAAGGCCGATCAGGTGCTGGCAGCGGAAGAGTTACTGAGGTTGCAGGACTTGATTCGAGGCGTTCCGGTGGCAGATTCGGTTGTTCGCTATGCGGCAACGCTGACTGCGGCAACTCGCCCCGGCCAGGGAGTCGGCGATCCGGCGCTGCACAAGTACATCAGTTATGGAGCCAGCCCGCGAGCTTCGCAGTATGTTGTGCTGGGTGCCAAGGCGCGGGCGATTATTGAAGGCCGTTACCACGTCGATTTCGCCGATATTCGTGCGGTGGCTCACAATGTCTATCGTCATCGCCTCGTATTGAATTTCCACGCACGGGCCGACGGCCTGGATGCAGATGCACTGATTGATCGTTTATTGAAAGGTGTGAAGGAGCAGTAGAGTTTTCAGTGTTCAGTTTTCAGTGTTCAGTAAATCGCAGGTGCGAGACTGTTCATTGGAATGAACTCCTGAAAGTCTAGGACACCCAGCCACCAGCCACCAGCCACCAGCCACCAGCCACCAGCCACTGAACACTGAACACTGAACACTGAACACTGAACACTCTTCCCCCATGACCGCAGACCTCACCACATTCACGTCGCCAACGCTGTTCTCGAAACTCGACAGTTTCGAACTGCGAGCGCACGGGATTGTGGAGGGGTTTATGCACGGCTTGCATCGCAGTCCGTTTGTGGGATTCAGTGTCGAATTCAATTCGCATCGCGAATACGCACCCGGTGATGATCTGCGGCATGTCAACTGGAAACTGTATGCTCGGCAGAAGCGACTCTATGTAAAGGAGTACGATGCTGAGACCAACATGAATCTCTACATCATGCTGGACATCAGTGGCTCCATGACCTGTGCTAACACGGGCATCAGCAAACTGGACTACGCATCGTCTCTCGCAGCGGCTTTGGCACATCTGGCGTTGAAACAGCATGATGCGGTGGGAATTACGCTGTTTGCGGATGAAGTGGTGGCTCATCTTCCACCGAAGGCAAAAACTCATCAGCTGGAAGACATTCTTCGGACGATTCAGAACTCGAAACCGCGACCAGTCTCCGATGCCGGTCGCGCGTTGCAGCAATGTGCCGAGCTGGCACGGCATCGGGGGATTTGTGTGGTGATCAGCGATTTGTTTGATGACACGGAGGCTTTGATGACGGCTATCGAACAGATGCGGTTTCGGAGTCACGAAGTCATTGTGTTTCATGTGCTGGATCGCTGGGAGCGGGATCTGCCGCTGGAAGGAAATATTCAGTTTGAGGATTTGGAGTCATCGTTGCGTCTGACGACGCACGCCGACGGCGTACGGGGAAAGTACATTCAGGCGGTGACAGAATGGCGAGAACAGCTCGACAGGGAATTTCGGAACCGATCGGTCGAGCGCATTGAGATGGTGACGGATGAACCTCTGGATCAGGCCTTGTTAAATTATCTGGTGAAGAGGGCGGCATGTTTTTGAAAGGCGAGCGGCTGGGCGTCAGCCCTCCGTGTAAGTCTGCGGCGGTACACGGAGGGCT
>CAMAVB010000441.1 GCA_945861465.1 Candidatus Kuenenia stuttgartensis
GCCTCCACATGCGTCCGAATCAGCGGTAGATTCGACAATTGCGAATAGACAAACGCCAGCGCGAGGTGGATGCGTCCAGACTGGGCCGTCTGATGTTGCAGTGCTGCGTCGTAGTCCCGAATGGCAAGATTCCAATCGCCGGTCGCCGCATAGAAGTTCCCGCTGTTGAACAGCGAGTCGGACAATCGCGTGAGGCTTTCCCCTTCTGCGTCGTCAGCTCGCTGCTTTTGAGTGTTCTCTGAAATTACGGCTTTGTCAGCCTTGGCGGTGGCCGCCAGCGCGATCATCGTAACTCCGTTGATTCCCACAATCCCCAGCACCAGCACACTGACGAATGCCACCAGAAGTTTGTTTCGTCGCGCAAATCGCAGTGCCCGGCCAATTGCTCCGAGTGGCCGTGCGACAATCGGGCGGGATTCGAGAAAGGCCTGCAGGTCCTCAGCCAACGCAAGAGCCGACGGATACCGATCTGCAGGTGCTTTGTTAAGACACTTGAGGCAGATCGTTTCCAGGTCGCGGGCCATTCGTGGACAAAGCACACGTGGCGCAATGGGCTCGGAAGTCTGAACCTGCTGAAGCACATCCGCGATATCCGTTCCGGTGAACGGCGGCCGGCGGCACAGTACCTCATAGAGAATGCCGCCCAGCGCATACACGTCGGCCGCCGGACCAACATCGCTATTTCCGGAAGCCTGCTCGGGTGCCATATAACAGGGAGTCCCAACGCGTCCGCCGAGCGTCTCCAGATTCGCTTCCGGGTCCCGAAATCTTGCGAGGCCGAAATCGGTGATTTTCGGAGTTCCATCCGGAGCGATCAGCACGTTTCCCGGCTTCAGATCGCGATGCACAACGCCTTTGCTGTGTGCATAATCGACGGCGCAGGCAAGGACAATGACCAGTTCCGCTGCCTCGTGCGATGACAGTTCCTGCTCTGTCAGTTGCTTGCTCAGTGTGCGACCGGGAACATATTCCATAATCAGATATGGCGATCCGTGCTGCTCGCCAAATTCGTAGGCGCGGACAATGTTCTCGTGTGTCAGGGCGGCAAGAGCCCGAGCTTCCCGTCCAAAGCGTGTCAGAAACTCGGGGTTGGCTCCATGGCCGACGCGAATCGTCTTTAACGCCACACGCCTGGACAGAGCTGACTGCTTTGCCAGATAGACGATACCCATGCCGCCTTGGCCGAGGATGCTTTCAATGTCCATGCCGGGAATGACGGGTGTTTCCTGCACAGCTGACTGTGAGTCTAGCGAGGGTGCCTCGATGTGCTTGAGAAAGAGCAGCGAGTTCCCGACCGACTGGCGCGCACCGTGCAAGTGATTCACTTGCGCCAGCTTTGCTTCTTCCTGAAGACGATCCACCGTCTCCTGACAACTGCTGCAGTGTTCAAGATGAAGTTCGACTTCTGAAGGCAGCGAACCTGCGTTCTGAACGAAGTCCCGGAGGAATTCGATGGTGGGACAATTCGCGGAATGTTTAGAACTCCTGGGAGACGGGTTTGTCATCGAGCCACCTCAATTCTTCTTTAATCAGGGCACGGACTCGGGAACGATAGACATTGACGGTCGCCACCGAGAGTCCCAACTCAGCTCCGACGGTGGCTGCCTTTTGCCCTTCCAGCTCAGTCGACTGAAAGGACTTCCATGTGGCCGCCTGGACTCGTGACTGTACCTGCCGCATGGCCAGGTGCAATCTTTCCAGATCGAATTCCGCATCAAGACGCTCGAACAGGTCGTCTTCAGCCGGAACAAGCGACAGCACGTCTTCCATGGATGTTTTGGGAACTCGCGCTGCCCGTTTGTGCCAGCCAGCAATGGCGCGGCGGGTCACCGTGTACAGGTAGGCGCGAAAACGTCCTTTCTGTGCGTCGTATTGAAAAGTCTTGAAAGCCTGGAACAGACTGGTCAACACATCCTGCGTCAGTTCTTCCACCTGCGACGGAGCCAGTCTTTGCGCACGGCACCATTCCGCCACTTTTGGTCCGTATCGTGTGACGAATTCTGACCATGCGTCCTGGTCCGTCGGTTCGGCGCGCAACAGGGCAAGCAACGTGATTCGAGTTGAGGGTGTGTCCATAACGTGTTCCCTGAAAATCGAAAGGTGACATCCCTGGCGGGCGCCTTATTCGCCGTTTCACTATATTCAATATTCAATTCGGGCAGGTTCGACAGGATCGCGTCGCGAACCGGATGAACAGCTTCTCTCCGGGAATACTAGCATTGCCACTGCCCGGATCTAACACACAAACTCGTCGCATTTCTGCGGCACTGACAGTTTTGCGTGTTAGAGAGACGAGCCTTGGCGACTAGTTGCATTCAGGAAGGACGAGACACCGGTCTCTCGAACGCAGCATGGCGTCTTCCAACGCATTCCACTTTGGCCGGTGATTGCTGTCGGCGAAACCACCGATAGCGGCTTCAGTTTCGGAGAAAAATCCATGTCTCGTATCTTGCTCACAATGACTCTCGCTTTTTTAATTCCATTCCCCAACGAGGCAAGCGGCCAGCATCACACTGTTCGCTTCCTGCACAGTTGGGGCGGCGCAAAGGACATCGAAGACGTCGCGTTTTCTCCGGATGGAAAATACCTCGCAGTGGCCGTCGAATACGGTCCACTCACCATCATCGAAACAAGCACGGGAGACATCGCGCATGAATTCAAGGTCGCTCCATTTGACATTGCGTTTTCAGCGGATGGGGGCCATCTGCTGGGGATCGGACAACGCGAAACATCGCTGGTGAATGTTCGCAGTCGCTCGATCAGCAACGTAAATTGGCGTGTTCCCGAAGGCTATGTGGGATGCACTTTTAAGGAGAAATCGGGAAAACTTGTCGTGGACTCAGTTTGGGACGGTGGTCCGGCGGCCGCTTCCGCAAAGATCGGCAAGGGAGACGAAATCATTGCCATCACTTCCATTGGAGTCAAATATGAACTGCTGGGAAGATCAGTAAAGAATCTCGTCGAGCCTTTGTCCGGGCCACCTGGCTCTTCGGTCACGCTGCACATGATTCCAAAAGGTACCACGGTCCCTGTCGATATTGAGTTACGACGAAAAGGGGCAACCAAAAACGGAGACCGATATACTTTCCAGGAATTCCGTGGAGGGCGATCGGGTCAAACGTGTTTTTGTGCATCCGGGAGCAGCTACGTTCTGCTGGATGCCAACACGGGACACCTGGTCTCCGTCTTTCGACCGCTCGACTGCAAACTGAACGGACCCAACGCGGTTTCGCCGGACGGACGCCACTTTGCTTTGGCAGCAAATCTTGTCGATCCGACAAAGGGCGGTTCGACAGGCCTTGCACTCGAAGTCTATGACGTGGCGACGCAGGAGCGAACTCACTTCGCGACGCTTGACGTTCAAACGATCCACGAACTTCGATTTACGCCGGACAGCGGAAAAATTCTGATTGGTGACCGCGACCGAATTGCGGTCTACGACCTGCAAACGGACAGGTTCGCAGAACCGGTGCTCATTGGCTTCAACCCACATGAAGCCGAAAAACCTGAGGCCTGGGAGAATTCGTTGGCGGGGTCGATCTTTGGACCGCACAGCGATGACTCGAGGATTTCTCGAGTCCAGGCGAGCGAAACCTTACTCACGTCCTTTGACATCTCGACCGATGGAACTATGGTGGCGGTGGGGTCGCCTTACGGACAATGCTCCATTTATTCGACCACCGAAAACAAGTGTCTGGCGACAATCGGGGCACGAAACGAGGATAGGGATTCGGCGGAAAAAACGACGTTTAGTCCCGACGGCCGCTGGGTCTCGTTTTTCGTCGATGGAACAATGAATATTGTGTCTGTGCCGGAAGTGATTTCCGTGCCGGAGAGTGTGGAAGCCGATCTTGCATCGCAGGAGTGATGTTCCAGATCCATCCATCAATA
>CAMAVB010000442.1 GCA_945861465.1 Candidatus Kuenenia stuttgartensis
AGTTCCCGCCGGTGTTCGTAATCAGTGCCGGTCAACGGATCTTGCCCGCAGAGATACGCCCGCCGCACGCATCGATTGATGCAATGCACGACCTGAATCTCGCCCGCCGCCAACACATCCCGCCGATTTGTCCGTGCCATTTGCCTGCCTCCGAAAAACCGTCTCAAAAAAACTGCCACCGACGACCACTCAGGTTCACCAAACTCTACACAATATGCATTCGACGTGCAACCAGCGGATGGCCCTATGGTTGCCGCCTCGGCCCTATGGTTGCCGCCCCGTGCCATTTGCCTGCCCCCGAAAAACCGGCTCAAAAAAACTGCAACCGACAACAACTCAGATTCACCAAGCTCTACACAATACGCCTTCGCCGTGCAACCAGCGGATGGCCCTGGGGTTGCTGGGGTTGCCTGTTGCCCTGGGGTTGCCTGTGCTGGGGTTGCCTGTGAAACTCGTGGAAGCGTGGTGCAAAGAACATCTGCCAGTCTCCGTCCAGGCTCAACGAAGACTTGCCTTTTCCGCTCAAATACCGTAAACAAATCTCACCTGATCAATATCCCAATGCAACCCCAACTTTGCTGCTGCCTGGGTTTTGGCCCCTCAACCTGCGATAAATCAGTCATGAAGAAGTCTCAGTCGGGGGAGTTTGAATTGAAAACCTTGATTGCGCAAATTGCAAATTGGAATCAACGATTCCATAATCGACGGATGAACTTCATTGTCTTGATCGCATACTTTTGCCTGCGAGCTGGCATGCTGATCCCGGTTTTGTATGTCATGGGGTGCGGTCAAGCAAAGCAAAGGCAGGAGACACAATCTGCAGTCAGCGGATCACAATTCGTTGTCATGCAGGACATTGGGGTCAGTTCCGGCTTAGAGTTCCGGCACAACGACGACGGTGCAAGCGAGCATTTTTTTCCGGCAATCATGACGGGAGGTGCCGCATTTCTCGATCTGGATCAGGACAACGACCTTGACGTGCTGTTACTCAATGGCCATCGCCACGATCGATCGACTGTCGTTCCTTCGGCAGACGACTCTTCGTCAAGACTCTTCCTGCAGTCAGACACCGGACGTTTTTCGGATGCCACGGCTGGGTCCGGCCTGGCAGAATTGGGATATGCCACTGGATGTGCAGCTGGAGACGTCAACAACGACGGCAGGATCGATCTCTATGTGACGGCCTATGGTCCCGACTCCCTGCTTCTCAATCTGGGCAGCGGCAGATTCAAGGCGATCACAGAATCGGCCGGGATCAGTAATCTTCGCTGGGGAACGTCCACTGCATTCCTGGATTATGATCGAGACGGTTGGCTGGATCTCTTCGTCGCAAACTACGTTGACTACGATCCCGGGTTTGACTGCGTTGATCCAGGTGGACGCGCAGATTTCTGTAATCCAGCCATGTTTCCAGGGACATCTGACAGGCTCTATCGTAACACGACCGGCGACACACCGGACGGATCGGAAATTCGATTTGTGGATGTGACTCTGGATGCCGGAATCGCATCGGCGCGCGGAGCGGGCCTTGGAGTTATCGCTGCCGACTTCAACGGTGACGACTGGATTGATGTTTACGTGGCAAACGATGGCCACGGAAACTTTCTGTGGATTAATCAGCAGAACGGGACGTTTGAGAATCAGGCGGTCCTGCTGGGTGTCGCGTACGATCCTGTCGGACAAGGGCAGGGAAGCATGGGGCTCTCGTTGGGTGATTTGAATGAAGACAGCCTTCCTGATTTGGTTGTCTCGAATCTTGATGGTGAATCCAACGCCGTCTATACCAGTCTTGGCACTGGGTACGTTGAAAATTCTATCGCCTCCGGAATTGCCGAGCGGAGTTTTGGAATGACGGGATTCGGGATCGCAGTGTTCGACGCTGATAACGACGCCGATCTTGATCTGGCCGTCGCAAACGGGCGCGTGCGGCGGAAGGCAGTGCGTGACATGCCTACGGCTTCAGCACCTGCATCGCCATTGAAGGAAAGCCAGGAAAATCGTTCGTTCTGGAACGATTACCAGGAGCGTAGCCAACTGCTGCTGCAGACAGACGGCAGGTTTGTCGAAGACACTTCACGCGGAAATGATCTGATAAAATCTGCCGCCGTCGGTCGTGGGCTTTGTCCTGGTGATGTTAACAATGATGGTCGATTGGATTTACTCATGACATTTCTGGATCGACCGGCTGCGATCTACGTCAACAAAACGGAAAAACACGGACATTGGCTTTCGTTACGCCTCGTTGAACCTCAACTCGGTGGCCGAGATGCAACCGGTGCTCGGGCGACGCTGATCACGGCCACTGGTCGTCAGCATCGATGGCTGTTTGGAGGTGGAAGTTATCAGTGTGCCTCAGACTTTCGACTCCATTTCGGACTGGATGTCGAAGAACATTTTGATGCGATTCACGTGGTCTGGCCAAATGGGGACAAAGAAATATTCCCGGGGGGCAATGCGGATCAGTTCCTCACATTGAAACATGGCACAGGATCATCCAGGTGACTCGTTCCGATTCCAACCGTGTCAAAGGCGGCAATAACTTGGCGCGGGCTTCGCCCGCAACCCAAACGAGTAGGCAGATTTCGCTGAAATCTGCTGGGCCGACTTCGGCGAAGTCGGCCTACATTAGTCGGCCTCAAAATAATGCGTCGCCAAAAATCTTCTCAGAAAAACTAGATTATCAACATTTGCGGAACAGAGGCGATTCCAGTGCCACACATGAGAACATCGTTTCGTCGATGGTTGTTGTACGGCGGGACAGCCATCGTACTGGGCTCGGTTCTTTACTGGTTCCTTTCGCCGGCAGCGAAGATTCCCGTCTTCCCACCGGAAGTCGATCTCACCAATGCGTCGGCTCCTTTGAGAGAACTGATCACGAACGCTCGTGAGGCCGTCATTCGTGTACCAGGTAGCGCAAATCATTGGGGGCGTCTGGGAATGATTCTGCTCGCGAACGAACGAGACGTGGACGCAGCGCTGTGTTTCCAGCAGGCAGCTGCTCTCAATCCAGGTGATTTCCGATGGCACTACTACCTGGGGCTCACATCAACGGCAATGAATCGTGACCTGGCGATTTCAGCCTTGACAAAGGCTTGTGAAATTCAGGCGAATGATCCAATGGCCCATTCCCGCCTGGGTGAGTTGCTGCTGGTAACCGGGCGGGAAAATAGTACCGCGGGAAAATAGGCGGGAAAATAGTACCAGTCACTTTACAAAGGAAACTGAGGTTTTTATGCTGTTTTGGCGAGGTAGCGGGTGTTGGGTTTTGGGCCTTGGATGCAGGGGAGTTGTGCGATGCCACGGGTGAATCGGCGGGAGATTTTTTCGGACGATGAGATTCAGGCGTTTCATATGATCAATCGCTGCGTCCGCAGGACGTTTCTGTGCGGGAAGGATCGGAAGACGGGCAGAGACTTTTCGCATCGAAAACAGTGGATTCGCGACCGGCTGGAAGTCCTGGCAGGGATTTTTGCGGTCGATGTGCTGGGTTTTGCAGTGTTGAGCAATCACCTGCATGTGGTCGTGAGGACTCGACCGGATGTGGTGAAAACATGGTCCGACGCGGAGATTGCCGTGCGTTGGTGGAACCTGTTTCCTCAGCGACGTGAGAAAGATGGTTCACCGGCAGAACCCACGGAACCGGAGCTTAGTCATATTCGCAATGATGCGTCTGGTCTGAAAGAGAAGCGGCGACGCCTGTCGAATGTGTCGTGGTTTATGAAGTGTCTGTCCGAGCCGATCGCGAAACGCGGGAATCGTGAAGAAGAGGTGACCGGGCATTTTTGGGAGGCGCGTTTCAAGGTGCAGCCACTTCTGGATGAAATGGCGATTGCGGCGTGCATGGCGTATGTGGATCTGAATCCGATCCGAGCGGGCATTGCGTTGAC
>CAMAVB010000443.1 GCA_945861465.1 Candidatus Kuenenia stuttgartensis
GACACTTCTTCATCTTCGACATCAATAAGGACAACTCCAATGCCCCGAGACACATATTATCAGTCCGTCGGAAACCCGGTACAGGCAAATCGACTTCCGTCGCAACCGCTGCAGATCCAGTTCGCTCACAATGCCGGAAACCCTGCCGAAGAGACGACGTTTACTCGAACGCTCATTCGCAATCTGTATCTGGTCTCCGGCATTTGCCTTGCCGGCGACTCAATCGGTAACGCCTTCGAGTTTCCATTTCCATTGAACGTTGTGGTCGTCGTTGTCTTGATCCGAGGCATGATCAAGTTGTGGCAAGTGACTTCCGGATACAAGCCGCATGTTGCTCTGCTCGCCGTTCCATACGCTCTGCATGTCATGGGAATGCCGTTTGTGATGCAGGTTGCACTTGGGATGACATGTGCGGCCTACACCGGGCGAGAATTCGCTCGACACTATGTGTACCTCGCGACGAGTTTCCCGGTTGACCGGAACACGGCCGAGTTGGCTAGAGATCGATGGAACGTGCTCACAATCTACTCCGCGTTGCTTGTGATCCCGGTAGCATTGATTGTGGTAGTGCCGTCCTCGGTATTCCTGTGCGGTGCGTTGCTGCTTGCCGCTGTGTGTTTCTGTCTTGTGATGGCGATGGAGAACTCCATTTCCATCGTGGACAATCTGACCGTTGCATGGCATTCATGGTGTTCGTACAACCGAAACGACGAAGCGGCCCCCGGCGTTCTTGCCAGTCCCGCAGGATCAGCTTCCATACGACTTGGCTTGATTGTGCTTCTGTTATCTCAGATCACGCTACTACTGACCGCACGCACAGGTGTTTCCGATTTGGTTTGGGGCGATGCACCGTTTTCACTGGATTTGATGCACGCCTTTGTCTGGACAGGTTTCGTCTTGATCGTTGTTGGCATTCCCATCGCAATCACAGTGCTGCTGCTCTTTCTTGTCGCACTTCCTGCTCTGTGTAGTTTCAGTCGTCCGAGATCCGCTGAGTTGGAATCCAACGACTGGCAGGCGGTGACCGAGACGATTCAGAAATCATCGAATCCAATTGAGCGAGGAAGCCTTTTTCTGGGTCGGCTGGCGTGCGATGGATCACCACTTCTGGTTCCCCGAGCGGTGTTTCATGAGCACGCTCACATTCTGGGAGACAGTGGTTCTGGAAAAACGGCACGGGGATTGATTCCACTGGCTGAACAACTGGTGGCTGACGGGCGGAGCAGCCTGATGGTAATTGACCTCAAGGGCGATTCGCAGGAAATCCTTCAATCTCTGCGAGTCTGTGCCGCTCGACAGGCCGCCCACGGAAACAACATTCGAGTTCGCCATTTCAGCACTCGGGAAGATTATTCGACGTTCGCGTTCAACCCGTTTCAGCTGCCGTGCTGGGAAAGGTTAAATCTTTTTCAGCGGACGGATGTGCTCTGCGGAGCACTGGGGCTGACGTATGGAACAGACTACGGTCGCGGCTATTTCAGTTCCGCGAATGCCGCTGTCCTGCATGCGACTCTCCAGAATTTTCCGCAGATTGGTTCATTCGCGGAACTGGCGGACCGCATAGCGTTTGTGACGTCGCGTCCAAAGGCTCACGGATTGAATGACGGCCAGACCGACGCTGGAAATCATGTTCGTATGATTGCCGACAGACTGGCTGCGTTCAAATCGCTCAACGTGACTCCGTCGCATTCACCCGATGCTGAAGTGAATCGCCAGGCGATGGACCCAGCTCAGTTGTTTGCGAACCAGGAGATTTTCTACTTTCAATTGTCGTCTACCCTCGGCCCGGGATCTTCGCCTGAGATTGCCCGACTGGCGATGTTCATGCTGCTGACGACGGCAACACTGACGCAGGAACGACGGCAGGTGTATCTGATGATAGACGAATTCCAGCGAGTCGCGGCTCACAACGTGGATGCCATTTTGCAGATTGCTCGCAGCATGAACATCGGTGTGATTCTGGCCAACCAGTCGATGTTGGACCTGAAGCGAGACGACCTGATTCATGTTGTGGAAGCCAATTGCCGGTATCGCCAGTGGTATGCCGTTTCTTCGCCGGAAGAACAAGATCGATTGTCAAAGGCCAGTGGCCAGACGGTGGACGTGTTGCTCAATGAATCGACGTCTCGGCAACAGGATGGATTCGCAGTGCGTACAACCACCAGTCGTGGAGCGAATCAGTTTCTTGCACCACGACTGAGTGTCAACGACATCAAACTTGCCAGCGACGATCCTCGCAAGAGCATTGCCCTTGTCACACGCGGTGCCGGTTACAGCCAGTTCGGTGGCATGCCGGTAATTGTGGAATCGGACTTCCATATCTCCGAACAGGAATTCCTGGCAAGGAAAAACGCGGCGTGGCCTGCAGTGACATCCGGCACGTTCGTTCCAAAAGATTGGGACCCGCGCCCAACTGTGAAAACTCGCGTTCGGAAGCCCAAGGGTCTTGTTGTGACAGAAGAGTCCATCGGGGACGACTCCGGGCTTTTCGACACGTTCCTGGCGGATCAACGAAACTGAAGGGAGCACTGCCGTGGCTGATATTAAAGGTCCAACGTCAACGTGGTCGCCCATCGAGCTTGAACTGATGACGGCGCTGGCTTGTCAGGTGCGGGTTCTTTCGGAGTGGCAGATTCACCAAGGATGGAAATCACAATGTCCCATTGAGGAGCTCAGGTCGAGTCTTTCGAGGCTGGTCGAGGCAAAACTCGTGCGAACAGAAACATGGACAGTCGTTCCACCGCAGATTGGGAAGACGCCGCTGCACACCTGGAAACCCGGCCATGTGAAGCCCGACACCTGGCGACTCTCTCAGGCGTGCCGCACACGATGGAATCGGCTGCCGGAAACCCTGACCGTCTATCAGGCCACAGAGCTGGCTGGTCGATTGTTCGGATCACGAACCGGGCATGAGACTCGGGCGATCGAACGAAGGCACGATCTACTGCTGGCGGAAGTGTTTGTGCTCTACCGCACGAGACTTCCGGAACTCGCAAAACGCTGGGTTGGTGAAAACGCAGTCCCCGTAGCAGAGAAGAATGTCAAGAATCCCGACGCATTTTTGATGGATGACGAACGAGTGCCGCGTCGAGTCATCGAATCGGCGGGATCGTATTCACAAACACAGGTCGAAACATTCCATGAGTATTGCCGCGTTAGTCGTCTTCCTTACGAACTCTGGTGAACTATGCCAACGGCCACAACAACTGACAAAGTACTCGCCGACGTGCAGCGGTATCGATTTGCTCGTCTGGACCTTCTGCTACGCGATGTGCCCGAAACAGAACAACGACCGATGCTTCAACGAATCGGTCGGTCCCGCGAAATACAGGTTCTCAGACTGCCGAATGGAATGGAACTCGTGTCACTCGCGAGAAGAAAACCGGCACCGTTGCTTGGCGTTGCTCGCGGCATTGCCCTGCACACATTTTGTTGTAATGACACTAAACAGCGAACACTGCTGCTGCCGGACGACGTCAACAAATACTTTCCTCGTCTGTTTCGCAACGGCATGCCGTCTGGCTATTACGTTGAAACTTCCGGTGAACGGCCTGTCTTCGGTCTGGTCAGAGTCGATACGGGGCTCGATCACATCAGTCGGATCATTCAACACTCGCGAGAACTGATTGAACGACATTCGACCGCTCCGGGATTCTCCGCGATGGTGAACTCGGGACAATTCGAAATCACTTACATCGTTCCCACGGAAGCAAAGGCCGCCGCCATCAATTTCGCAAGTTGTCATCCATCAACTCATCAACTGAATTGTCGTGCAGTGGCCGTTCCATTGCTGCTTGACCTTCTGGCACCGCTCTATCTTCAACCGACATTCCCCGACGTTGTGGGTTTGTAACTGACTCTCGGCCCGAGAGTGGC
>CAMAVB010000444.1 GCA_945861465.1 Candidatus Kuenenia stuttgartensis
CAAGATACCTATCGAACAGTGCTCGCAATCTCGACTGGCGACGAGGCAGGTTCATTCGGCGTCGGGCGGGCCACGTCCAGTTCAAGTCGTGACTGAAGGGTTGTTCGTGTGAGCGAACATTCCAGGCTCATGCCTCTGAGCCACGTGAGGAATGGAAATCGGTATTCGTCAGGGACTGCCGTCTCATCCAGCAGATTGGGTTTTTGCCACCCGGAACTGATCCAGGACTGACGTCCTTCTCCGTTGCCGGTCAGCTGATAAATCCCACCAGCGGGACATTTGAATGTTGCCCCAAGGCTTCGTTCCAGACTGAGTCGAATTTCCGACGGGTCGGCCTGAAGCATATCCGCGATGCGATTCAGTGCGGCAGCATCAGCCGCCGAAGCTTGCCTTGACGACACGTATGTGTAAGCCCGCAGGTATTCGTAGACCTGTGATGAAGCAACGTCCCGCAGTTGCATGAACAGTTGAGCCGGTCGAGGGGCATTTTCTGTTCTTAGGTCGTTCAATGCGTTCCGACCAATCGTCGAATCCATCGAAAGCACCGTCGCCTTCTGATTACTCTGCGAATGTTCCTTAATGGCGCTGTTCATCATGGCCTCAATGGGCAAAATCCAATTGACGATCGCAGAAAGCACGCCCCCGGATCCTTGTGTATTTTCGCCGGTCGGCTGCCGAGACTGCACATTGCGCATGAAATCGACGGCAAGGCGGATCCCTTCCTGTCCCCCTGGCTCAACCAGAGCGAACGCATTGCTGCGCGCAAACGATAACTTGGAATTCGGCCCTGTCCGATGAATCTGCCCATCTCGGATTTCGAACGGAATCTCTCCGTCCACCAGTCCGATCTGAGAAGAATAGCTTTTGCCGCTTCTTGTCAGTTGGCCGCTCACCGCCATGAGATCATCGTCAGACATCGCAAGTCGTCGGTCGTCGGGTTGACTCGAAAGATACTGCTGCAGAAATCGGTACTCCTGCTGAGCATACGGTGTGATGCGAATATTCAGAACCACGTTTTCCCGATCCGGGTGCGTCGGAGGACGCCGGTTGAACGTCAGCATGACGGGATCCATCGTCCGCCATTCCTTCTGATAGGCGTTCTTGAATTCTTCGTAGGCTCGCCATTCCGACATTGTGCATCGCGTGATCGCCATATCAGCAATCGGTAAGAATGTCCCATGCACGCCGCGCTGAGAATCGTAAAACTCACCGTCATTCGATTCCATTGTGCCGTGGTCCGGACGCTGATTGAAGCCTTCCGGAAGGAATCCCAGTCGGATCAGGGAGTTCGTGGATACATCCTCAATCGCTTCAGCGGCTGCCGCCAGATGGGCCGTCTGCAGCGTGAACAGGTCTTCGCAGGCCAATCGACGCCGTTCCAGTTCAATTCGACACTGCGGGCTGGTGATATTGCGAAAAAACGGATCGGAGAGGTACAGCCATGCAAGACTGTTGTTGTCCTGCCGACTCTGGGACAACGAATATCGGTACTCGTTCAGATTTCCAAGACAATGAACTCCGGCTTCTGTTTCAAGAAATCGCCGGGCAAGGATCTCGGAGTTTGTGACCAGATGATATTTGCCATCATGCACATAGAAAGAGCGCACCTGATGATGAGCTGTGTACAGCTTTTGAATTGAACGCCCCTGAATATTGACAACTGTCTCATGGCCGTCTTCTGCCTCTTTCACTCGCATGCGTTCGTTCGAAATAATTTCCGCCAGCCGGCCTCCGGTCTTTTCCTCAAATAACACGCCCAGAGCGGCACCGTCGCCGAAGAAAGGATCAAAGCCAATCAACGCGCAGTCGTTAATCTGATCGTCCACGACAGCCTGCAGCAGTTCGGTCGTACTCAGCGCCAGTTGTCGTTCGATCTTCTCTCGGATGCGGTAGTCAACCGCCGGAGTTGCCACGATGCCGTCCAGACTGCCCCCCCAGCCCTGCACCAGATTGCGAATCCAGTGGTAGTTCTGCACTCGAAAACAACGCAGATAGAAGCATTCTTCCGGTACACGCATCGCCAACGACTCGGGACGAAAATCGTGAGCGACATGAGGAATATTAACGCTGCGAATCGCCAATGCCGTCGGCAAATCCTGAACAGCGGCCTCAGCACGCTCTGCTGGCGTCGTTGTCTTGCCTGTCATCATTGCCAGTCGAATGGATTCAAAGCCGAACAGCATTCCCACTGTGCGCTCGAACTCAGATTCCAGCGCTGAAGCAGAAGCAGTGGTCGTACTTTGCGGAGGCGCTGTCATGTCGAGCCGCCGTGCCAGCATGCTCTTGAAATAGTGATTAACGGCCTTCAATTCCGGCGACGAATTTGGCAGATCGAACCGGGAATATTGTTTCCACCATTCTGTCAGCAGTATGGCACGTGCCGCAGCGTCGTCTGCAGGCTCCATTTTCAACGGTACATTCGTCGCGACAGCAGAATCCTCGCTCATCAAGGTCACTGTTGTGGGAGCGATGCGGTCAAACAGAAACCAGCACACCAGCCTGGCAGGACTTGCCGGGCGGTACTTTGATGCCTCGCGCGGCGGAATGTACTGGACTGCCGAGTGCACGGCTTTTCCACGATCCGTAGTCACGTGCAGCGGGACGTCCGGGCGAAATGGCCACGTCAGATCCGGACGAGGCTGAAGCTCGATTTTGGCCACACCAAACGGAATTCCTGCCACGGCTGATGCCGAAATCACAACCGGGGCATGTGGATCTTCCTCAATCGGCGGGTTGACCAGTTCAGGCTCACTGACGACCGATATTCCAGAGACTCCCTCGTCAGATTTAGTAACTTCGAGTTCCGGGAGTTTCGGCGGAAGCACAGCGACTGGCCGATCATCGACGACCAGAGATTCCAAAATCGGACCGGTTGCTGTCGCTGGCTGAGTGGCTTCGGTCGCGGTCCGCGCAGGCTGCGAAACGACCTGAGGCAGAATGCCGGGGCGTGCCTCATCTTTCGACTTGCCGGGTATGCCCGCGTCGCCGGACGCGACGATGGATGAATCGATCTCAGCCGACGTAACTTCAGGAGCGACTGGCTGAGGATCCGGCGAACTTCGGAACAGTGGTACGGCCACGACTGCGAGTACGCTTAAAAACGCGGACGCCATCAGCTTCGTGCTCTTTCCCGGAAGCTGCTTGATCCAGCGACCTCTGACCGCACGGACGGGTTGTTCACCAAGGAAACGTTCAAGATCTTCCGCCAGCTCTGCCGCAGTCTGGTATCGACCAGACTGTTTCTTGTGCAGGCACTTGAGACAGATGGCTTCCAGGTCTGTTGGAACACGCGGGTTCAGTTGGGTTGGTCGAATCGGTGACTGCTCGCGAATCTGCCGGAGCGTCTCCAGAAAAGTTTCGCATCTGAACGGAGGTCGTCCGGTCAACAGCTCAAACATGATCGCGCCGATCGAATACACATCGCTGGTCGGTCCCATCAATTCATGCCGTGCCTCGGCTTGCTCGGGAGGCATATAGTCGATGCTTCCCAGGATCTGACCAGCTTCTGTCATCGAATACTGTCGATCCAGCTGTTTCGCCAGTCCAAAGTCGGTCACTCGCACTTCACAGTGATCATCAATCATGAACAGAACAAAAGCAGAACAAAAGAGCCAGACACTTGACAAAGGAAACTGAGGTTTTTATGATGCTTTGGCGAGGTAGCTGGTGTTTGGTGTTTGGATCGAGGGGAGTTGTGCGATGCCACGGGTGAATCGGCGGGAGATTTTTGCGGACGATGAGATTCAGGCGTTTCATGTGATCAATCGCTGCGTCCGCAGGACGTTTCTGTGCGGGAAGGATCGGAAGACGGGCAGAGACTTTTCGCATCGAAAACAGTGGATTCGCGACCGGCTGGAAGTTCTGGC
>CAMAVB010000445.1 GCA_945861465.1 Candidatus Kuenenia stuttgartensis
AACATGAAAATTCCCCTGACTGCAGTTCCGAAACAGCATCCTTCTTCGCAATGACGCCGTGCTGATCTAGCTCTGGCTGGTCGTCGTGGTCAGCGTCGTTTTGCGAAATAGCAGGAATGCAGTGGCCAGGCCGGACGCGAACAACGAAAAGAAAAACGCCCAGCTCGAAACGGCCAGTTGCAGGGATCCGCTGATTCCATGACCACTGGTGCAGCCACCCGCCAGTCGAGCTCCGTAAATCAGGATGATGCCTGCGATGAACGCCAGAGCCGAAGATTTCGCACGGCTTGTACCGAATCTCTGTGTCCACAGCTCTGGCAGTTTCGTCCCGGAGCTGTCTCCCGAAAGCCAGCTTGCCACTAATCCACCAATGATCAGTCCGATAAAGATGCCTGCCTCCCAGCCAAACAAAGTGGGGATTTTGTAGTCAGTAAAGTATGTCACGCTCTTCGCATGCTCCGGAGCGACTGCCGTCTCCGCCACCTTCACGACTTGTGAAAAGTTCGTTGAAACACCCAGAGCCTTCTTCGCAACTCCAAACGTAAACCAGGTCAGAATTCCCAGGCAAGTCCCTACGAGATAGGGAGACCACTGCTTACTTCGTAACAGATTCATGAAGGGACTTTCGTTTAGAAAATGCTCGCGAATAACGCAACGAGAAATTCAGTTTGCGTCGACTTCTGTGTCACTGTTTTTTCCATTCTGTCCGTCTGCTGGCACTTCCACCCAGAACCAGCCTCGCAGGTCTCCTTCCTGAAAACCGGTCGCCTTGTCATTTGGATACAAGCGAGTCAGCTCGGTTCGTATCTCGGAGGCAATTTTGTCGTCCGGCCCGTGGCATGTCAGGCATTGCACTTTGAGCAGAATGGGAAACAGCACTCCGGTACTACCGTTCTCCAGATCCTGAACGACTGGCTTTGTTGGCAGATCTTTCAGAAGCGGCTCGGCCCATTCCGGAGGAAGATTACTCGAATTGCGCAGTCGGACGGCTGTTCGACCAATCAATACGTGATGTTGCTCGCCGACTTCCTTCGCTAATTTCGGTGCCAGTTTGCTGCAGACTTCAATCGCCTTCCCAGGACCACCGTTGGACATCGCTGCCAGAAGCCGTGTCGAGAGCTCGTTGAACAATGCATCCTTCGCCAATGCCGCTCGTTCCTGCGGCGTCTGTACGGATTTCTTTGCCGTCGGCTGATCAGCGACATGCGAGGCACTCTTTTCAGTGCCCGCTCCCGTAGTTGGCGAAGACGATCCGTCCCGGCCGCAACCGGTCAGAGTGGTCAGCGTCAAAAACCAAACAAAGCCAATCAATCGGATAAACATCATCTACTCTCCATCTCGTTGATTCTGAAGGGTCGATGGTTCCGGCTCCGCATTGTATTCGCCCAGTTGTTCAGCTTTCGGAAGATGTTCATCAAGCCGGAACACCGGCCGCTCATGGGAATTGACATACGCGGCGATGTCGATCGCATCCTTTTCCGTCAACGTCGCTTCATCCAGCGGCATCGCAACCTTCAGCCATGCTGCGAGCTGTGCATCATTTGCAAAACCCGCGCCCTGATTGTACGACATCGCACCCCAGACCGGGGGATTCTCATCAATGCCCGCTCCATTCCCCGCGTGACACGATGAGCAGCGATCGGCGTAGAGACGAGCACCCCGCTCCTGGTCTGCGGAACTGGCCTCAACACTGAGTTTCGGAACCGCGTTCGGCCCCGCTGGGCGTTTGCTATTCATTCGGATCAGTGTGTATTTCGACAGCCAGGTGATCCATGCGGCAATGGCAACCGAAGGACGACTTCCCAATGGTGGGCGAGTCCCATTGCAGCTTCGCATGAAACAGTTGAGTATTCGATCTTCGAGAGTAATCACTCGCTTCTCACGAGGCGACCAGGCCGGATACGCCGACGCAACACCAATGAACTAAGCGGCCCTGGGATCGAGTCCGCTCTGAAGATGGCAGGAGGTGCAATTCAGTGCGTTGCCTACATAGTCTTTCGTCATGGGATGACTCGATGTTTCTTCGATCAGTCTTCGCCCCAGCCTGATGACGTCTCCCAGTTCGCCCTCAGGAATCGATGCATCAAACGAATTCGGCTTTGCCTTCGCTGCGGCCGGATCGACCGTCGAGTCATCTGCCCACACCAGCGATACAAGCATCAATACGACCGCGAAGCTCGCACAGACAATGCTGGAGGATGCAGATCTCATGTGATTTCTCCAGCGGTGTGATACAGGAATCAACATCAGTGAGCCCGCGTTACGGAATGACCTCTTCAAAGCCCGCTTCAATAAACGCATCATACCCAGGCTTCAGGGCTCGGACTTCAAATCCGAGATCCGTCAACAACTCGGCCGCTTCAATGCAGCGAGCACCCGATGCGCAGTGAAGGTAAACGATCTTGTCTTTGGGCAAATATTCGTCCAGCTTTTCCTTGCTGACCCCTCGTTCCAGATGGCTCAAGGGCAAGAGCTTCGCGACCTTCAAATGGCCCTGCTTCCATTCCTTCTCTTCTCGCACATCAATCAGTAACGCCTTTTTCTCGGTTAAGCGTTTCTGAACCGTCGCAAGGGTATCTTTGGTATGTTTCCCCGCAACCGCTGGTGATGCCAGAACAAACCAAGCGGCAAACAGGCAAAGTGCGAATCGGGTCAATTTGAAGAAAGGGTTTCCGAAAAGTTCAATCGATCGCTTTGAGCGTGCCAGCGTACGTTCCATTGCGTTTCTCCTGATCTCAACAACAGTCCAAACGTCTGACACTCCCTTCAGACGACGTCATCCAGATCCGCGAAAGAACAGTAGGTTACAGCTATTCTGTGAGATTCTGAAAATCGAGCCGGGCAACACGAAGTACAGCCGTACGCGGCAGGCAGTCAGCTTCGTCGGCGTGCAAACAAGTCCGCACGGTTCGACAGGGAATCAGCTTTCATGAAGGTCGGAAACCTGTCAAAACCTGATTCGACTCGCTTCCTGAGCCTGCGGCATGGTTCGCACGATCAGCAGTCGAAATCACGAAGTCTTTCCAGCAACGTTTTGAAGGAACAAATGTCTGCCCGGCCCACTGCTCACTCAATCATCCATTGTGATCCAGCGGTCATGGAGAACTGCCGTAGGGTCATTCGAGCGATCCAACTCTCAAGGTTATGACAGAGACAGGCAGACCAGGTGCCCGTCACTTTTTGAACAAAAATCTTCGGCTCGCTCAACAACGGCTTCCGGCTGGCCCTGAATTTCGCTGGTATGGAAGATCATACCCAGAGATCCGGACGGAACAGATCGTTTCCCTGTCTGTTCAGGAGAAATCCTGACCAGCAAAATCTCACCCTAAGACCGCGTGGTGCTGGTAGCTCGGTTGGATGACCGTGTCGAACGCTCCACGCGGCCTTTCTTTCTTCACATGCCACAGTACTGTTGCCTCTATTGGGCTGATGTTTGGGTCAACGGCGAACAGCCGTTCGGCCAAATGCAAAACCGGTCCGGCGGGCCGGTAGGCCGCAGGGCTCGAAGGCCCCGCCAGATCATTTTCATGCCGTATCCTGCATCGGTTTGCATCGACCGATGTGATGACAAGTCCGGATGATGTCGTCACTTTGATGTCGCTCTGAGCACGTTCCCCGTTCATCTTCGGGAGCGTCAGAATCCGGTTTAATCGACAACACACTGGCGACAGATTTCCCGACTCTCTTGCTCCCTCAGGATGAACCGTCCTGAGTTAGATGAGATTTCGTTTTCACTCTACTCCGGTGATGTCGATCGACCCCAGAAACAGCACTTCATACGCTGCTCCGGTGGTCACGACCGACGGGGGAAACGAAGTCGGCTTAACT
>CAMAVB010000446.1 GCA_945861465.1 Candidatus Kuenenia stuttgartensis
TACTTCAGCTCCGCGAACGCCGCCATTCTGCATCATGCGCTCAAGACGTTTCCGGAAGTCAACAGTTTTTCGGAACTCGCTGATGCCATCGGCGAAGTGCTTGTCTCGGCGAAAAAACGCGACCTGCATCCCGAGATTCGCAAGGCCGGAGTTCACGTTCATGAAGTCATGAAACGCCTGGCAGCGTGCGGGCCGCTGAATGTCACCAGCACCACGGACCATGACCCGGCAGTCGCCCGTGAAGCCATCAATCTGGTGCCCCTGTTTGAAGAACCGCAACTGATGTACTTCCACTTGCCGGCGACGTTGTCCCCGAGCGCGGCTCCGGAAATCGCAAGGCTGGTCATCATCGAATCCGAATATCACATTTCCCCGGACGAATATCAGCGGAGGCGGAAGCTTCCGTGGCCTGCGGCAGAAGGCATGTTCATCCCGCGCGAACAGGCCAAACGCAGCACGCAGGTACAGCCCTCCCGACCGAAGAAATCACAGGTGACCATGGAAGTCATTGGTGACAGCCCCTCGGCACCGCTCAATGACGCAGCACTCAAGTCCATCGAAGATCTCTTCCAGGGCTTCAAACAGGATTTCTCTGATGACGATGCTGACAAGCGAGGGCTGCGGTCATGATCGCTTCGCTGACATCGTTCGAGCGAGATTTGTTACGGACCCTGACGCGTCGGGTCTGCATCCTGACACTCAGCCAGATCGCCTCTGGCTGGTGGCCCGCCATTCGGAGGCTGCAAGGCGTACGCCAGCAGTTGCGGCGGCTGGAAGTCGCAGGGCTTGTGGAAGTGGACTGCATCAATGCTCATCCGCTGCTGGCGGTTGATCGTCCATTGTTTGCATGGCAGCCCGGTCAACCGGATCCCAACGTGGAGGTCATTTCCAGGGCCACTCGCGAGCGCTGGAACTTGCCTTCGGTTCCCACGTGGGTCTGTGTGGCGTTGCCGCGTGCCGCCAATCTGTTTGGCAGCACCGCCTGTGGTCTTCCGAAAATGGAACAACGCGACCATGACCTTCGACTCTCAGCCGTGTATCTCCACTATCGCAAACAGCATCCACCGCAGGCCCGCCGCTGGGTCGGCGAACACGCACGTCCCAAGGCCGGATATCGCATCAAAGACCCCGATGCATTTCTGGTGGACAGCCATGGACGAATCACGCGCCTGATCGAGTCAGCGGGCCGCTACGGCCCGCAGTATATCGAGCGTTTTCACGATCACTGTGTCGAATACGACCTCCCTTATGAACTGTGGTGAAACCATGAGTGCCGTTCACTTATCCGAAAATGTGACCACTGCCGATGTGATCATCGAAGTGCTGCAGCACATCGACCGCTATCGGCTGACCGTGCTTGAGGCTTTGGAGCGACTGCCTGTCTTCGCAGGATTGCGATCGCAGCAGATCCGTCGTGTGCTCCGCAGGCTTGAATGCCGGGCCCTCATTGCCTCAGCGCCGCTGCACCGAGGCGTCACGTACTGGTATCTCCTGCCGCAAGACACGCAGCGATTGGGTTTGCCCGAAGATCGCAGTGGTTCACTGTCAGAGCCCGCAAAAATTCGCGCCTATGCCATGCTGCGATTCTGCTGCCTGTCGGCAAAGCCTCGTGTGCGACTGACCCGTCAGGACATCGCCACGCGACTGCCGGAATTCGACCGACCCGGTCTGCCGAGCTTGTACTACTTTGAATCATCGGGATCAGGCCGTCTGGGAATCACACGCATTGATGCCGGCTATCGCGGTCGCTGGGACCGCGTGGTGCAGACTCTGCGCGATGACATTGAAGCGCATCTTCGGCGTCCGGCTTGGCGGCAACTGATCATGGCCGGACGCTTTGAGTTCACGCTGTTGACCGTGCTTCCGGAAAAGGCCGACCGTATTCGCGAATCTTTGGCGCAGCATTCGGATGCCAGCCGGGCGAGCGTGCAGGTTGTCGCTATGCCAGAACTCTTGCCCTTCATCACATTACACATCTGAAAGGAGGTGTCCGCACGAGGAATCATTGACTCCCGATATATGGGTTTCATCGCTCCGCGCCCCGGAGCACGGAAAAACAATGGGCGAATGTCGTTTTTGTCTTCGAGTGAAAGGTCGCCACATCATCTCCCCCAGTGGTTCAGGGTTTTGCCAAACGGGCCAACAGGTCCGTTCGTCGAGATCCGCTAACCAACAAGACAACCACAAAAAGGAGGTGATTGAATTGAGACTACCGTTTACGCGAAGACGACGTGTCGATCGAAACTACCGACGCGCCCGGAACTATGAATGGGAACGAGGCGTACAGGCGTTTCGCCTGCTTCTCGTTTTTCTGCTTCTGAGTTTCGCACTGGGTCTGGCGTTTTCCAACGCCTGGCATCAGTAACGCAGTTTTGGCGAAGCGCCTCAAAAGGGCTTCGCAACTTTCGTGGTGGCGGTCAATGAGGACCGTTGCCTTTTCAAACCAGATGCAAGCCGACCGCAATGGCGGCGACTCGCATCGACACAACAGCAGGAGTGCTTATGGCACAAAAAAAAGAACCGGTTCATAAATTCCGCTTGGGACGCATCAAGGTTGCGATTTGGAAAAACTGGACCTCGAAAGGGGTCGTTTGGTTCAACGTCGAGATTGTGCGTTCCTGGCTGGAAGGGGACGAGTGGCAGAAATCGACCAGATTTGGTCGTGATGATTTGCCCATCGTCGCCAAGGCAGCAGACATGGCTTACGCCTGGATCTGGGCGCAGCAGCAGTCGGTCTCTTCAGTAGACGCTGAGCAGGCCGAACAAGCTGAGCAGTCAGATGAGGTGGATGAGTAACAGATGAATGAAAGCCGGCCGGATGCAATCCGGTCGGCCCTTCACGGAGGAGCATGTCATGACGATGTTTATTCTGCCTTCAAGTTTCTGGGCAGAGTCCGTTGTTAAGTCGCCGCGAGCGGTCGCTGAGATATCTCAGGAAGACATGTTCGTGGCCTTCATTCGCCACATTGAGGGCGATTGGGGGGAACTCGATCAGTTCGACTGGCAGGTCAATGACGACGCACTGGAATACGGTGATCGATTGGCCTCTCAGTACCGTGATGTTCATGGAACAATGTTTCTGATCATCACCGAACGTGATCGGTCCGTAACGACGATTCTGCTTCCCGGAGAGGCCATGTAATCGGATCGGTTTCTTCACACAGGTTTTACACCTGGTTCTCGCCGGCTGGTTCGCCAGCCGGATTTTCTCCCTGCTGTCTCGCCGCGACGCATTAGCGCCGCAGAGGGACAGACATGCGGCCCTGGTCCCTCGGTCAACACCGGGGTCGCAACAAACGGAGGAAACAACATGACCAATAACAAACACAACAACAACAAACCACCTCAACCACCACTTCCCACACCGGAAGTCTGGCGGTCCTTACTACTCATCTACAACCATTTCCAACTCTCCCAGGAGCTGGCCCTTCCCCGCAATCTGCGGGGAGGCCAGAGCGATATTCCCAGCCAGATCCGGACAGCCATTCGGCTGCTGGACTGCTGGCTGGATATCGCACTCCAGGAGGGTTGGATGGAAGGTGAGTAGTAAGAGGTGAACCCAGGCGCGGAGAAAAATTCTTTTTCTCCGCGCCCCTTTTTCAGTTTACACATGCCGTTTGACACTGCATTTCGCAATACACACGCTTTCGGAACAGCCAGCATGGTCACTCACAGAAACATTGATGGACGACGCAAACCCATTCGCGTCAAACCCTATGCCATGGTCGGTGCCGGACGACTTGTCTCCACACTCTGGAAATCCGGTGATCAGCAGGCCGGATGGCGCTATCACTTCAATCTGTTCCGGATCACTGGTCG
>CAMAVB010000447.1 GCA_945861465.1 Candidatus Kuenenia stuttgartensis
GACTGCGATCGCTCACGACCTCCGAAGTGACCAATCGTCGAAGTTGTCGGAAAGTAGACGACCGTTGGACGAAGCGATCGATACCGCCAGCGACTCTGCAGTTGAAACGCCGTTCGATTGGAATCCGGCATCGGCTGCCCCGGCTGCCAGCGAACAACCGGTGACGTCAACTCCGGCAACGGCTGAGCGTTGACGACCGCCCGAGTCAGCATCTGTGCGTGAACCAACTGTTGCAATCTGCGGCGAGTATTCGCAAGATGCCCGCCCCAGAGTGCTTCCGCAGCCTGGCGTTGCCCGATTAGCCGAATTCGCAACGCCAGAGCTTCCAGCAGCAGCAAATCGCGAGAATGGAGTCGCAGGTTCACGACTGCTCCCCTTCCAATTCACTGGCTGGATCGTCCAGCCGCTTGCGACCTTTGGGACGGCGAGCTGCGTCTGGCAACGCCATCGTCAGATTGCCTTGAGTGGCTTCGAAGATTGCTGGATTGGCCGCATCGAAGTTCTCCAACACCTGCTGCGCCATCGGCAGCGGTTTATCGAGCGTCAGGGTTCGGGCCTGTTCTCGGATTAAATCCGCAATATCCTGCCGTCCCGCTGCTTCATAGCGAATCGCCTGTTCTTCGAGTTGGTTATGATGTTCGGCATGGTTTATGATAAGCATCCGTTGCAGGGCTCCTGTCAAAAAGCTGCCGATGGTCGGCACAAGCCGCTCCATCAATCGATCCACGAACCATTGAACATTTTTCTGAAACATTGTTTTTGCCCTTTGAAGAAATTGACGTTGCTGATGCAGTTCAGTTGCATCCAGCACTTGTCCTGAATCGGACTGAGGGTATTGAACGGGATGTCCAGAACAGGCTCCATGCAATCTCCTTCAGTCTCCCGGAATCTCCTTTTTTTGCAGCGACACAGGTGACGGCACCACATGGCGGATAACAGAAAACATCGCACAGTGCTGCTGAATCCAGACGCTGTCGTACACCTTCTGCGACAGAAGGGCTGGAGCATCGAAGACCTCGCCAGTCGTGCTATTTTGTCAAGCGGCACAGTGTCAGCAGCCATCAACGGCAAGCACGCGACGTATTGGAGTACTGCCGAAAAACTGCGTAAGGCATTTAAGCTCGACAGCTTTGAATCGCTCCTGCAGTCAGTTGCCGCAGAAACCACGGATGAAGAAACATCGCGTATTCATGAGTGGCTGTTGGATCGAGCCGAATCGAAGTGGATTACAGCATCCAACCAGTTGCAGTTCCGCATCTGGAGACTCAGGCACGAACACTTGTCGAAATACGGACGCGGAAAATGCTACGACCTTGAAGGCATGGCGACCGACGAACGCAATCGTTGCCGAAATCAACTTCTGAGGCATGCCGAAGTCTGTTCCAGGATCGGCCGCCATCCGAACATCATCAACAACGTCACCACTTGCGAATCACCACAGAAAAACGGCTGGTGGGTGATTGACGAATGGATCGAAGGCCCGACACTCGATGAACGGCTGCGGGCAGGGCGACTCGACCGCTCGCTGGCCATTGAGATTTCTCGGCAGATTGCTGTCGGCCTGAATACGCTCAACCTGTGTGGCATCGTCCGTCGCGAACTGACGCCGCAGAGTATCCTGCTGGAAGCGAACACAAATCGAGTCGTGCTCACCGAGTTTGAATTGGCCAAGTTACTCGATGGGAGTCCGACCGTTTCAAACGACGACTGGCCGGTGGATCCCTACCGAGCACCAGAAGCCGGTTCCGACGACGTCGATCATCGAGCCGATATCTATTCCTGGGCCAGAATCACAGTCCACATGCTGCTCGGAAAACTTCCAATCGACGGCGGTGAAGCATCGTCACTCAAAGCTGCGAAGTTGCCGAAGAAATTTGAGACACTGCTGCAACAATGCCTGTTTGCCTCGAAACGGGCTCGGCCTGAAGACTTTGCCTTAATAATTGACTACATGACCTCGTGGAGTAAAACCTGATGAATGGACCAAACCGCGAGTCATCCGATGCAGACGTTCGCGTCTCACGCATGAAAGCGGCACCGGGTGAGCCATGGCTAAGCGTTCACGCCATTGCTGAATACGCTTTCTGTCCGCGAGCTGGTCTGCTGGCGTATGAAAACAAACGTGGCGATGTCGATGACGAACCGCCATCGTTCGACACGTTGCCGACGTTTGAGCTGCAGGCAATTGAAAACGAGATTGCTCGCCGTCGCCAGTTGATGTTTCGCTGGATTTATTTTCTCATCATGGTGACATTGCCGAGTCCAGTTGCCGCTCACTTCCAACAGTACTGGCTGCTGGCTCTGGGATTTGTAGCGATGGCTTTCGCCAGCTATCAAATCGTCAACACAATGGTGAATCTTCTAACGTTGCTTCGCCGTCGCAATGACGCATTGACAAGTCGATGTGCCGAACCGGACCCGTCAAGCGAGCAACTGCAATCTGTGAACTGGTTCGGAATGTTTCATCATGGGTTCGAATCCCAGATTCTGAAAGAGTCGTTGCGGGACATCGAATGGCAGTTTGACGGTCGCCCATGGCGAGTCCTTCGAAAGGGCTCACTGGCAATCCCGGTATTTCGGACACGCTCGCCAATGGACCGTCCCAACGAACAACACATCGCCAAGATCATGGCCTACTGTCGGCTGAGTACATTTTGCTTCGGCCACGATTGCCCGTATGGAATCATCCTGACCGGGGAAGACTATTCCGGCTTCGCGGTCCCGAATCATCCATCGTTCCGAAAAAAGTTCCACGACAGCCTCGTCGAACTCCGCCACCTCTCCCAGGCCGCCGACCAGCGAAGTGACGGATTCATCCCGATCGACGAACGCAAATGCAGCAACTGCCCGCTTGGCAAACCGCGCCTCGTCTACCTCGGCCAAAGAATCCACCGCTTCGGAGCCCCGATTCAGGTCAATCGCTCGACCGGCTGGAAAGGCAACGATGTCCATTCCGACTGCGGCGACCGATTTGAATGGACACCGCCATTTATTGGGGATTCTGGCAATCGATAAGCTCAGACGACACCAGATTTTGCTGGAAATCCGATTCAAAAAAGTGAACTTTGAAACACTGTCTTGAAATAACGTCCGCTCCATGTCGATGAAATGATCTGGCGGGAAACCGAAGAAAAGTGGTAGGTTTCGTGAGGTATCAATGCACAACTGGAGCGGAATCCGTAAACGACGCAGTCGGGAGCATGTGATTGAAGAGATGAGTGTCAATTTCCTCGAACGCAAGGTGCTGGAACGTGGTCACATGCTGGTTCGGGCACCGACGCGGGAATACGGATGGGACGCCACGATGTTTCACTTTTCGACAAAGGGTGAAATTGAAAACGGTGAGGTTCGCATCCAGCTAAAGGCAACCGACCACCTTGACGACTCCGCAGCTTATGCCTCGTGTCGGGTTCACACAAAGGATCTTCACTATTGGTATTGGGAAGATCAGCAACTGCCATTCATCCTTGTTCTGTATGATGCAAAACTGAATCGAGGCTACTGGATTCACCTCCGGCAGCATGTGGATCAGCTTCGGCTGAAAATCAATCCAGAACAGAAATCGGTGGAACTGCAGATTCCATGGACAAACAAACTGACAGTTCGCACGATTGACCATTTCCGTCAGCTATCACTCATCAGAATTCAACGTGACGAATAAAGGGGTGTAACCGGCGATGCGTGTTGTCAGCAGGTCAGGATGGTGCGGTGATATTGCTGGATGAGGCTTCGCTGCGGGTGAGCTTTGACTGTTTCGCTGGCGATGTGATCGTTGAGGAACGTGCGCCAGTGATCGCTTTGGTGAGCC
>CAMAVB010000448.1 GCA_945861465.1 Candidatus Kuenenia stuttgartensis
GGATTCGAACCCCCGGTGCCCTTTCGGACACACAGCATTTCCAGTGCTGCACAATCGGCCACTCTGCCATCTCTCCGAGTGGATCAGGCTTCTGTAGTTGCTTCAACACCATTCGCTTTGTCTAATTTGCGCTGGGCAACGTCGGCTTCGCGTTTTTCCACAGACGCTACCGCATATAGACGGCGTCTGAGCTGTCGATGGTCAGCACTCAGCTTCCGCCAAACGGGGTTTTTCGCCCGTGCTTTCCCTGTCACGCCGTCGCTTTCCAACTTGGCTTCGATAACCGAAAGCTGCTGCTGAGAAAAAGTCAGCTGACGTTCAATTCGAGATCGGTCCTTCAACATGACACACCAATATGAGTTATTGTGAACGAAAAAACTGGAATTCGACACCGCACTGACACCTGCACATCCATTCAGTATTCAGGGTGCGAACCGCGTATTGTTACAAGCGGCCCAAAGATGTTCAACGCGAAAGCCCGGAATAAATGATGTCCACCAGGAACAGTAACAACTTTTCATCAATCTGCGCGTTCCGACCTCGAGATTGATGAATCTAAGGGTTTCCCGCCAGAAAGAAGCCGAATGAATCAGGGGACGTTTGAAAGGAAACCTCGGCTCTGAAGAATGCTGGACTTGACTTCAACATCCATGAGAAAGTCGATTTCTTGACTGTTCATTCAATTCGCGAGGACGCGCCGGACGGCATTCCGCACGAAGAGTCAACGAAACAGAGGTCGCGCAGTGCGAGAAAGATGCACGCCGGTAAATAGAGGGAATCTACCTCATCGTCACGATGGGGACGCGGTGGCTGGATCAAACCCCAGCCTCCGCTGTACACTCTGAAAATTCAGCCCCCTGGATCTTCGTATACTGCACGCGGCCGAGAACGAGGTATCAGCCGGAGTGCGTGAAGTATCGCTGTTTTGTCAGACGTCTGAACAAGGAATATCGTGATGAAGTCAACGACACTCCGATGCATCCTTCTGAGTTGCCTTTTCTGTCTGTTCACCAATTCAGCAGCTGCGCAGCCGGCAGGTGATCGTGATTCACAGCTCAACGATCAGCAGTTGCGAGATAGCGTCAAGAAAGCCCTCGCCCGTGGTTGTGATTTCCTGAAGCGGACTCAGGAAGCCGATGGATCGTGGTCGGCTCAGGGCGGTACGCTGCTGAAATTCCGCGACGGATTCACGTCGCTGGCGCTCATGGCGCAAATCAACAGCGACGTGCCGGTTGATTCGAACGAACTCCAGCGAGGCCTGGACTATCTGCGACGCCGACCGATCGGTGGTTCGGACGGCATTACCGGAGTCTACGAAACATCACTGATTATTATGGCTCTGTGTGCCGCAGAACAATACGATCGCGACCTGCCCCGAATTCAGCTGCTGTCCACGGCGTTGGAGAATGCTCAGATTCGCACCGGCGAAAATGCCGGACTTTGGGATTACAATCTGTCCGGCGGAGGAGGCGGTGACGCCAGTAACGGCCAATACGCGGTGCTCGCCCTGCGCGATGCCGCCTACGCCGGAGCAACCGTCTCCCGCAAGACATGGGAAAGCATTCACGAACGCTGGACGACAGCTCAGAATCAGGATGGCGGATGGGGCTACAATTCCAGCCAGCGTGCATCCAGAGGAAGCATGACGGTTGCCGGATTATCGACTGTCGCCATTACGACGCGCATGCTTCAGGATGACAGTAACGTCGGAGCGGATGGGCGACCGGATTGTTGCTGGACACCGCCACCGAATCTGGCGATGGAGAATGGTCGCCAGTGGATGGCACGAAATTTTTCTGTCACGACAAACCCCTCATACAATAACTGGTATTACTACTATCTCTATGGCCTGGAGCGGGCTGGCCGGATGAGTAGCGTCCGGTTTTTCGGCAACTACGACTGGTATCGCCGCGGTGCTCAGGTCCTGGTGGCGGCTCAACTGCCCGCGGGCGAATGGCTGTCGCAGGACGGAAACGAGCGGGATCCGGTCCTGAATACCGCGATGTCTCTGTTATTCCTGTCGAAAGGGCTGTCGCGCGTCGTCGTGCATAAACTTGACTACAACTCACCCAATGGCGAAACGCTGGAAAGCGGCGAATGGAATCGGCATCCTCAGGATGTCGTGAATCTGGTCGATCTGATTGACGGACTTCCGAAGTGGCCGCCGCGACTCATCAGTCAGGTCGTGACTCTCAGCCGGTTAAAACAGGAAACTGCCGTGCTGGAACTCAATCAGGCACCCGTACTCTTTATCTCTGGACGTGAAGCACCGCAGTTCACTGACGAGCAGGTCGGCTGGCTCCGCGACTACATCGACGCCGGTGGATTCATTTTTGCGAGTGGAAATTGTGATGGCATTGGGTTTGACGATGGCTTTCGTAAACTGATCAAACGTATGTTTCCGCAGGGAGATGCGTCATTGCAGCGGCTGTTGGGTGATCACCCCGTGTATCGCAGCGAGTATCTGCTGAACTCCGAACAGATGGAGCTGTGGGGTGTTGATTTCGGATGTCGCACATCCATTATTTATTCACCGGATGATATCGGATGTCTGTGGCAGAAATGGATGAAGCATGAACCGCCGAATCGCAGTGCAAATCTCAGTCAGCAGATTATTCGCGGGACACGGATCGGAGTGAATGTGATTGCGTATGCGACAGGTCGCGAACCACCCGAAAAACTGGATGATGTGATTGTACGCCGCGAGGACGCTGCCGCTGCGGTTCAACGAGGTTTGCTGCAGATCGGGAAACTTCGCCACAACGGCGGATGGGATACAGCACCGAAGGCGATTAAGAACCTGCTTGTGGCCCTGAACGAAACAGTCGGCGTCGCTGCATCGACTCAGTCTGAAGCCATCCCGATCACGCTGGAGGAAATGTCGCGTTTTCCGCTCGTCTACATGCATGGACGGCATCGATTTCAACTGCAGCCTGTGCAGCACGATGCGCTGCGGGACTACCTGAATCGGGGCGGCGTGTTACTGGCAGACGCCTGCTGCGGCTCCAGCAATTTTGATCGAGGCTTTCGCGATCTGGTGAAGCAGCTTTATCCCGACCAGGAGCTCGTTCAGATCCCGGCGGACCACGAGATGTTTACCGAGGCCGTCGGTCATGAAATCAAACAGGTTCGCCGCCGCCGACTTGTGCCTTCGCAAAAAGACGCTACGCTCGAGATCAAAGAAGAAATTGGCCCGCCATTGCTGGAAGGCATCGAAATTGAAGGACGTTTCGCGATCATCTACAGTCGCTACGACATCAGTTGCGCTCTGGAACATCAGGCATCACTGTCATGCGATGGATATGTCGAAGAGGATGCGGCGAAACTGGCAATTAACGCCGTGCTGTATGCGATGCTGCAGAGTCTCAGCAGTGAGTAAGGACCGTTCGAGAAATCGATCGTACGTTGGCGAATTCGTAATCCATCTTCGCCATAGGTTACGTCCAGACTCCAGTGGCACGTTGTTTCGATCGCCCGGTGCTTACGAACGACCTTAGAAAACTGCTGAATGTCGAGTGACAAGCTGCTGATGAAATAGCGAATGTCGATCTTCTGTTCGCCCTTGACGGCGCTCGTATAGACCACGACGCCAATCGTCTTGAGGTTCTTCCAGCGGGACGTTCCGGTGAAAGTATTCGGCACTTCAGACTGCAGATAAGTTCGTGAGTCCGATCGGCCATGTCCCTTCTTCGTGTCTTCCTCAAAACGTTGCGAAGGAACGCCCGCGACGATCTGATCCGCAATCTCTGTCTGAGTCCCCATCGCATCGATCGTGATGATCGCACCTTTCAGATCA
>CAMAVB010000449.1 GCA_945861465.1 Candidatus Kuenenia stuttgartensis
AGGATCTTTCAACGCTCCGGCATCGACTTCCAGGCCGGATTTTTCGGCAACAAGCAGAGCCGTCTTCATACCCACAGCGCGTGCCGGAACAAGATCAGTCGTGAGCCGACAACTGATATGCAGAATTTCCCGTGCTTCGACACCGAGCGACCTCATTCGATCGACCGCATGCGCATACAGGGACCGCGACGGTTTTTTGACGCCGACGTCGTGGGACAAAATAATGGTCTGCGGACGGAAGAGTTCATACAACGGAGGCAGCGACCCCTGCAGCGCCAGCGCACGCAGAGTCTGCACCAGAGTAAACGACTGGCCGTTGGACAGAAATCCCTGCAGCAGCTGATTGCCCGCGATGTCAGTCATGGCCTGCACGGCTCCGGCCCGAGCTGCAGTGCCTTGCAGGCAGCTGTGAAAAAAATACGCCACTTTTTCACTGAATTCATCCAGGTTGCCGTACAATCCTTCGTCGAAGCGATACTCCTTTTCAAACAGTCGCATGATAATGCTGCCCCATGTTTCGACCAGATTCACTTCTGTCACGTCGCCGCGAGCGGCCCCCTGCATCGATTGACGCTCAATGGTGCTCGTGTAGAGTCCAATCATCGATTGCCACGGCGGCCCAGGCTTCCGGTACATGTGATTCCACATGTTGAATTCGTGAATCGTCTTGTCGAGCGCAATCTGCAGCCGAACTTCTTCGTCAGGAAACAACGTAAAGCGTCCATCGGACACTCGCAGCAATGTACCGTACACATCCCACAGGACAGCTCGAATGTCGGGAAGATGTTTGACCGAGGGCGTCGCCGGTACTGCCTTTGGCGCAGGAACCTTCGGCCAGATGAGTCGGCGTTCGTCCAGGTGGTCAGCGTATTCGGCCAGAGACTGCGGCATGAGAGATTTGGGAAAAGGATGATTGTGACGGACAGTGATTGGTCGGTGGTTTATACAGGACGCCGCAGTAATTGTTTAGCTTCCACGCCAGACCATACGTGTACGGAGCGATTCCCGTACCCTGGACATTCATGTCCGAGTTCTCGCCAGACGGTGTCGCACGGTCAAACGCCGGACATGAATGTCCATCGTACAGCAGAATCTGCTCAAACTGCAGGTTGTTGCTGCGTCATGCAATGAAAGGCTCCCAGCCCCCAGATCAGATCAATGGCGTCCACCCCAGCAACCGTTCGATCCGGATAACAATCCTGCAGCAACTGCATTGCAGTATCGTCCGCAGGATCACCAAACGTCGGCACAATCACGGCACCGTTGGCAAGATAATAATTGCAATAACATGCAGGCAAACGGTTGCCGTCCACGAATTTTGGCTGCGGCATGACCAATGGAATCGGCTGCAGAGACTCACCGATGCTGTTGCGGCCCGCAGCGACGGATTCGAAATTGGCTCGCAGATCCCCCGCCTCCGCCGCGTCAGGATGATAAGGGGCCGCCACGAGGACTCGACGTTCGTCCACAAATCTTGCCACCTGATCGATATGGCCGTCCGTATCGTCACCGATGATGCCATGCCCCGGGATCCAGACGATATTGATGGCTTGCAACCACTGCTTCAGTACCGATTCCATGGATTCGCGTGTCGCTCCGGCATTTCGATTCGGATTCAGCAGGCAGCTTTCTGTCGTGAGGATCGTGCTCGCCCCGTTGCCTTCGATCGCACCGCCTTCCAAAATCAAGTCGGGCCGCAGGCTGCGAATCTGAAGACGCTTACCGATTCGCCGAGCTGTCAGTTCGTCAAGATCCCACGGCGGATATTTGCCGCCCCAGGCGTTGTAATTCCAGTCGATGATGACACGTTGGCCAGCCGCCGTCGTGCCCTTGCAACCCATAAGGAAAATCGGTCCATGGTCGCGGCACCACGAATCATTGACCGGGATGTCGATCAGCTCGGGCACAAAACGGCTTCCGTGCCGACTGCACGCGGCATCGATCAGCGGGCTAGCGGATTCTGCGACACCGATCCCACCTGCAAGAATCCGTACAGGCTCGAAGCGTGCAATTGCAGCGACAAATTCCGCAAAGGCCGCAGGAATCCGATCAAAGATACCCGGCCAGGTGTCTGGATTCACAGGCCATGCGACCCATGTCGCGTCATGCTGTTCCCATTCAGCAGGCCACCGATAGTCAGAGAGTGTGTTCATTAGGAGAGGTCATTCAACGAAAAGGACGGTCATATGCGAGAAACCGCGCCGACGCGGTCATGAACCGAATGTAGGGTGGGACCAGCGCAGCGCCGGCCCACCGGTGTTCAGCTTTCAGTGTTCAGTAAGTGACCGAATGTAGGGTGGGACCAGCGCAGCGCCATCCCAAGGATGGCCGCGACCACGTTGAGCAACGCCTTGTCGCCCGGAAAATGCAGGTTTCTTGCAAATCATGAATCTGTCGATCCCGAAAATGGTGGGCCGGCGCTGCGCTGGTCCCACCCTACAGCCCTGTATCATTCGACCTTCAGCATTGTTTTCTCCGGCATCGCTGTTTCTGGTTTCGGATCGTCTGCCGCAGGAGCTGACTCAATGGTCACGGTTTCGCCGGAAACCGTCACGTTGTAATCGCCGTTGAACCCACGCGCACTGTTGGCCAAAGTCCGTCCCTCGATCTTGAAAACCTGCACTGATTTCGGCAGGCAGAAATACAATTGTCCCTCTTCATCTTCAGCGGCACAGCGGAAAATCGTGGGACCCGCCACGGCCTGAATCGCATAACTGAGAGCACGACAGCTGGCATTCAAAGCGACTTTGTCCCGCACGGCCACAGCGTCGATGGCGATTTGATTGCCGTTGATCTTCAGAAGTTTGTCTTTGGCATATTGCGTTACAGCAGTCTGCAATTCATCCAGGCGGATGCGATTCAGTTTCGGGCCTTCTTTTCGTCGCCAGATCGCCAGTGGTTTCTCAGCAGCCACATTAACCACAATCCATTGACTCTCCTGCTGCGCTGCCAACGTGACAAGGATACCTTCTTCGCCTGCCGAAAGACGGCAGGCCATGACCTGGCTGGCAAGTGATTCAGGTTGCGTCGTCAGGGCCTCCTGGAGGATTTTGCGGTCGTCTTCGTTGAGGCTGATGTCGCTCCAGGGAATCACGGTCTGCGGAAGACTCAGGCCATCCAGACTTCGCCCCGTGAGTTCTCCATGCAATTGTGGCAGACTCCCGGTGAGACTGTAAGCGATGATGCCGAACAGCACCAGAAAACAAATCACCGGCACACCGATTACCAGCGCCCGACTGGGTCGCCGCCGGGCACTTCTGCGGCGCGACTTAACAACAGACTTCGTCACTGGGCGGACGGAAATCGGATCGCTACCCGCAGCGACACCGCCCTGCGTGAGGACGGGAATCGCCTCCAGCGCCGACTGTCCGCCACCCGGTGCTGCCACAGTTTGAGTTTTAGCCTCGGGCAACTGTGGAATCGCCAACTGATCAGGCAGCGGTACACTGGGAATCAACAGCTTCGTATCACACTTGGGACACCGCCCCTGTTTTCCCGCATACCCATCTGCCACCCGGATCGTTGCCGTGCAATACGGACAGTTAAACTCAATCGCCATAACACAGGCCTCTACAGTACCGAAGACTCAAGTTCACCGCGTTTCAGGTGTTCCACATTCTGACTTGCGTTCAGGGTGGGAATAGTACTTCGTTATCTCCTGATTTTCGAGCGGAACGCGATGTGTTCCATGTCCAGTGTAACGCATCCCGTTTTCAGGGCGGCTTTTTTT
>CAMAVB010000450.1 GCA_945861465.1 Candidatus Kuenenia stuttgartensis
GCAAATGCCCCATCCAGCATTCGGTTCAGAGATCTTTGCAATTTCCACCATAACGAATTAACTCTCTAAGAAGAGCGATTGCACCAGGCAAAAGACGGAATAAAAGAATCACAGACATGGCGTGCCGGACGCGATTGTCACACCCTACAGGAGAACAAGGGGTGAACCCCTTACCCTTATTTTTGTTGGTTTTCCTCCACCGTAAAGTAGAATGTCCCCTTTGTTTTCCCTTCTATTTGTCGTTGAATCAAAAGTTGTCGTCATTCCTGGTGGTTGAGAACTGCGTTCAATCAGTGCGGTAGACTATTTCAGTGATCGTACCTGCCTGCGGTTCCTTGCCAAATCCGCCTTGTTCCGGCACTCCCCTGAAGTTGACGGAGCAAGTTACTTCGGCGGGCATGTAGCGGATGGCATGTCCCGTCACGAGCCGAGTGAAGTGAACATCACCGTCCCATGGATCACAGATGGAACCCCAGTAGATATTTGCGAGGGGAAATTTGTTGACGGTATCAATCACGACCGCATGAGAGCCTCCGGGAATGCCTCCAGCGCTGTCCCATTCCACCTTCAGGATTATCGGATGGCCGCGTTTCACTGTGTTGATTAGCCCTCCCCCAATGATGTCGGCTCCAAGATTATCGATAATCTTCTTCGGGATCGCCAAGTTCGTCGGGCGTTCATGAGTCCACGTGCCGCAATCGAGTTCGTTGAGTACGTTCGAAAGCATGGAAACGTAAACGCCTTCCGAGCCAACATCGACTGCCGTCGCGTCGTACTTCTTGTAAACGTTCTCAATCTTCCTTTCGGTCACCAACGCGTCTTTTCCAGGACGCAGTTTATTGACCTTGAAGACGATCATCTTCACGCTGGCTAACCCGCAGCTCATCTCCCGTTCCTGGGAGAAACAGAGATGTGAGTCGCTGAACCGATCAATTCGCAGGAACCAACCCATTAGATCTTCTCCTTTTTTAGTGGCAAAAATCGAGGAATCGAAAAAGGGGACATTCTACTTTTCTGTTGGGTTACCAGCGTTAATCTGCCCCTGACGTTGCGTTCGTTTACGAACCTTGATGCTGGAATCGTGATGCTGTGTCCCCATGATTCACCCCTGCGATTCCAGAATACGCTATCGGCTCTTCCAATTCAACACCTCATCGAACACTGAATCCCACGCCTCAAAAAATCCAACACGCCTGCCGGCACACTGCACAAAAATCGAATTCGAAGATCTTTTTTCGAATCTGCTGTTGACGTTATTCAAGGCCGTCGCTGACCCCTTATTTGTTCTCTGCTTGCCTGGCCGTTTCGCGTCGGCGTGCAGCTGCCAGCCGCTGCAACATGTCGCGGGCCGGTCGGAAATCCGCGTCGATTTTCAATGCACGATCAAAGAAGATTGCAGCATGATCAAATTGCCTCAGGCCGTAGTGGCACAAACCAAGGTGGTGCAGCGTCGCTGAATGTTCCCCCCAGATCCGCAGCGAGTGGTCGAAGTAACCGATCGCCTCAGGGAGGTAATTGATCCGGTACAACAGCATGCCGAGGTGAAATGGCAGATCAAACGAGTCAGCAAGGGCGAAGTACTGCTCCCAGATCCGGCGGGCAGCCCCGCACAAGGATTCTTCCTCCGCAGGCGTCAGGCCTTGACGTTACCCACATTTCGGGTGGATCTTCTTGGGGGCCACTTGCTGTATGTCGTTTGTTTTCAAGGACTTTACGTTTTGTAATTCTTACATGTGTATAATGGGCCAATCCGATCCAAGAGGACCGGTGTGACTTTGTCGATTTGCCAGGACTGCATTCGCGACACAAATGCAGTTTAGCACGGAGGTGCATGGCATGTCCTGTCCTGAGATTTCCACATGGTCGGCAGAAATGTTCGGAACGTGTGAATTGGGAGATAAACGAAGACCAAAGCGTTTGATCAAGATAGCCGAAAGAATCGCAGCCAATCCCTCGGCCAGCTTTCCCGATCAGATGGATACATGGGGTGATCTGAAAGCGGTCTACAGACTTTTCGCTGCACTGAAGGTGACATTTGCTGCGGTCGCCACCCCTCATTGGAAACACACGCGTGCTCAGGCCAAAGGACGCACACTCGTGATCTGCGACACGACGGAGCTGGACTTCGGATGCAACCGTCAAATCGAGGGAGCCAAACCCACAGGAAACGGCTCGGGACGCGGGTTTCTGCTGCACAACGCACTGATGGTGGACGCGGCGACGAGGGCGATTCTGGGGCTTGCCGGACAAGCTGTTCACTATCGTCCGGAAGTTCCAAAATCGAAGAAGAAAAAGAAGGAAACACGTACGCAGAGTCTGGCCAGAAAACGGGAATCGAACCTTTGGGGCCAGGTGATCGACGACGTCGGCGTTCCGGCAGACGCCGTTGAATATGTTTATCTGTGTGATCGCGGTGCCGACAACTTCGAGGTATTCCTCCATCTCCAGCAGCAGAAAAGTCAATGGGTCATACGGGCACGCGATCTGAAGCGTCATCTGACAACCATGGATGACCAGACCATGTCGCTGTCGAAATTTCTGGATCACATGGAACTGCGTGGCACGTATGATCTTCATTTGCGAACCCGCCCGAATCAGCCTGCTCGTATCGCAAAGATCGAAGTGTCTTGTGGCCGCGTGTTCATGCGGCTTCCAAAACACAAAAGCCCATGGTTGAAGTCTCAGTCCCCGAAACCGATTGCCATGAACGTTGTCCATGTTCGTGAAGTGGACGCTCCCGAGGGTGTCGAAGCGATCGAGTGGATTCTGTATACATCGCTTCCAGTCGAAACGTTTGCGCAAGTCTGGCAGGTGATCGAATATTACGAAGCGCGTTGGCTGGTGGAAGAATTTCACAAGGCTCTGAAGTCCGGCACGAACGTGAAGAAACGTCAGTTAAAAGACACGCTGCGTCTGGAACCGATGGTGGCTCTGATGTCGGTGGTGGCTGTGCGATTGTTGAAGTTGAAGACTCTGGCGAAAACTGAACCCGACCGTCCGGCTCGGACAGTGGTGCCGATGCTGTGGCTGCAGATGCTGAAGGCCGTTCGGAAGAATTTACATCGAGTGCATGACTTGACAATCTATGAATTCTATCGCGAGGTGGCAAAGCTTGGTGGATTCCTTGGTCGCAAGTCGGACGGTGAGCCTGGCTGGATCACCATCTGGCGCGGCTGGGAAAAGCTCAATACTCTGGTACAGGGCGCGGAATTGGCTCTCCAATTCAGGGGAATGAAATGTGGGTAACGTCAAGGCGTGAAGCCGGCTGGGGGCCAGTTTGCGGTTTTGTGATGTGTCTTAGTTGCCAAACCGGCGCTCTACCGACGCGGGGTCGGCAGGGGCCTGCGACACAATTCTGTGATTGCGAGGAAACTTACCGGTGTGACTGCAAGACCACAGGATCAGATCGTACGTCTTCGTAATCACGACTAATTCTTCATCTCTTTTTCGACCGGCCATGCGCTCTTTCAGAGCCATCCCCAAAAACACCAGATCTCACAAAAGGGGGTAGTCAGTTTTTAAATTTTCCCGCCTTCGGCGGGTGGTAAGGCAGTAAGGGGGACAGGGTGTGCCGGGATAAACCGGTTTGGGATAGAGAATGAAAGTATCTTACGAAGAAAATTTAGCCAATTGCTTCGGCCTTCAGCGGAGGGGCGGTTTGCACACCGAAACTGTCTTAAGCGTCCGTGCGAAGGGTAACGCAGGC
>CAMAVB010000451.1 GCA_945861465.1 Candidatus Kuenenia stuttgartensis
GTGAGTTCGTCTACCGTGATTCAGAGTCAAAGAGCATTGCGACGTTGTCGCATCGCGCTATGGCTACCAGGAAATGCGGAGTATGTCACGCGACGAAAGTGGAGGAGTGCTGAGCGTTCAGATCAGGCGGCCGAAGTACGCAGAATGACTCTGCAAATACTTCCATGCGTCGAGGTAGTCCGCAGAGTTCAGTAGGAAATCGAGAACCTGCAGGACAGTCGAATCGGCGACAATCCAAACGGCGACTCGATCGTGATCGTCACTGAGATTTTGAATGAAGCGGCGTTGAGTCAGGTCCGTTTCCGGCTGAAGGACTCGAAGTCCGCTGTGGTCTGCCCATCCAAGGTATGCTTGCATCATTCGATGTCAATACCACGGCTTGAAGCACTTTGGCAAGCAGAAATTCACTCGCCGCTATTTCGCAGTGGGGTTGTCGGCTTTCAGTGATTTTTCCAGCCTCGGATTTCGCAACGCCAGTCCACAATACGCCGCGACTCTGTCGATGGGTTCCTCAAGCGATGAAACCCAGGCAAGATGATCGGCATCCGGATCTTTCAGCAGTCGTCCAGCCGCAACGCCATGCACGGCACGAATCCGCCAATAGCGCTGGAATACACTTGGCATGAACGGAGATGCCTCGTCGGCTCTTCCGGCGGCAGACAATTCCACACAAAGCGTGGAAAGCGGCCGCGACATCGTGCCGTACAAGGGCAGTCGATCGTCGGGCCGCTTGCCTTTGGTCACAAGTTCAAATTCACCGGCATACGCATCGCCTTCGAATAGTAACAGCAAAATCGATTCCGTCGCATTCTGAGTTTGAATCAGGTTCATCGCCTGCCGTCTGGCGGCCCGATAAGAATCGAGGTCTCCCGACTTCGCTGACAACAATGCCAGCTCAGCGTGTGCTCTCGCCAGGCAGTCCTCTTCATCGTACAGATAGCCGGGGCCTTCCGTCTCGATGAGTGCCAGGTTTTTCCGAACACCCTGAATGTCTGACAAGGATGCCATCAGATTCATTCGCAGGTAGTTGTTGACGGGATCGATACCGCTGTCCATCAGATTGGGCGGCAGTCCGCAGTCCTCGCGAATGGCCTCCACGATGGCTCGCAAATGAATGCGAAGTTCCGGCTTGAGGGTGTGCAGCGATTCGGCGGCACGAGCTGTGTCGATGCAGGTTTCCACCGCGTTCCGTGAATCGTGCAGCACAAACGCCTGGATTTCAGCCAGTGTTCTGTAGCACTCAACGATTTTCGCGAGTTGCGATGTCCCTGTTCGCAGGTCCTGATTCTCCCCAGTTTCACCATTGAGCCAGCATTGCTGCCAGCAAACGAACAGGTTCTTTTGGACTCGGTCGCAGGCTTTTCGGTAACTGGCCGGTTGATCGAGCCGATGCCAGCAGGCAGCGATCCAGACATTCGCCCATGCCCGCTCCATTGGCAGCTGCAGGATGTTCGCGGCAGATTCCGCGGCTTCGAGCAGGCTTCTGGCGTTGTTTAAGTCAGGCATGGGAGCCGGTGGTCGCTCGTCCTCAGCAGCTAACGTTGCATCGAGACCGGCAGCATGTCGTGCCAGTCCGAGATACACGGCAGCTCGGGTACTGTTGTCTTTTAGCTGAAAAACCATCGGAATCAGCTTTTCGCGAATGGTCTCCGGAGTGGCGTAGTGAGAAACAAACTTTGCGGTTGCAGGTGCTGCCAGCCAGTCCGTCGGCCGAAGCTGGACAACTTCCAAACCCATGTCCAATGGCACCGCTTCCGGTGCCTGTCGCATTATTTTATAGACGATGGAAGCTCGCATGCCGGGATCGGAAAGATTGTTGGCTGAGATCAGAGCACGTCGCCAGTTGGACTTGGCAAGATCGGCTTTAACCAGCGTGGCTCGAGCGACAATGTTGTCGTCGCCATAATCAGGAGCGTCCATTTGCGCCGCTTCGGCCAGCAAGACGGCCTTCCACCACAGCACTTGTTCATTCTTCTTCGCGGCAGCAACGGCGGCGTATGAGTAGACAATGGTGTTGGCAGGTATCGAGTAAAGGCCTCCGGTGCTGGTGAACTGCGGCACCGTCGCGCAGACACTGAGTACATCAGCAGGCTGTGCAGACATCGACATTGAGCGACATCGATTGATCGCTGGCATGTACCCAACAATATCTGAACCGTCGGCACTTAACACGGCGACAGATTCATCGAGGTATGTCTGAGAAGCATTGGAATGTCCAGCTGCACCAACCATGCCGGAAAGTTCCGCCAAAAGAGAGCTGCGTCGAAGCAAATTGCTGATTTGCAGAATGAGTTTTTCCGCTCGAGCGGATGCCTCAGCTCGTCGATCGGCGGGACCGGTACTCGGAAGGCGATGCAGGCACTCCAACGCAGATTCAGCAGCTCGATTGGCATCCGTCATCCGATCGAGGCTGTTCCATGCCTTCTCCTCGGCTTCAAGCTGAGCAGGGACGTTGCCGAGGGCGCGTTGGTAGTCTGCTTTCGCGTGCCAGATCTCCGCAAATCCACGGTCATCCGGTGCCATGGTGTCAATCTCCGCCTGGCAGACTTCAAGCCAGCGTGAACTCTCCCATGTTGTGACATCCTGCCACATGGCGTCGAACTGTTCGGCAGCGTCCGGGTAGCGATCCTGTTCGGAACAGAGGGCTTGCAGAAACACAATGGGGTCACCGGTCGCCTGAATCTTCCGAACGCCTGCAATCGCCTTTCGGTCCGGCAAAAGCGGCCGAAGCTCACGGAGCAAAGACTCAGCCTGCTGCAGTTTGCGAACAGTCACATCCGGTTGACGGGCCGTCATTGCTTCGTCGCGAAGAGTCTGAATCTCCTTCCAATCGTCGCCACCAAACTCGTTCAGTTTTTCCAGGTCAACGTTCTGAAGTGCTTGATCGAAAGTTGAAATGGCGTCATCGCGCCGCTTCTTCTGTTCGGCGAGCATTTTGTCGATCGTGGACTGATTTGATTTCCGAGTCGGAGTCGGCTCCTCGGTCGTTTCCGTAGAACGTTCTGGTGCGGTTGATTGATGATCGCTCTTCTCCGAATCCTTCCGTTCCTCCGATGTTTGTTTCGTCGAATCAGTCGTCGAATCCGTTTTGATGTCCACGGCGTCACGATTGCTTGTTCGCGGCAACCACAAGAACATCAGCAAAAACGGCAGACCAATGATCGGAAACAACAAAAGCAGCACAGTTCGCTGTTGTCGTGACTGCTGACTTTGACGGCTCATCAACGTGTTCCTATGGCAACAGCAGCCCGATTTCGATCAGATGGGCGCTGTGCTTCCGCAGTAATTCCTGAGCCCGCTTCACCGTTTCGAGTTGCACGGGGTTGTTGAACGTCGACTCGCTACAAATCGGAAACGCTCCCATTGGTCTTGTATTCTTACTGTATCGATACGGCGAGGTTCCAATTTCACCCAGTGCATCCAATCCTTTGATTGTCGGTTCCATTGCCCCGAGTCGTTCAAGACCACTGTACGAAAGGGGCTGAAGTTCAGCCGTCTGTTGAAACGTGTGTTTGTATTCTCCAAGTTGCGAATAAGCCGGGGAAATAAAAGGCGACAACAGCCGCTGAATCTCGGCTCGATCCGGCTCGTACGCTTGTTTGCGAGCATTCCGGGCCAGCTGCTCCTCCATGTCGAGCAGCAGTCTGTTTGATTGATCCTTGAGTTGCTGGATCTGGTC
>CAMAVB010000452.1 GCA_945861465.1 Candidatus Kuenenia stuttgartensis
AACATCCTTGAAAAGAAAATGCGATCTCTGGCTACGCATGAGTTGAAAGCAGGTCGAGCACGCAGCGTTGCAGAGTTGTGGATTCGGTCAGCTGATTGAACTCAGACGCGCTGGATTCGAAGCGGATCGTGTTGCGAGTCAGGGTCCCCATGTCCTTCAGCAGATCCTGGAAACTCTGCACAGGAAGGTCTTCCGGGGTACGTCGTGTCGCGTCCTTTTGCTTCGCAGACTCCGAGCGTCTGGCTTTCGCCACGACAGACTTCCGCGTCGCCTGAGCGGCTTCGATGTCATCATCGTCGAAGATCAATTCACGCAGCGCATCCCGCATGTGCCACTCGACGCAATACGCCAGCATGCACAGGAACACGTGGGCTCGAATACAATCATCGTTCCAGTGGCGAATCGGGCGAATGTGCAGATCGATCGACTTCAGACTGCGAAACGCACGCTCGACTTTCGCAAGGCTCTTGTAGGTCAGCACGACACGGCCTTGCTGCGATGAACTGATCAAGTCCGATGTTCCGCATCGTGCCCAGCACAGCCGCGACGATTCCATGCGGCAGGCTGCGTTGAATGGTCATCGTGCCACCGTCGCCGACGAGCGGTTGTCCCGTGGCCAGCCGATCTTTGATGACGGCAAGCAGATCGTCCGGCAGATCGGAGATGTTGGCGACGGTCTCATGCTTGACCTTGCCATCTTCACGAAACGTCCGGCGGAGGTACGTCGAAACGTGGACCTTGCCTTTGTATTTTTTTTTGATTTCCGCCACATGCACGGGGCGTTTGTCTGGCTTGCTCATGGGGGATTTGTAGCGGCAGGAAAAACAATGCCCAGGAAAATCTCGATATTTTCTGGCTACACATGTAATTTGATAAAAGGCGTTTTTTGACCAAACTCCAGTCTTCTACCGCTCGAAGCTCATTTTGGATCCGTTCAAGTTCAGTCTAAGCCTCCGGAATCACCACATACCGGAAGGCTGGTACAGTTGGATGCTGTTGCCGATTGATGGGGGAGAGGTTAAATTGCCGTGGGGTACACGCCAATACAAGCCTGTTTCTGAATCTCTCAACAAGTGGGCGAAGACCATCAGTTGTGAACCGGAACCAATGGTGATCTCCGAGGAGGACAATCTACGCAAGGTCCAGCACCGTTCCAAGGCCAACGGCCCGATGCTGACCGTGCTGTACCTGGAAGGACACGGCCATCATTGGCCCGGATTCAAATCGTCATTGCCCGAACAATATGTAGGGCCGTATTCGACCAATCTGGATGCGACCGATGTCATGTGGGAGTTTTTCAAGAGCTTCGCTGCGACGAAAAAGTAGGAAGCGATGAAATGCAGCGGGATCCTTACTTCCTCCAGAACAAAAGGATGCTGGTGCCGTGAAACCATAGAGATCAATGCTGCGGGATTTCTGTTGGGTGACAAGAAGGCTGGGCCGTTCAGGATGGAAGTCGAGTGGATCAAGGTGGAACGGGCGGGAACGTCAGAATGAATTCGTTGTCGTTCCCCTACATCTTCAACATCATTGTTCTAATCCCGGTCGGCCTCCTGACGCTGCTTGGCGGCGAGCGGGGCGGGCAATTGGCCTGCCAGAGGAAGTTCCCGGAGAGCGAAGGATTCCGCACGATCCTCGGCTCGTTGTGGACGGCGATTCTGTTTGGTTCGATCCTCGGATTGGCATTTCCCGTGCAGATGTCTCCCTTGCTGCTGATTCAGGTGATTTACAAATCGCTCTGGTTGTTGGTGTTTGTGATACCCCGGTTGCTGAAAGGACAAATCAGCAAAGTACCTTCCGGGATTGTGTTGGTATTCCTTGTGATCGTGCTAAGCTACCCGTGGGTTATTCCGTGGGGGCAGCTTTTCGGAACTCGATGAACGCAAAAACGGAGGCTGACTGTGAAAAGGGCACTACTCGTTATTGATCTTCAGAACGACTATTTCCCCGGAGGCAAGTTTCCGCTCTGGAACACAGATGTCGCCCTTCAAAATATCGAGCGTGCTATCGAGAAGGCCAACGCTCATGGCATCCCCGTGATCCACATCCAGCACGTCGCCAGGCAGGGTATGGCTCCCTTCTTCAATGAAGGGACGCCCGGTGCCGACATTTACCCCCGCATTATCGCCGCTGCTCCCAATGCTCCTGTTGTCGTTAAGGAGTTTGCCGACAGCTTCGAGAAGACGAACCTTGAGGAAATGCTGGCCAAGCTCGGCGTGACCGATCTGCTGGTGTGCGGAATGATGACGCAGAACTGTGTTACGCACACGGCGATCTCAAAGACTGCGGAGAAGTACAACGTCACGATCTTGCCGGATTGCTGCACCACGGTCAGCGAGATTCTGCACTTGATCGCCCTGCACGCCGTTTCGACACGGGTGAATCTGGTGCCGTCGAGCGAGGCGCTGTGAAAACTTCTCCTTCTTGCAGGCGACTTCATGTTTTTCGGTAGGCCGTCACGAAAGCGCCTATGTGGTTTCTTGCGAAAGCTGCGATGTCCACTGGGGTATTCCTTCGAGCCACCCTACGCATCCTGATGCAGGAAAACGATGAAGAGTGGACTAATCAAAGTGATCGCAGCGTGGCGGGCGTCGGTGTCCTTCATTTCCCAACAGGCGATGTGGACTTCGAGCCGCTGTTTGCTGGCGTTCGTCACACTCGGCGATGGCCTTCCAAGGGTTGATCACAGTTTCGGGATCAAATCCCCAACATGAACATCGCCTGCCTTGGTGACTTTGGCGTAGATTCCTCGGAGCCGAAGCTCTTTTCCGGTTGACGAATTCACGACTTTAAGAGCCGAAGGGCAGAAGCGATCACGATTACTTACTGCCGATCGCGTAGAGGGTCTTGCTCGATCGGATGAAAAGCGTTCCGTCAGCCAAAGCGGGCGTTGACCAAAAGCGAACTTTATCAACAGCGGGCAGAATATTATTTGCGACCACATCGAGCGTTCGACCAGACTGCAGAACGAACGTCCGCCCGTTGGCGTCGAGGCAGTAGATCTTGCCTTGATTCGACCATGGCGAAGCCCAGAACTCGCCAGCGTCCGGGATACGGCCCTGCGTCACCAGGACTCCCGTCGCTGAATCCACGATCGTGGCCTTTCCGCCTCGTCCGTCGAGCAGATAAATCATTCCGTCAACGATCAATGGCGATGCGCGGTTCGGGCCAAAATCGCCCGTGTTCCATGCGACCAAAGACGCTGAATCGCCACTTCGAGCCGACGCCAATTGTTCATCAGTACCGCTTTTGATCGCATAAAAACTGGTGCCGCCACGACCGCTGCGTCCCACAACCACCAAATCGCCGCTGGCGGTTGGGGTCGCGTTGAGTCCGCCGTTGCCAATATCGACCTGCCACAGCATGTTGCCTGTGTTGGGATCATACGATCTCACCTTGGTGCCGCCGGTGACGAGTTCCCTGCGATGACTGTTTTCCCAGATGATCGCTGATCCCCAGTTTGACCGTTCATCGCGAGCTTGTCGCCAGACTTCATTGCCAGTGCTGATATCGATCGCGACGACAAAGGAGGCCTCTTCGTTGTCGATCTGCACGAAGACTTTCCCGTCAAGAATCGTTGGCGAACTGGAAGTCCCCCAATCCTGAGCCATCGGATGAAGACCCAGGTCCTTCTTCCAGATCAGTGTTCCGTCGAGGTCGTAGCA
>CAMAVB010000453.1 GCA_945861465.1 Candidatus Kuenenia stuttgartensis
GATTGCCGCGAGGGCATTTGTGGGATGTGCGGCCTCATGATCAACGGGCAGGCTCACGGCCCGGACAATGCGACGACGACGTGTCAGTTGCACATGCGTCGATTCAACGACGGCGACACCGTGACAATTGAACCGTGGCGCGCAGCGGCATTCCCGGTGCTGCGTGATCTGGTTGTCGATCGGTCAGCGTTTGACCGCATCATCTCGGCGGGCGGATTCGTTTCGGTCAACACCGGCAACGCACCGGACGGCAATGCGATTCCGGTCCCCGGTTTGCGGCAGGAAGTCGCGATGGACGGAGCCGCCTGTATCGGCTGCGGCGCCTGCGTCGCGGCGTGCAAGAACGCATCAGCGATGTTGTTCGTATCAGCCAAAGTGTCGCAACTCGCGATTCTTCCGCAAGGTCATCCGGAACGCAATTCCCGCGTCATCAACATGGTGGCTCAGATGGACAAAGAGGGTTTCGGATCCTGCACCAACACTTCCGAATGCGAAGCCGCCTGCCCCGCAGAGGTTTCCGTGGCCCATATCGCCAGACTGAATCGCGAATATCTGCGAGCATCGATTTTTGCAGAGACGTAATCCCGGCCCCGGCGAGCGGCATGCGTCAGCCTGCAGGTACAATGCGATTCGTTACCCGGCGAGCAGAGTTTCCCAATTCCGTGTCGAATCCGGAGCGGTTCAGCGATACAATCAAGCGGCACTACTTAATTCCGGAGAGATCGCTATGCCGTCGCCGTTACCTGGAATGAATCCGTGGATGGAGGCTCCCGAGCTGTGGCCCGGGGTTCATGCGGCATTGATTTCGGAAATTCGATCTCGCCTGAATGCCAGCATGCCACCGGAGTATTTCGCGGACGTGGAAGAAAGAGTGTTTCTGTGTGATACCGACGACCCAATGATACGACTCATCGTACCGGATGTGACCGTCCGCGAATCGATGACTCCGGATTTCCATGAGAGCAGATCCACCGCGATGGCCACAATCACACCCGCGTTGCAGGCTCGCGTGGCTGACCTTCAGGTCACGGAACGCCGGATCGTCATTCGTTCATCGGATCATCAGGAAATTGTGACGGTGATTGAAATCCTGTCTCCCGCCAACAAGCTGCAGGGTTCGGCTGGCCGCAGCTCATATCTTTCGAAACGTCGGGAATTGCTGCAGTCGGAGTCTCATTTTATTGAAATCGATTTGCTGCGAGCCGGAAGCAGGGCTGAGCCGGCACCGGGCATGGGGCGTCGGGACTATTTGATCTGGCTCAGTCGATCACAGGATCGAATGCACGTCGATTACTGGCCAACGCCACTGGAATCTCCGTTGCCAACAATTCCCGTGCCTCTCTTGCCACGTGACCGAGACGTAACTCTGGATATGCAGGCGGTACTTCACGACGTTTACGACCGCAGCGGTTATGTTCGTCGGTTAGACTATTCCCGGTCCGTTCCGGCACCGCCGCTGGCTGACGCACAGATCGACTGGCTGAATAAACTCGCACAGAATGCGGTCTGATCGAATGCTGTGCAGCAATACATTGAACACTTTGACCCAACTGTCCACAATTCGCGTTTGGCTTCACAACCTTGCTGCCGACTCTTAACTTCACACTTCTCGACTCCTCCATGCCAATCAAAACCTGTTTCTTCGACATGGGCAACGTGCTCGTGCATTTCTCACATGACAAGATGTGTCAGAACATTGCTGAACTTTGCGGCTGGACTGAGGCACAGACGAAGGCATATTTGCTGGACGAAGGCCGACAGTGGAAGCTGGAACGCGGTGAGGTGACTGAAGAGCAGTTTCACGACGAGTTATGTCAGGCGACAGGCAAGGCTCTTAACATCGACGAAATGCGTCATGCCGCGGCCGATATTTTCTGGCTCAACGAATCCATCGTTCCCGTGCTGCATCAGTTGAAGGCAGCGGGGATGCGATTGGTGCTTTTGTCGAACACCAGCGTGACGCACCTGAAGTTCATCGAACGCAATTTCAGCGTGCTGGAGCTGATGGATGACCGTGTCACGTCCTTCGAAGCCGGTGCGCTCAAGCCAGAAGATCGCATTTACGAAGTCGCTCTATCCAAAGCCATGTGCGAACCTCATGAGTGCTTCTACACGGACGATATCGAAGCCTATATCCGAAAGGCAGCGACCTTTGGCATTCACGCCAGACTCTACACGACGACCGAACGGCTGCTGAGTTCGCTGCAGGAGTTCAACGTCGTATCCGGTTGAGTTCGTTTGCCGCGACCTCCACGGTTCACGGCTCATGCGGGGCATCATATGTGAAGCTCAGGGTACCTGTCGTCACTGAAGTGTCAATGTGTGCCGATCAAGCCTCGATCGCTGAAAACTACGGCGATGGTCTCTCGACCATGCTGCGGGCGCGGGTTAACAGTGATTGAATCTGGCTGTCTGACGAATCGAGCGCGGCAGCGAGTTCAAGCTGAGCTACGGCCTCAGCGTATTGCTGCAATTCGAAGTGTACCACCCCGAGATTTTTCCGAGCTTTCAGGTTGTGCGGTTCATACCGTACGGCGTCCTGCAGGGCGCGCGCGGCGCCTGGTTTGTCGCTGAGGGTGTAGAGACACTGACCAAGTTTCAGGTGCGCCTCGCCATGGTCCGGCTGCTGTTCGACCACCTGGCGAAACTCGACCGCCGCCTCTTCGCATTTTTGCTGCTGCATCAGAGCGGTGGCCAGGTAGTAGCGAACTTCGACGAGATTCGGGTCCATCCGCAATGCCTCGCGGAGGTGTGGTTCAGCCGCAGCGAGTTGACCACGCAGGAGGTACAGCCGCCCCATTCCTCCCCGCGCCTTTGCCGAATCCGGGTATCGACGCACTAGTTCCTCCAGCAGCGTCTGGCCCTCCGCACCGCGTCCGGCGCGGTACAGGGCTGTCGCCCGCCGTCCGAGTCCCGCGATGCCCGTCATGCGGAAGACGACCTGGTCGAGCCAGGGGTCGGGCCAGACGTGGGCCTCCTTCTGCGAAGCGGCCCGTTTCTGTGCATCGGCGGCCAGGTCCTGCTCACCCAGCATATGGTACGCCTGGGCGAGCAGGCTGCACGCGCGGGGGATGTCGCCGGTTTGTGCGATGCATTTCTGCAGATGGGAAACACTGGCCTGAGCGTCGTTCCGTGCAAGCGATACTCGCGCTAGTCCAAGCTGGGCACGCGGCTCATCCGGATGTCGTTCTTCGACCTCGCGGAACTGGATTGCCGCCTCGTCGAACTGCCCCTGCTCAAAAAGTGCTTCACCGAGCCGGAGCTGCACGATTGGATGCATTTTAGAACGGTCCACGGCACGGCGGAAGCATTCCAGTCCCTTCCCTGGATCGCCCGCGTAAGCGAAACAGTCGCCGGTCAAATAGGGCCAGAGCGGATTCCGCGGATCGAACCGCTCCGCCTGGGCATAGCATTCTTCGGCGCGCTGGTAAAACCCGTGGGCATGGAGCACCAGACTAGGCAGCAGCAAAGTTGGGGTTGCGTAGGGATATTGATCAGGTGCGATTTGTTTACGGTATTTGAGGGGAAAAGGCAAGTCTTCGTTGAGCCTGGACGGAGACTGGCAGATGTTCTTTGCACCATGCTTCCACGAGTTTCACAGGTG
>CAMAVB010000454.1 GCA_945861465.1 Candidatus Kuenenia stuttgartensis
CCGATTCCACACCCCGTCCCTGAGTTTCCATTGTCGCGCCCTCCTTGCGCCATGTCGCAAACCAAAATCCATTTCACGAAGCGAAACAGATTTCACAATATTCGGATACCCCAATTCCTCCTAAAATACCAACTTTGCTGATGCCTAGGGATGAGCATCCCAATACGCTCGCGGTCCAGCGAAACCTGGACGCCTTGCTGGCTGAGATGAAGTAGCGGTTCGCGGGGAAACAGATCGAGACAAGCCATGAAGGGGTGCATCCGGTCATGGGTGGTCGTGTGACATAACAGTAAAGTTTTCGGGAACGATCCGTGTGAGTCCTCTTTGTGTTTCAGCCACGGAGTGGCGACAGGCTGTAGCCACGGGCGTGAGCCCGTGGAATCGTGCCAAAGAAATGTTCCTGAGTCCCAAAGGGACGGCAGGTGTCTGTGCTGAGCGATTCCTGTCGTCCCTTCGGGCCTGACGGTGATTTTGTATTCAAGTCCACGGGCTCGCGCCCGTGGCTACAACATGCCGTCCCGTTGGGACTAATCGCAAAGCATTGACAGCAATTTGACTATCACCATCCAGCGGATGCATCGCCGTGAAGGCATGAAATTATTTTGGGTAGGTTTCGACAGGTTTCGACGCTACTATTTCGCACATCGCAGGTTCTGAGTTTTACCGAAAGTCCCAGTCATGTCTTCCACCCTCGCCGAAATTGTTTCCGCAGCGATTCAGCTCTCTGAAAAGGACCGTCTGTCCATTGTCAGCCAGTTGCTGGAAACGATGGGTGACGAAGAACATCTGCCCGACATTGATGACGACGATTTCATCGAAGAAATTCAACGCCGTCAAAACGATCCCGCGGACGCGGTCCCGTGGTCACAACTTCGGGACGAGAACTGACGTCGATGGATTCTCTGCGATTTCATCAGCTCGCCGCTCAGGAGTGTCGATTCGCCCTGGCTTGGTATCGCAAGCGAGACGCGGCAGTCGCGACGGTTTAACCGCGTGGGCAACGCCCCGCCGTTCGTATTTCAAATCTCAAATTTGAAATTTCAAATAGAACAATCGCGGCCCGCTCGGCACGTGGTCAAACGAGCCAACGCCGACCGCGTTCGAACAACATTCTCCGCCTATTCCACAATGATCTCGCGCACGGACTTTCCACTGGGGATCATCGGCAGGACGTGCTCCTGATAGGGGCAGATCACGTCGAGCAGGTATGGGCCTTTGTGGCTGATCATTTCTGCGAGAGCCTTGGGATATTCGGCCTTGCTGCGGACCTGGCGAGCTTTGACTCCGTAGCTTTCGGCGATGCCCACAAAGTTTGGGAAGGTGTCGGTGGGCATTGAACCGTCGCCTTCACCCAACGCTTCCGGATGATCGGATGGGCCAAGGTACGTGTGTGCTCGCCGACCGGAATTGAATCGGTCCTCCCACTGCACAACCATGCCCAGATGCTGATTGTTCAGCAACAGAATTTTAACCGGAAGCTTTTCGCAGTACAGCGTTGCGAGTTCCTGAATATTCATCTGGAACGAACCGTCGCCGTCGATGTCAACGACCAGCGAATCCGGATGTGCGGACTGTACGCCCATCGCAGCTGGCAGACCGAACCCCATGGTTCCCAGACCAGAACTGCTCAACCAGCGCCGTGGCTTGTTGAACTTGTAGAATTGTGCTGCCCACATTTGGTGCTGGCCCACGCCGACCGTCACGTAGCAGTCCATGCTCTGCGTCTGCCGCCACAGTTCGTCGATCGCGTATTGCTGCAGAATGGCATCTCCAGCGGTCGCGTAGGCCAGCGGGAATTTCTCCTTCCAGCCGTCGATCATGTGATGCCATTCGGTCAGATCCGGAATGTCGGCGTCGTCCAGAGCCGCGTTAAGAGCGATCAGAGTTTCCCGCACATCCGCGTGAATCGGGATGTGTGATTCTTTGTTCTTATTGATCTCCGACGGATCGATATCCACATGCACGATCTTGCCGTGTTTCGCAAATTCTGCGACCTTTCCGGTGACGCGGTCGTCGAAGCGCACACCGAACGCGAGTAACAGGTCCGCCTGGTCCACGGCGTAGTTCGCATAGACCGTGCCGTGCATTCCCAGCATGTGCAGCGACTGTGGATGCGTGCCCGGGAAGACTCCCAGACCCATCACCGTCATCGTCACTGGAATGCCAGTGCGGAGGGCAAATTTTGTCAATTCTTCGGCAGCTTCGCTCTGAATACATCCACCACCCACGTACAGAACGGGACGACGCGAACGGCGAATCGCAGCGAGTACCTGACGGATCTGTTCCGGAGCAACCGAGGGAACTTCCGGACGATAACCGGGCAGATTCATCGGCGGATCAAAATTCACTTCGCTCAACGGCATCGTTTCCAGCTGGACGTCTTTGGGGAAGTCGATCAGCACGGGACCCGGTCGCCCGGTTGACGCGATGTGGAAGGATTCCTTCACAATCCGCGCCACGTCGCGGATGCTGGTGATCATGTAGTGATGTTTCGTGATCGCGCGACAGACTTCCACCATCGGCGTTTCCTGGAACGCATCGGTGCCGATGACGGCCTGAGGAACCTGACCAGTGATTGCGATCAACGGGATGCTGTCCAGCTTGGCGTCAGCGATACCGGTCACCAGATTGGTTGCTCCTGGACCGCTGGTCGCCATGACCACGCCGGTCTTGCCGGTGGACCTGGCAATTCCCTGAGCCGCAAAGCAGCCGCCCTGTTCGTGCCGAGGCAAAATCGTGCGAATATTTTCGCGTTGCTCGCGCAGGGCCTGATGCAGGGGCATGCTGCAACCGCCCGGATAGGCGTAAATCGTGTCTGTGCCCAGCCGAACGAGCATCTCGATCAGAATCTGGGCACCGTTAATTGTCTGAGTTGCTTTTTCAACAGTAGCCAACGTCGTGACTTTCATTATGGCTCGTTCAAAGAATCTGTGGGTGAAATTGATCAGGAAAGGTGGCGATAAGTAGTGGATAGCCGTAGATGCTCACCGTCGCCGCTGCAATCCTGAACCCTGAGACGGCGCTCGGGGCGCACTTCTGCGTTGCCCTATCCTCCACTCAGGCATTGGCCAGTGTAACGGGACTTTGGAGTGACCGCAATCATTGGCTGAAGTACGAAATGCACTCTGAGGCGTGTTTCCAGTGCATTCTGATACAAAAGCGGATCAGTATACCTACAAAAGCGTACCAAACTACCAGACACTAAAAAAAGAAAGCGTACCAAAGTACCCGAAAAAAAGCGTACCTGGTTGGACAGCGCCACTTTGAGAGTCCGATTCGCCACAAGATATTGTTCAGATTAACGTTGCGTCATTCCACCTTCCCTTCTCCCCCGAAATCTGGGGAGAAGGTGGCCGACAGGCCGGATGAGGGGCCTGTCCAGTATGTCAACTTGCGAAAGAAGCCCCCTCACCCCAGCCCTGGCCTGATGCAATGGCCGGAATTTAGGAGGATTGGGTTTGCGGGGAAAATGAAAATCTGTTGCGCTCCCCCGTATCAGTCCTGAGTACACACTCAAAGCGAAGGAGCGCAACAGTGGGTTTATCATCGTTCATTCGGGTCCG
>CAMAVB010000455.1 GCA_945861465.1 Candidatus Kuenenia stuttgartensis
GTGTCTGGCACCGGGCGGCCTCTCACCATCCTGGACTGCGGCAGCCCTGCTGCCGCTTTCCCCCTCCACAGCCTGCTGTGGAGACTTTTCTCCAGTTCCAACCATCAATTCTCAGCAGCAGGCTGCTGAGATCAAAGCGGCAGCAGGGCTGCCGCAGTCCAAGGGGAGAGCCGCCGGTGCCAGACACAGCAGAAAACCTCAGGCTATTTGCTGCCGCGTGGGAGCTGGAGAGATTCTTTAACGATGTTCGCGAGGTGAGAATCGACGTCGCGCTCTTCGCCTGCAAACTGAGGGACAAGTTGTTCCCAGGATGATTGCAAGCCATCGTAATGTGATGCCTGATCAGGATCGTTCTGCATCAGCAATGCATAATGGAAAACTGCGGCATACCAGTTCTTCGCCGTGGTGGCAGTTGTCGCCTGCTCCTGATGCCAGAACGAATCGAAGCTCGCTTTCGTTTTTCGCCTTGCTTTTTCGTCGGGGGCATTCTTGTATTCCAGATCGACCAGCACGACGTTGTTGGATTCGGTGGTCACAAACCATTGACCATCGGGAGAAGTGTGGGTGATCACTTCTGGCGGCTCCCAAATTGCATCTGGAAGCGTCTCGCGAGTCGCGACATTCCAGACCAGTTTCTCATTTTCGGACTCCGAGTAGATTCGTGAACCATCAAGGCTGAAGGTCACGCTTGTCACCGTATCGGAATGTCCGCTGAGGATCGCGATTTCGTGCTTTTTTGGTGCGTCCCAGATTCGTATGTTACCTTTTCCGGCGACGGCGGCAGCCAGCCGTGTGCCATCAGGGCTGAAGGTGACGGATTCAACACCAACTTTGCCTGGGAAAAAGGTCATGATCTCCTGACCGCTCAAAGTCTCGAATAGATGAACGGAATGGTCTGTTCCACACGCTGCGAACCGTTTGCCGTCAGGACTGAAGGCGACCCCAAATACTGCGCCGCTGCTGGCATGAGCGGTCGCAATTTGCTTGCCTGAGGCAACATCCCATACTCGGATCTTTGTGTCATAGCCGCCTGACACAAGTCGCTTACCCTCCCGGTCAAACGCCACCGCGCTCACGAGCCCGGTATGTCCAGTGAACGTGCGTATTTCACTGCCGGTCTCTACGTCCCACAGCTTGACCGTGTTGTCATAGCCTGCGGACGCAAAGCACGAACCATCCGGGCTGAATGCAACACCGTAGACCGTACCCTGATGGCCCGTGAGCGTCGCGGTTTCCTCATGTGCTTGCGCGTCCCAGAGTTTAATCGTTCCGTCCCGACTTGACGACACGAGTCTGTACCCGTCCGGACTAAACGCGACTCCGGTAACCGAACTTGTATGCCCTTTCAAAACGGCGACTTCTTCACCCGTTTCGGTGTTCCATAGGCGAACCGTGTTGTCATCCGCTGCCGAAGCAAGCCGCGTCCCGTTCGGGCTAAAGGACAGCTCGTTGACTTTAGCCGTTTGCCCATTCAGCCTGAACTTCACATCACCCGTCTGCGCGTCCCGCAGGATGACCGATTCTGATCCCGATGCGAGTTGCCTGCCATCCGAACTAAAGGCGACGCAATGAACATGTTCCGAGTGCCCACCCAATGTGAGGTCGTTATCGCCGTGCGTATTCCAGATCCTGACGGTTCTGTCCGCGCTGGCGGAGACGAGTCGCGTTCCATCGGGACTAAAGGCGACGCCCCATACCTTTTTGGCGTGTCCATTGAGCGTATTGATCAAGTTGCCCGTTCGAGTGTCCCAGAGCTTGATTTCCGTAGAATCACCTGCGGTCGCCAACTGAGTTCCGTCCGGACTGAAGGCGACGCAACGAACGAGTCGATTGTGCGCACTCACTCCGCCGACAAGTTCCCAGGTCTGCGTATCCCACAGGAAGTACCTGCTATACGTGATGGCCGCCAACCGAGTACCATCGGGACTGAACGCCAGGCGTCGCACTTCCGGAAAGGAATGGTGGACGACTTTGATTTGCTCCCCGGTTCGTGAGTCCCAGATTCGAATCGTTGTGTCACCACTACTCGTCGAAGCAAGTTGCTTGCCGTCCGGACTGAAGGCGACACCCGACACGGACGCCGTGTGACCGGTAACCGTGATGACTTCCTCGCCCGTTTTTGTGTCCCACACCTTTACGGTTTTGTCATCCGATGCCGACGCGATTCGATCCCCGATCGGACTGATCGCGAGACCTCTGATTGGGCCGGCATGACCGTTCATGGTGCGGATGATTTCACCCGACTCCGCGTCCCACAGTCTGACCGATTTGTCAAATCCCGCTGATGCAATCAGGGAACCATCCGAACTGACTGCCAAGCCCGACCCTTCTCTTGCATGCCCCTCAAGTGTGCCGAGTTGCTCTCCGGAAGTTGCATCCCATAATCGCACCGTCCCGTCTTTGCCTGCCGAAACCACCCGCTTTCCGTCAGGAGTAAAAGCGACCTCGTACACATCGCTCGTATGCCCGTAACATGTAATGTCGCTCCCCTGGAAACGCCGGTTGCAATAGTGCCACTCGAAGTTGTCACGGTATTCCTGTGGGATCTGATGTAGCAACGTTCGAGCTTCCACCGCTCGATTGGCATCGTATCTGGCAATGGCAAGCTGAAACTTTGCTGCCGCTTCGGCATCGCGAGCACGTTGAGAATCTACAGTCGCTCTTCCTTCCGAGTCGACGGCGTTGGCGCGTTCTTGTTTCGCTTCATCGGATTGTTTTTCAGCGACGATCCGCTGGTTGTCCGCCTCTTCCGCCTTTTGAGTCGCGCGAAGAAGCCCGTAAGTTGTCCCGGCAATCCCAGCAACCAACACCGTACCAATCGTGAGCAGGGCGGCCACCAGTCCGCGATTTCGTCGCGCGAACTTCTGAAGCTGATACCACGTCGATGGTGGTCGTGCCGTCACCGTTCCGCCTGTCAGGTAGTTGGTCAGGTCCTGGCCTAAATCGTTCGCAGTTGGATATCTGCGAGCTCGATCTTTCTCCAGAGCCTTCATCACGACCCAGTCAAGTTCCCCTCGCAGAAGTTGCTGAAGTCTGGCGGGATGCAGTCTTCGCAGGTCACTGACTGCTGAATTTGCCTCGTGTGACGAAGAACTCAAGCGGTTGCTGGGGCGAGGCGGGTCTTCTTCCCGAATAATCTGGAGAACCTTCAGGAGAGCGTTTTTCCCCAGCGTTTCTTTGTCCAGTGGAGTGGAGCCCGTCAGCAGTTCATACAGCATCACGCCCAGCGAATAGACGTCCGTCCGAGTGTCAATATCCTCAGCATTCGGCCCTTTCAGTTCAGCTTGCTCAGGCGACATGTACTGTACGGTGCCGACGACCTTGCCGAACTCCGTCTGCATGGTCATGTCAGACAGCATCAAGTTCTGCTCAACGGCTTTCGCCAGGCCGAAGTCGATCACCTTGGGGACCGCTTCGCCATCGATGACGGTGACGAGCACATTCGACGGCTTTAAATCGCGGTGAATGATTCCCTTCTGGTGCGCATGCTGTACCGCTTTGCAAACAACGACGAACAACTTCAGCCGCTCGTC
>CAMAVB010000456.1 GCA_945861465.1 Candidatus Kuenenia stuttgartensis
CGGCAAGTGAGCGCGACCGACCGCGAACGCCTTGATCAGTATCTCACGAGCGTCCGCGAAGTCGAAAAACGGATTGAGCGGGCTCGAAGTGCACAACACAAGGCAACCGACAACGCAGCGGAGAACGGCCAGCCCCTCATGACCATGAAACGTCCGGATAATGGACTTCCCGAAGACATTCGTGAACACATGAAACTGATGTGCGATGTCGTGGCATTGGCCTTCCAGACGGACAAGACACGTTTCGCGACACTCCTGTTATGCCGCGACATTTCCGGACTGTTCTATCCGTTTCTTGATGTTCGCAAGGCACATCATTCGGCGTCACACGATGATCGATCCGACGATTTCGAACGGATCTCTCGTTACTACGTCAGCCAGATGGCCTATCTTGCCGGTCGTCTGGAAGAGATGAAAGAAGGCGACGGGTCAGTGCTTGACCATTCGTGCCTGGTGTTTGTCAATAACATGTGGTCCGGAAACAAACATGACTCCCACCGCCTGCCGCTGTTCACTGTCGGTGGATTGGGCGGTACTCTGGAAACGGGCCGCGTGATGGACTATTCCGAACGCGGTGACGACGGGCGCAAGCTGTGCAGCCTTTATCTGTCTCTCATGCACCGCATGGGCCTGCCCGCCAATCAATTCGGTGACGCAACAACGCAGTTGGCGGATCTCTAGGAGTCGCTCTCGATACTCAACGACCGCAAGCCGCTAGCGGTCTGTTGATTTAGTGATTATTGTGGCTCAAAGTCATACTAACCCGAAGCGCCAGCGAGGAATTCAGCCGTTTCTGCCTCGCTGGCGCTTCGGGTTGGTATTAAATCAACAGACCGCTAGCGGGGTGTTGATTTAGGGACGATCTGGAGTGTTTTCGTTTAACCCGATGCCGTAGGCGAGGCGTTCCGGTGGCATTCCTCCCCTTTGGGTCGGGTTAAACGACTAAATCAACACCGCGCTAGCCGCGGGTAATCGATCTGCAAGAACCGGCGGCTAGCGCCTTGCCACTCACAAAATCAGCGGTAATCACACAAACTCCTGGGGATGAGCGCAATAAAAAACACTGCTTTGCAGGATCAACCTTCAAAGCAGTGTCGTCAGCAGTCCGGATTCATTCAAGAACCGTGGTTTGGTTTCCAGTCGCCTGGTTACCAGTGCTTTGGATGCAGGATCCAGTACCACTTGTCCTTTTCTTTGTTGAAGTTCAACTGCCAGTAGCCATCATCCCATTCCAGTGACACTTCACGCCATCCCATCGGTACCTGTGGGTACGGATAGAAAGGGCCAATGTATGGAAAGGCACTGGCACTGTACTGAGTCGGATAGGTCACAGCGGCTGAGTTTGGATACTGAGCGTAAGCTGGCCATGCATGACCGGGCAACTGAGGATTGTTGAAACTGGTTGGAGCATACCCCATCGGCGATGGCATCATCGATGGATCCATGGCCATGCCCGGCTGAGTGTACCCGGCAGGCATCATCTGAGGTGCATACTGCTGAGGCTGCTGCTGACCGACCGCCATGGGCGCGGACTGTGGATTGAAGGCAGTCTGACTGAAAGGACCTCCAACCCGCAACTGGTTGTTCACGTTCTTTACGCCTGGAACCTGTGAAACCGAAGACCCCGCAGCCTGCCGCTGCTGCATCGTGGCCACATCACCGATCAGCGTCGCTGTGCCGGCCTGGTAGCGAATTTCGATGTCATAGCCGACCAGACCCACACGTTCCAGGGTCTCCTTGATCTGCTCAGCCATCGCCAGATTTTCAGATGCTTGCCCGGAAGAAGCGGTATTCGCCGGGTTCGCCGTCACGGGAGTTCGGGCTGCGTGAGTCTGGCCGCTCACCTGACGAATTCCTGATCCGCTGTTTCGGGATTCACTGAGCCCGGCCTGAGTGACTCGCGAGTCAAACAGTTCAGCGTGATTCTCACCTGCTGCCGGCTGCTCCTGGCCGCTGGCCTCCGGCATGAAGCGCAGATTGTTCTCTACACTTTTAATGCCTGGCACTGACTGCGCCAAACGCTGAGCGAGTACTCGGTCACTGGCCTGACTGACCTTGCCGTCCAGAATTGCGACGCCATTCTGGACTTCGACTCGCACGCCGGAACCCTGAATTTCCGCTCCCTTCAAGGCTGCAATGACCTGATCGGCGTGAGCCTGATTCTGTTCTTTCTGGGCGGCTCCAGAAAATGGCGTCCGTATCCGGCCGCCAAGGAAACCATCTGCACTGGCCGCGACCGGGCTTGCCGCCAGGACTCCCAGCACGAGTAACCATTTACCGTACTTTCGCATGAAAGTTCTCCTCCGTGAGGTACCTTCCGTTCCGGACTGCACTTGAACTGCTGAAAAACCGTCCCGGTGGTTCGATGACAAATTCTCGGACGCTGACTGCCTCTGGCAGAAACATCCGCCAGAACCCCGGACTGCTGTCGTGATCCCTTAGTTTCAGCCAACTTCGGTGTTCACCGGAGTCCGCTGACGAGACAACGCAACAGAACGCTACGCTCCTTTCATCGGCCCGGTCGTACCGTCTGGATAAACAATTCTGTCTTTTTGGTTCGTGCCGGTTGTTTCGAAGATCCATGGCGAAGTGATTGGCAACTCAACCGGCAATAATGGCCGAACCCCAGGCGAGCGGTGCGGCGTCAGGTCAGATACTGGCTGGCGATTTCGTAGAAGATGACCACGGCAAGGATGTCGATCATTGCGGCGATCAATGGATTGGACATGATCGCAGGGTCCATTCCCGATCGGCGAAGGCCGAGTGGCAATAGGGTGCCCGCCGAGGTACCCAGAATCACCACAATCACCACGGTCGTTGCGATCGCGGCGGCCTCGGCAAAGCTCAAGCCAAAGAAGACAAAGGCCACGAAAAAATCGAGTGCGGCCAACGCGACGCCAAGTGCCAGCCCGATCGTGAATTCGCGCAGGATCAGCCTGCGATTGATGAGCCCATCAACTCCTCCCTTGGAATCCGTCGGCTGCAATGCAAACATCCGGATGAACAAGGTGGCTGACTGCGATCCTGCGTTCCCGCCACTGGCCATCACAAGTGGCAGAAACAACAAAATAAGCGTGGCAAGTCCAGTCTCGTGCTGGACAACCTCCGGCGCTTCGGTGGTTGACGATCGGTAATGACCAATCACGCGTGCATTCATCAGTGCCACGATCGACAGAAACAGCAGCCAGATGCCGCGCTTCCATAAGATCGTCAGCAGCGGCGTGTCTTCGTACGTATCATCCAACGGCGCCATGGCACTCTGCAGATAGGCGTCTTCCGTCGCTTCTTCCTGCACCACGTCCATCGCATCGTCGTGGGTCACGATGCCGACCAGCCGATCATCGGCATCCACGATCGGCAGCGCGATGAAATTATACCGACCCATTTCCTGAGCCACAACTTCGCGCTGTTCGCTCACTTTGAAGCGAATCACGTCCCGCTGCATGATACTTGAAAGTCGCGCGTCGGGTTTTGCCAGAATCAATTCGCGCAGTGAAATGAAACCTTCCAGCCTGCGATCTTCA
>CAMAVB010000457.1 GCA_945861465.1 Candidatus Kuenenia stuttgartensis
CTCAGAAGGCGCGTCGCGCATGGAATTGTTTACGTTCACACCAATACCGATGATGACGGCCTGACGCTGACCGACCGAATGCTGTTCCACAAGGATGCCGCAGACTTTGTGGTCGCCGATGAGCACATCATTTGGCCATTTGAGCACGAACGGACAGTCTGGCATCAGATCCAGCAGCGCATCACGCACGGCAAGTCCTGCTGCGAGTGAAACCATTGGACGGCGTTCAATGGTGACTGGCAGGCGAGCAGCATCAACCACCCACGAAAACGTTAGCGCGCCACCGGACGACCACCAGAGGTTGCCTTTTCGTCCACGTCCGGCGGATTGTCTTGACGTGAGCACCAAAGCGGGTGCGTTGTCGAGCAGCGGGCCGAGCAATTCTAGGGCGGTCGTGTTTGTCGATGGCAGCGTGTCGTGGTATTCGATGTGGCGAATATCGCTGTCAGACAGGATGCGATCACGATCGAACGTGCCGTGGAGATTGCGACTTCCAGCCATAATTCACAATCAAAGCCGGCCCATCAATGCACTGATAATGAAGACAATAATCAAACTGCCCCACAGCAGCGTAAAAATCGTACCACAACCAATCCCGATTCCGGCATGAATGCTGCCCTTGATGGCGGGATTTCTGTTGCGATCACGGAGTCCCATGATGCCCAGCACAACCGCCGGTACGGCCAGGAAGAATCCGATGAAAGGCAAGCCGCTGAAGATCCCAAGATAGTAGGCGATCAGCGCTTTGGGATTTTTGTAAGGAATAATGCCGCCGGTCGCATCACCTTCGCTGGGATTGCCTGCGGGCTTCGCCACCCCAACTTTAGGTACTTCGTACGGATTCGGCTGCGGATCCTTTCCGCATTGAGGGCAGATGCTGGAATAGTCCTGAATCTCAGCCTTGCAGGCGAAACACTTCATCGTCCAATTCCTGTCAGAAATGCGTGACTTTAAAAAAGGGGTCAGCAACCAATAGCCAAATGGCCCAGAGGGTGCTCCGCACTATTGGTTCCTGACCCCTTTTGTAAAGCGGAGGCGCTAGATCCGGAACAATTCATCGGTTCCGAAAACTTTCTGAAGACTACCCCGATTCTCACGAGCGAACCACAAGAATCAGGATACACTCCCGACTTTCCGGATACGCATCCTCAACTCAACGTTTCACGGACGAAACACGAAGAATTCGTTCGATCCTGTTCCCTGAGATGTCAGCATGGTCAGTTCACGTGAATCATTACGGATCGTCATGGCTGCTTCCGAAGCTGTGCCGTTTTCCAAAACCGGGGGACTGGCCGATGTGGCCGGGGCGTTGGCAAAATCGCTCGACCAACTCGGGCATGACGTCACACTGTTTCTGCCCGACTATTTTTTGCTTCGTCAGAACAAAGGATCGTTGCCGGCAATCCACGATACCGGGTTGCGATTTTCCATCCAGATGAATGGGCGCGCGGTCCCTGGTGCCGTCAACTGGACGACCTTGCCGAACACCAACGTCCGCGTGCTGTTGGTCCGCCAGCCAGAGTACTTTGACCGACGCCATCTGTATCAGGAGGATGGTCACGGTTATGCGGATAACTGCGCACGTTTTTGCTTTTTCAGCCGTGCCGTGCTGGAGATTTGCAGACAGATGATCCTCCGGCCGGATGTGATCCACAGTAACGACTGGCAGACCGGGGTCGTGAATGGTTTGCTGCAGACGCAATACAACGGTCGGCCAGGTTTTGAACGCACGGGCAGCGTCATGACACTGCATAATATGGCCTTCCAGGGCAGGTTCTGGCACTTCGATATGCCGCTCACGGGTATGGATTGGCGACACTTCAATCAAAATCAGATGGAGGCCTGGGGAGATCTGAATCTGCTGAAGACAGGGATCGCCTTTGCTGATCAGATCACAACCGTCAGCCCGACCTATGCCACCGAAATCTGCACGTCTGACGAAGGCTATGGGCTGGAAGGATTGCTCTCACATCGTCGAGACGATCTTGTCGGAATCCTGAATGGGATTGATGATGACGTCTGGAATCCGGAAACGGATCACCACATTCCGGCACCGTATTCGATCGATACGGTCGGCGAAGGCAAGCGTCAGTGCAAAGCCCATCTGCAGACGCGGATGCACCTCGATCAGCGCGCGGATGTGCCGATTCTGGGCATGGTTTCACGCATGGCGGACCAGAAAGGTTTCGATCTGATTACCGGCGCGGCCGAACGAATTCTGTCGCAGGATCTGCAGATGCTGTTTCTGGGAACCGGAGACGCATACTACGAAGGACAACTGCGGGATCTGGCCCGCCGCTACCCGGGCAAGGTCGCCGTCGAGATTGGTTTCGATGATTCGCTCGCCCACCAGATTGAAGCGGGATCCGATATTTTTCTGATGCCTAGTCGCTTCGAACCATGCGGGCTCAATCAGATGTACAGCCTGCGATACGGGACAGTCCCGATTGTCAGAAGGGTCGGCGGGCTGGCAGACTCGGTGGAGAACTTTGCATCGGAATCGGAGTCGCTGCAGACGGCGACAGGTTTCGTCTTTGGGGACTATTCGAAAGAGCTGTTGGCGGAAACGATTGAGAAAGCCATCTGGCTTTACCATCAACCGCACATCTGGAGACAAATTGTGCGCAATGGGATGTCCCGTGACTGGTCATGGACGCGCAGCGCTCACGAATATGTGGCCGTGTATCGCAGAGCCATGGAGCGAAGAACGCGACGTTCGCCATGAGGTTTAAGCAGGCAGCGCCACTTGTTACGTAACAGTAAAGTCTTCGGGAACGATCCGAGTGAGCGGTGTTTTTGCTTCAGCCACGAAGTGGCGACAGGCTGTAGCCACGGGCGCGAGCCCGTGGAATCGTACGAAAGCAGTGTTTTTAAGTCCCGAAGGGACGGCAGGTGTCCGCGCTCTGCGACTCCTGTCGTCCCTTCGGGACTGGCCGTGATTTTGTCTCCAGGTCCACGGGCTCGCGCCCGTGGCTACACCATGCCGTCCCGTTGGGACTAATCGCAAGAAATCTACCAGGATAATTCGCCGTGAATCCGATCATTGAACTTCAGGAACTTGTCAGCCTGTTTCCAGAACCGGAAGGGCAGCCGCTGTATCTGACTGCGGAGCACGTTGCCAAGGAGGCGACGCCGGAGCCCTATCGCCACATGCTGGTCCATGAACTTCACATGACCGTCACGATGGAAGCGTTTCACAACTGCGCGGTCGAGGTGATTGTGATTGACCAGCGCTTTGAAAATGATCTGTATCTGCGACGAAGTCTGCTGCGGAAAAAGGGCACGGACAGGATCGTGCAGCTGGGCTACGTCCGCTTCAATTTTGAATATGTGACGGAGTGCGTCAAGAAGGAAATCCTCGCCGGCGTTGTTCCTCTGGGCCGAGTCCTGATTCAACACAACGTGCTGCGCCATGTTGATCTGGGTGCGATCCTGCGTTTCACTGCGGGACCCGGCCTGGTCAGAACGCTGCAAATGAAGGAAGGTCAGGTCACCTACGGACGGATGGCAAC
>CAMAVB010000458.1 GCA_945861465.1 Candidatus Kuenenia stuttgartensis
CGATTTGCAACCACCTGATCTTCGTTCGATTCCGTCCACCGCCACTTCAAATCCATCGCAAAATCGCCCCACAGACCATCGCTCTTCATCAATATTGAAAAGCCAAATCCGCAACCCGCGAACAGAATGGCGATCACCGTGCGACGGAATGACAACATTCGACCAAACAGAATCGCGGCCAAGGCAAACGCGGCGGTGCCCATCGGAATCGTCAATACCATAACTCCAGGCATGAGCATCGACGGATGCACAACCGCAAGTGTACCCGCCGCTGCAACGATAATCCCGACAATACCCACGAGTCGCTCCAGCCATGAAGCTCGGCTGAGCAACAACCACCACAGCACTACCAGTATACCACACGCAGCGGGTCCCATCGCTGCCGCCATCCACAGGTTCGCTGGCCCGTTCTCGATCAGGACAGGCAACAAGCGAGCGATCACCATTCCGGCAAGCATCATCACCGCAGGCCAGACTCGGAGCCGTCGAAAGCCGACTTGGATGACTGGCACTGGAGCCTCCACTGCCCCCGGACTCGATTTCGTTTGATCGTTACTCATCGTTGTTTTCAACCATTTCGTTTCAAAAATGCCAACTTCCACTCCCTGGATCAAGCGTCGAGGCGTTCAGATTATCCACAATTCGCCAACTCCCGCAATCGAAGCCCTGCGTCCTCAGCACGGCTGCCAGTTTGTGAATTCGTAGGGTGGGACCAGCGAAGCGCAGGCCCACCAGATCAAACAAATGGTCGGCCGGCGCTGCCGCTTGTCCCACCCTACATACAGCCATCTCGCTCCGCCGAGATGAGCCTTCCGGCTCAACGTTCGCACAACAATCCGGTGTCCCCGTTCCCACGCCCTTGCTATGCTTTTCCTGGAATTCTAATTTCCGGTGGCGAACGCGACAGATCGAGGCATCGTCTCGGCGGAGCGAGACGGCTACATCGTTGTCGCCCTGAAAACTGCCACACACATGACGGAATTGCCGTCGAGGCCATTATCCAGAATCTTCGTGCTCCCGCAATCGCTGCACTGTCTCTTTCAGCAACTTCGTCATCCGCGTCTTCGCCTGATGCACGTTGTTCACGCTCGTGCCGAGTTCTGCAGCGACAGTCTCAGCCGGACGATCGAACAGCACGTACTGTTCAAACGCAAGAAACGCCAGACTGGCTGACTGTTCGTTGCGAAGCACACTCAATGCACAGGCGACCAGTTGCTGTTCCCACACATCGTTCCAGATAGGTTCGACCGCGATCTCCGCCAATGCCATCTACGCCACTATCCATTCTCCATTCTCCATTCTCCATTCTCCTCCATCGGCAGCTCGCAGCATCCCCGTCATCACATCCTGAATGATGTCGTCGATGTCCTGCCGACTCGCCCCGCCTCGGGAATCCGGCGATCAGCGGTGCGTACCGAGCCTGAAATTCGTCCCATGCAACCTCCCGCTCCGGCCCCGCCTTCGCGCGCACACGTCCAAACAGACTCGCACGAGTCGCATTTGCATCGAGTTCGAAATCATGATCCTGCGATGGCATGTTCAACTTATCCAGACCTTCCGTATATCCTTCACACGGTCCAAAATGAGGTGTCGTGAGTCACGGTTTGATTTCGTAGGGTGTGACAAGCGGAGCGTAGGCACACCATTTCACTGACCGAATTGGCGTAGCACAAATTGTAAGCGCGAATGGACGCGAATTTACGCGAATAGTCGCAGGAAGCACAGCACGTTCGATTGGGAGCATTGATAGCTCATCAAAAGTTCTCACGATGATCCCTCCACAACAATCACACCTCAACTTCCCGACGACCTCGGCCGATTTGCCGCTTCCTGAGGTGACGGGACGGCGACTTTGGACAGTTGCTGGTCCACCTTTGTCAACGGGCAGTATGTCGTTCCAGTTGACTTAGATCCTGAATTCCAGGGTTCGCGCTGGTGCGACGGCTGTGAGACGATTATTTCTCCGCCACCGGCTTTCGAGGTCTGAGAGCCGGAGCCGGGGCGGCTGTGGGTGATGTTGCGGCCTGTGCAAGGTCGCCTCTCGGGACCGTGACGATGGCTCGCTCGCGCAAGGCTTCCGCAGACACCAGATGGACCAGTTCCTGACCGAGGCGGTCCATTTCCATCACGATCGAATCGATGCGACCTGCGAGATAGAGATAAGCGGCCATTGCCGGGATTGCAATCAGCAGCCCGACGGCTGTGGTGAGCAATGCCAATGCGATCCCGTTGGCCAGCGTTTGCGTCTGGCCCATGGCACCAGCCATTGCGATGTCGTTGAACGAGCGAATCATCCCGACAACGGTCCCGAGCAGTCCAATCAGCGGACTGAGTGTGGAAACACCGTTCAAAACTCGCAGACCTTTTTTTAACTGGGACACCTGCCGTTCACCGCCGTCGAGGACGGCCTGTTCGACTTCCACGCTGGGGCGGCCCCATTTGCGGACGCCGTGCATGAAAACGTCCGCCATGGGGCTTTGGTTCTGATGGCAGATCGCAATCGCTTCGTTCTTATCCATGCGCCCTGCCCGCAGATGCATCAGAAAACGTTCGACAAATGCCTTCGGAATCACCCGACGTCGGCGCAGGATGACAAGCCGTTCGACGACTGACCAGACACCGATGACCGAGGCCAGAATGAACGCGACCGTAAACGGCCGCCCCATCGCGTCCGCGATCCCCAAAGGATCGGTCGGAATTCCGGAAGGAGCCGTCGGTGCCGCCGTCTTCGCATCATCGACCGGAGCTGCGGTGGTTGGAGCAGTTGTACCCGTCGATGAACTGTCAGAGTTATCCTGCGCCATCGACTGGCAGGTGATCAGCAAAGCAACGGCAACTATCGCCATGACGAGAATCCGAGTCGTCACAGAAGACCGTTCCCTGGTTTTTAGAGTATTGACGGGTTGATGATTCACGTTGTGCGTTCAGTCTAATGGATTGCCCGCAGTTCGCGGGATATTGGTTGATGCAGAAAATTTTATGTGGGGTAAGGACCGCTCGAGAAATAACTGTCTCTTTTTATACCCCTCACCCTGCCCTCTCCCCTTCCAGGGGAGAGGAGGATGCGGTCAATTATTTCTCGAACGGTCCTAAGCTGCAGTTTGCCATCGCTCGACGAACACGCTTTGTGTGTTCGAAAACCAGACTAGTGCTCTGTCAAGCCATCAACTTCGGGTTGTGTTCATCAGCCACTGGGCGTTAGCCCACGGTTAGAACCGGACGCTAACGCGTTCCGGCTGGTAACCTGAACCCGAAAATCAAATCTTGACGGAGCACTCGCTGGAAGCTTATCCCACTTCAAACAAAAAGCCGGGCGGGCTCAGTCTACGGCCCGGCGGCTTCAAGTTTCTTGAGTTCTTCGTTTGCCTTGTTGACCAGATCTGATGCAGGAAATTCTTTGATCAATTCCTGAAAATCTCGAATGGCAAGTTCCGTCTTCTTCATCGCGACCTGGCAGGATGCTCCCTGAAACAG
>CAMAVB010000459.1 GCA_945861465.1 Candidatus Kuenenia stuttgartensis
AACAGGTCGGACGAGGTCTGGCGTGAGTCGCCGGTTCCCTGGCTGTAGAAACTCCAGTCGTAGTAGCGTTCGACGCCGGGCCAGTTCTTGGCGACCATCCGCGTGGCGATCCAGCGATTCACCAGCGAAGTTTTGCCAACGCCGCCCCAGGCGACGATCGAGAGAACGTGCATGCCGGAATCGGCCCAGACCTGGTCGAGCAGTTCGAGTTCCGTTTCCCGTCCAAAGAACTGCTTCGCCGCGTGCCGCGAGAGCCGCGAGGGGGCGATCTTCTGAGTGAACTTCGGGACGGAGGCAATGATGGTGTGAATGTCACCGATCAATTGGCCCAGCAAGTCGGATGGTGCCGTGATGAGCTTTTCACCCGGATAACGTCTGCCCAGTCGCAGATTTTTAAGATGCGTCGCCTGGGAGGAAGCGGCTTTTTCAGTGGCATACACGAACAGCGGCACGCCGTAATGCAGTGCCAGGTAAGCTTCCCATTGTGTGTAGGTGATGCCAAGACATTTTCCCAGTTTGGATTTCAATTCCGCGTGACCATCGAGGAAACTGGTTTCCTTCCCAAGAAAGGACGCCACCGCCTTGTCGTTCGCCTTCGCGCCTGGAAGTTCACCCACAAGATGCACAACAGCGGCACTTTCGCGGACAAGCTTTGCCAGCTTCTCAACAGTGTCTACTGCCGTCTGGGGGAAATCTTCCTGAACGATCATCTGGCAACCGGCACGGCTAAGATAGTGTCGCAGATCACTACGGAGCTTCGGAAACGGAGCTTTCGGTTTTTCAAACTCGTCGGAAACGCAGGAGATAAAGACGCCATGAGGTTTAGGTTGGTCGGGCATATTGTTTCTTTGATTCAATCCTGGACTGCGGCAGCCCTGCTGCCGCTTTCCCCCTCCACAGCCTGCTGTGGAGACTTTTCTCAAGTTTCAACTATCCATTCTCAGCAGCAGGCTGCTGAGATTAAAGCGGCAGCAGGGCTGCCGCAGTCCAAAGGAACTTATCCGAACAGCGGGAGGGGTTCGCCTTCGGCCAGCAGGCTTTGGGGGCGGCCGATGCGGTCCGTCCACATCAGATCCTCAGGCGTGATTCCCATCGCGTGATAGACAGTTGCTGCCAGATCCTCGGGGCTGCACGGACGGTCGGCGGGATAAGCAGCCACCGCGTCTGACGAGCCGTAGATCTGACCTCCCGCGATCCCTCCTCCCGCCAGCAGCGCGGGCAGGCTGTGAATCCAGTGATCCCGGCCAGGCGGTCCTTTCCCGCCGGTACGGGGGTCGCCGATCTTCGGTGTGCGCCCCATCTCGCCCACCACGAGGACAATCGTCTCATCGAGTAAGCCTCGATTAGAAAGATCCTCCAGCAGCGACGCAAAGCAGGCATCAAACGCCGGAAGCAGCACGTTCTTGAGCTGGCCGAAGTTGTCCGAGTGCGTATCCCAGCTGAGCCCGGCCCCCACTTTCCGACCGATCCAGTGAACGCCGACAAAGGGCACGCCGGCCTCAACGAGTCGCCGGGCGAGGAGCACGCTTTGCCCGTTGATGTCGTTTCCGTAGCGGGCCCGGACGTGTTCTGGTTCCTGAGTGATATCGAACGCATTCTGGGATTTCTCCGAGGTCAGGAGACTGAACGCTTTGCGCTGGTACTGCTCGAAGGACTCCATAGGTTTCTTCGCGAAGTGCGGCTGTGATGGCCGCAAATCGATCTGCTGCAGCAAGGATTGGCGGCTGCCGAGCCGACCGAGGTTGATCTCCGCCGGGCGTTGCAACATCGGCACGACAAGATCGCGAGGCTTGTCGAGGTCACCCCGAACGAGAAAAGGCTCGTGCTCGGGGCCCAGGCGGCCGCTGAACTGGCCGGGGTTAATGTAGTTGGTGACCTCACCCGACAGTGCGGGCAACTGGACCACACCCGGCAGTTCCTGATCCCGACTCCGGGCCCAGGAAACGGTCGATCCGATGAACGGCCAGTCGTCGGCGTGGGGCTTGCGGTTGATCCCTTCGACGAAGAAAGAGCGGTCAGGCTTCTGGCCGGTCAGGATGTAGAACGTGTCAGCATGGTGATCGCCGATGCCTCTCCCCGTCATGGACAGAGACCGCACCACGGCAACATGGTGGGCCATCCGGGCACTGCGGGGCAGATGTTCGCACCATTCGACGCCGGGGGCTGAGGTGGCAATGGGTTGGAACTCTCCGCGATATTCGACCGGAGACAGGGGTTTCATGTCCCACGTATCCAACTGGCTCGGACCGCCGAAGAGAAAAATCATGATGCACGACTTCGCGCGGGCGGGACGGCCTGGCGCTGCACCCTGAGCGTCCTTTCGCAGCAGTGTCGATAGACCCAGCCCGAGCGATCCGAAGCCGATCCGCCGCAGCAACTGGCGTCGAGTCCGTTGTTCCACTGGCGAACACTCAGCCGGTCGATACCTCATTGTGGAACCACTTGTAAATGACTTCCGTTGGCCGACGACAAATGGAGCGTTCCTAAGGCGATGGAGCAAATTCAAACCAGCTCGCGAATGGGTTCATGGGTTTGCGAAACATACTGCGGCCGACCGGTCAGGTCCGGAATCGTCGTATTGGCAGCATCAATGCCAAGATTGTGATAGAGCGTGGCTGTCACGTCGTTGTAATGAACTGGCCGGGAGACAGGCTCTTCTGCCAGGCGATTGGTTTCACCGATCACCTGCCCCGTCTTCATACCTCCGCCAGCCAGCATCGCAAACGTCACACGAGGCCAATGGTCACGTCCTGCACTGGTGTTGATCTTGGGAGTTCGTCCGAATTCTCCCCAGACCACAACGGAGACATCCTTATCGAGTCCTCGCTCATGCAAGTCGGTCACCAGCGCAGAAAGTCCCTGATCCAGAAGTGGAATGACTCGACGACCGTTCGCGAAATTAGCACCGTGCCAGTCGAAGTCGGCAAACGCTACTGTGACGCAGCGAGCCCCCGCTTCCACAAGTCGCCGCGCGGCCAGAAACTTCGACATATGCGCCTGATAGCCAAGATTCGAATACGGCAGACATTCCGGATCATCCTTGCCATAACGCTCCCGGATGTGAGGTTCCTCTCGCGACAAATCCAGTGCTTCAACAAGCCGACTGGAGCTGAGAATCCCCATAGCTCGCTCGGTCAATCCATCCGACCCAGCCGCCGCGGTCAACTTTTGATCAACCTCGCGACGAAACTGATCCAGGCTTGTCAACAAAGCTCCGCGACTGCGCATTCGATCCAGACTTATGTCGTGAAGTACCATATCATTCATGGCATCGCTTGAAGGCTTGAACGGAGCATGAGCCATTCCCAGATAACCAGGCCCGGGAAGGTTATACGGCTGATGCTGCATTTTCATCGACAGGTCGATGGCCGCAGGGACCGATGGATCGACCGGCCCATGGAGCCTGGAAAGCACACAGCCGATTTCCGGCCATCCTCCCTG
>CAMAVB010000460.1 GCA_945861465.1 Candidatus Kuenenia stuttgartensis
TGTGGCTCACGACGATCGTATTTCCTTCGAGATCGGTCACGTACACACGTCCGCCTCCCGCAACGGGTGAAGCGTAAATGTTACCGACATTGCCCAGTCGGACCGTGCCCGGTTTATCGGCACCGGTCACGGTATCAACACGAGACAGGACTCCTTGGTAGTGCGACAGAAAATAGAGTGCGTCTCCGTAGAGCAGCGGCGATGGAACGTAGGGCGTTCCGCGGTTGCGAGTCCACGCCACACGATCTGATTCGGTGATATCGCCCTCTGCACCGTCGAGACGGATCGCGAGGAACGCCTTCTTCTCATAGCTGCTCCCGGCGAACAGCATCCCATCGCCGGCAACCGGAGTGGCGACGATGTTCGAAGACAGGCCGCCGCATTCCCAGATGACACTGCCTGATACCGGGTCGTACGCTCGAACACGATTTGTCCCCGCCACGATCAGCATCGCCCTGCCCTCGTTCTCGATGATGATGGGTGACGACCATGATGTCTCTTCATCCCGATCCACTTTCCAGACCTGACGACCAGTCCGCTTGTCGAATGCCGCCACAAAACATGGTCCGTCGTGATCCCAATTGATAAACAGGTTGTCGCCGTACACGACCGGAGACGAACTCTCACCATGCCCGTGCTTGGTCTGCATCTCACCGAATGCTTTCTGCCAGATCAATTCACCCTGCAGATCAAGGCAGTAAAGTCCGTGAGATCCAAAGTACGCAAAGACGTGTGTGCCGTCCGTCACCGCTGAATTCGAAGCCAGACTCCCTGTGTAGTGTCCTCCTTCGTGAGGCAGTTTCCTGTGGACGGACTTCTGCCACAGAACTGTCCCATCACGGCGATTGATGGCAAGCACGACGAATTCATGACGCTGTGTGACCGGCTCGCTGTCATGAGTTCCGGGAGCCGTGCTGAATTTCGGGGGCAGCTGTTCACCGAATGGGATTGCAGTCGTCAGAAAGATGCGATCACCAAGTACAATCGGTGAGGAATGGCCCTTGCCCGGCAATTCAACCTTCCAACGCACATTTTTCGACTCGCTCCATTCCACTGGTGGATCCGATTCCGGCGCATATCCCGTTCCCAATGGCCCCCGCCACTGCGGCCAGTCCTGCTCGCCCGCACGAGCCTCGGTGCATCTCACAAAAAGACCGCCGGAAACAAGCACGCTGGTGATCATCAAGTGCTGAATGAAACGACTCATATGGGACAAGCTCCTTGCTGCGATCTGGTGAATCATGACAGATCCCGATAGTCGATCCCTTCTGCCGGGAAGGATGCCGATTCTCGAACCTGCACTCCTCATACGCCAATATCCGCTGCTTCGCTGGATCAGAAGATCAGCGGGACAGTAAAGGACTTTCCCGGCGGAAGAACGGGACTTGTGAAAGGCATCTCGGGCGAATCGTTCCTGAGTTTGAGCCACGAATGTGGCGGCAGGTTGTAGCCACGGGCGTGAGCCCGTGGTTCGAGAAATACAGGTGATTTTCAGTCCTGAAAGGACGACATGAGACAACCCGATCGCAATTCCTGTCGTCCCTTCGGCACTTTCGACGCTCCATCATCGCTTACCACGGGCTCACGCCCGTGGCTTCATCCTGTCGTCCCTCCGGGACTGAATCGCACTTTAAGAAATCGCGTGGATTGTGTCGAACCAATGGTATCATTGATTAAAATCCTTCACGGCGTCGCCCGTTGAGCCTGAAGACAGATTTTGGAAGTCTATTCAAAACCAACGATGGTTTGGGAAATCACGACACATAGAATTCGATAGGTTCAGAAAATTTCATCGAGTCAGAATCAGCGAATAACCCCCTCATCCGGCCTCCGGCCACCTTCTCCCCCAAGGGGGAGAAGGGACTTCAAGAAACCCGTTGAAAACACGACGATAAATCCGGTACAACGACAAATGATGTGCGCGGCGTCACCAGAACACTTTGAGCGACACTGCAGTACGGAGACATTTGGAAAGATTTAATTTGCATGACTCCCCCTGCTCAGCAAACGTTTAGAGTTTTGTTTTCGTGACAAGATTCTCGCAGAACGATAAGTGTTCGCCGACGGAGCGGCGGACCTACGTAGGCGAGCCGCTCCGTCGGCTCGCACCAGAGACGGAGGCAAAGCCGGTTATGCGACATCGAGAGGTTGGGTTGCGGGCGAAGCCCGCGCCAAGATTCGTCCTGAAGGGACGGTGGAATCCAGCCTGGGCCAACGGCCCAGGAGATCTTTGACCTGGGGCGGCGTTCGTCGCGGAAGCGATTTCACTTGCCCCAGGCTGTATTCCAGAAGCCTTTCAGGCTTACCTATCTGCGACCGGATTGACAAACCCTCCAATGTATTCGCCACTGCGCACTTCATTTGTCGTTGAATAGACTTTCTGCCATCCTGCACGCATCTTCTCTGAGCGACAACTAAGCGTTTTCCGGCGTCAGTTCGAATTGAGTTGAGGCTCGGTTGCATTCAACAGGCTACTTGCATGAGTTCTTTTCGCTGGCTGCATCTGACCGATCTCCATTGCGGACAAGTCGGTCAGCGGCATCTGTGGCCGGAGATTCGCTTCCAGTTTTTTGAGGATCTCGAGAAGCTGGTTGTATTGTGTGGCCCATGGGACGCTGTGCTGTTTTCAGGCGATCTGGTCCAGCATGGTGGCGCACTGGAATTCGAGCTGCTGGAACAACAGGTGCTTGGTCCGCTGTGGGAGAGATTCGCTCAACTGGGCTGTCAGCCCGTGCTGCTGACGGTACCGGGCAATCACGATCTGCAGCGACCCGGCAACAAAATCGAAAAGTCGCTGCAACCGGCGCTGAAATGGCTGCTGAAACCAGAGCAGTTTTCCGACATCGCTGACGCATTCTTCGACGATCCGGATTCTGGCTATCGACAGATTACTGACATGGCGCTGGCCAACTACGTGAAGTGGGCCGCCGAGCAACGGCATCGCCAAAATCATCCGATTGCCACGAGTTCATTTCCCGGCGACTTCTCCACCACGTTCCACGTGTCGGACAAATACCGTGTGGGCGTGCTGGGCCTGAACACGACATTCCTGCAACTGGACGCCGGGGATTATCAGGGCAAGCTGGCATGGGATGTACGCCAGTGTCACGCAGTGTGCGAGGGCGATGGGCCGAGCTGGGCCAAACAGCACGACGTGTGTTTGCTGATGACGCACCAGGGTCCCGAATGGTTCAACGACGCATCGCGGAAGAAGGTCTATCCTGAGATCAACCCGGCTGGCCGCTTTGCGGTCCATCAGTTTGGTCACATGCATGCCGAAGAGATGCTAGGCAGAACGTTTGCCGGCGGTCCGCTCCAGCGGCTTTGGCAAGGCCCGTCACTGTTTGGGCTGAAGCACTATGGACATCAACACAACGAGGACCGTCGCCACGGATATTCTGCCTGTGTACTGACATT
>CAMAVB010000461.1 GCA_945861465.1 Candidatus Kuenenia stuttgartensis
GCTCAGGAATTTGAAATGCAATCGTGCCTGGTCCGCACTACGGCTTCGCGTCCGTTGTCTCATTCATCCGATACAGCGGCAGCAGGCGGTAATAAACTTCCAGCGTCAACGTGGCCAGAGCGGTCGAATACAGTCGTCCGCCGTAGCGACCCCATTCGTCTTTGGGATCCCAGGTGCCGGACATCGGGCCGGACTGGACCTGCAATTCGACGAGCATGTCACGCACGGCGGCATTCCAGTCCTGCCACGGTTTACCGCCGTGTTGGTACATCGCCAGCGTGCCGTAGTACCAGTAGTAGAAATTCATGTCCGAAAGTCGCGGTGGATTGCGCATCAGATACGCGATCGATTCTGTACTGGCGGCAGAATCGCGCGGGTAGCCGAGCATCTGCTGACAGAACAACGCTTCCGCAGTCATCGTGGGTGAGACCGGTTCGGTATTGCGACCATTGGACTCGTCATTTCGACGATACCCAAACAGTCCGCCGCTTTTTCCCTGTCGTACAGTTTCGACAAAACTCTTCATTCGAGTGCGAACGGTCTCCGGGATATTCACGCCTGCAATCTCAGCACTCTTGAGCGACATCAATTGCCAGCCCAGCATGCTGACATCGCCTTCCTGCCACTGATTATAGCGCCAACCGCCGCCTCTCGGATCCTGCTGACTGATCGTAAAGGCTATCGCCTTTGCCAGCGCGGCACGTAGTCGTAGATCATCGACACGCCGAATGGAGTACGCAAACTGGTTGGCCAGCATACTTCGCGCAGCACCGTCCACCGCTATGACGCTCAGGATATTCTGCGATGTGGCGGCACTGGACAGGGAAGCCGCTGCAAGTTCACCGCTGTCCATGGCAAAACGCATTGCTTCGGGATCAACGATCGGCCCAAGAACCACTTCCTGCTGCATGCCGTAAGCTTCGGCCAGGGAATAGGTCGCCATCGCGTGGCAATACATCCTCGCGAATTTTTCAGCATTGCCGCACAGATTTCCGTCGGCAGCCTGTTGGCTGATCAACCAGTCGAGAGCCCGATCAACTTCGACTGCGTAGCGACCTTCTTCATGCGTGTAGCCAGCACCCAGAAAGCTAAGCATCACGAGAGCCGTTAATCCCGTGTCCGCTTCCTTGCCCGCGAATTCACGATCCACGCCGTTTTCATCAACGCTCACCTGACCAGCACCAAAATCTTCCGCATCCCAGCGACCATTCAGCGACTGATTGGCAGCCATCCAGCGCAGACTGCGTTCTACGGCGGACTCCGATTCTTTCGTCCCGCCGAACCGCTCTGCTGCGTCCCGGCGAGCCTTTTCGGCACGCAGTTTGTAGGTCAGAGGCGGATTGTCACGACGTCGAATCGTCGGCAGGATGTTCTCCAGCAGCGGTGCGCCAGACTGCAGTGAATCGCTGTACTTCGGAGCCAGATCGCCGATCCGCACGTCGTCATAACTTTCGGACAGTGGGGTTGTCGTGCGCGGAGTATCATGCGTCATGCGGGACGGGCGTTCCGAAGGATCGCGGTCCGGGACTGAACGGGAAGGGCGGGGCAGTCGCGATTGAAAGGTGCTGGCGCTGGAATTTTCGGTGGACTTTTTGAGCTCAACGTTGCTGCCATCAATCGCTTCGTCATCCGCCATCGGAGCTGTCCGGCGCGCAATCGATTCTGCCGCAGTGTCCCATACCGGTGGCAATTCGACTGAGGAATCAGCAGCCGTTGCCACATGAATTGCTACGTCGTCCGGGTTGACTTCGAACTTCATTTCCGGAGCCGTGAATGGACGGGAGGGATCGGCCATCCGTTCGGAATCATCCGGACGCCCGGTCATCGGCTGCGTGCGTTGCATTTCCGGTTTGAAAACGTCCGCCTGGCTTTGTTCGAACGAGGTCTTGAGTTCAGCAGCGGGATCTTCGGCCGCCACCTGCGTGGGGCCTTTCTCACCGGCGTCTGTGGGCATAGCCAGTTCAGACAGCTGCTGTTGCTGGAACTGCGTGACGTCATCAACCGTAGTTGTCAATGATTCCAGTTTGTCGGGGGTCCGGTCAGGAAGTTCTGGTTTAGTGATTTCCGGTGCTGTGTCTTCGAATCGATGCAGTTCAATTTCCGGCTGAATCGGGCGATCGACGATCGGGATGTTGCCCGATTTAGCCATTTTCACATCATAATCGCTTTCAATCAGAACTTCTGCGACCACTTCCGGTGGCTCAGGTGGCAGCTCATTCGCCGCCGCTTTTCGTAACGCCAAAGGTTCAAAGACTTCCAGTCCCAGAAAGCAAACGCCATGAATCAGGATCGACGCCAGCAGCGACTTGAATGCGATGTTTCGATCGCCCCACCGCGTCGCGAGCATTGTCAGCAGATGTGCGAGAGATGCAATCATCGTCAGCAGTAATGCCAGCGCAATGATATCATCGCCGCTCAGTGGAGCGCCTTCTGTGATTTTATCCAGAAGCTGACGCAGTGCGTTCATGGAGTACCCGATGCATCCGTTTCCAAAGGCTGAAAGGCCAGTGAGAACTTCCTGATCTGAACCTGATGGCAGGCATTCATGACGTCGATCACCGCCTGATACTGGCCTTCACCATCGCCTCGAATCAGTACGGCCTGATCGACAAACGCATCCTTCGCCGCCTTCAATTCCTGAACCAGCTGTGACTGATCGAGTTCGCGATCTTTGATAGTGATGCGTCCCGAGCGGTAGACGGTGATCACCAGTGGGTCCGGCGCACGACTCATCGTCTGCACGGCTGAGGCGGTCGGCAGCTCCACATCAAATTGCTGATCGTGCTTCTCTTCCGTAAACCTCGCCCCCACCATGAAAAAGATAATCAGCAGAAACACAACGTCAATCATCGGCGTCAGGTTCAGCAGCGGTTCTTCGAGCGTGTCAGTCTTGAGCGGCATGGTGGCGTTGAACGGCATTGGTGAGGGAATGGTCGCTGTCGTCAATCAGAGGTGGAAGTATACCGAAAAAGTGCCGTCCGACAGAAGCCCTTACGGATTCCGCTCAAAAACGTTGGGAATGTCCATTCGACGAGGGAAAAACAACTGGCCAGTCTGTACAGCAAACGTTAAGAGTCTGGTTTTCGTGAGAAGATTTTGGCAACGCGACAGATGTCCGCCGACGGAGCGGCGGACCTACGTAGGCGAGCCGCTCCGTCGGCTCGCACCAGACACGGCGGCGAACCCGAAGCCAGTGAAAGGGCATTAGAGATTCGGTCGCGCGCGAAGCCCGCGCCAGGAATTTACGCAGTCTGTAGGGTGGGACAAGCGAATGCGCCGGCCCACCATTTTTCCGACGTGGTGGGCCTGCGCTCCGCTGGTCCCACCCTACGAATGTACAAACTGGCCAGCCGTCACGAGGCAAAGATGGTGCTGGCGAGAGAAGCAGCCTGATGATAAAATCGTCCGACTTCAAA
>CAMAVB010000462.1 GCA_945861465.1 Candidatus Kuenenia stuttgartensis
ACGTAGTAGCGGCCGACTTTGTCAACGGCCATGCCGTCGCCGAGAGAGGTCGCGACGTACGGCGGGGCTTCGTTGAATTTAAATTCGCCTTTCGGATCGATCGGCAGACGCATCGGCATCGTCGGCATTTTGGCGTCGAGAACGCCTTCAGCGCTGACTCGGAAGGTCCATGTATGAGTCCCGCCGTAGTCGGAGACCGCCAGAGTTCCGCCGTCGTTCGACAGTGCGATGCCGTTGGGTTTAGTGATGCCGGTATCGACGGGTTTCACTTCGCCGGTTTTTGAGTTGATCGCGGTCACTTGAGACGCACCTGTGTCGGTGATCAAAACGAAACCGTCGTTGGTCACTGCGAGGTCGTTCGGTTTGACGCCTTCGGCCAGGGTCTTCACTTCTCCGTTGGTAATGTTAATGGAGATCACGCGGCTCTTTGAGCCCTGGCAGGCGTACAGCAAACCGTCCGGACCGAATTCAAGACCGCTTACCGATTCTTTGGCGATCTCCGTGCGAGTCCCATCGGCTGCGCTGATGCGATACACGGCGGGGGCTTTCATGTCGCAAAAGTAGATGTTGCCGTCCTTGTCGGCACACAACGCATCCGCGAAACCGAGATTGTCGGCGACGACTTCCCAGGCCTGGCCAGGGATCAGCAGGTTCAGCAGTGTCAGGTCGCCGCCGAGGTCGCCGCTGGTGTCGAGCACGGGAGTGTGCGATTCTTTGCGCCACAGCCATTTCACGGCGTCTGGAAACAGTGCGCCTCCGTGATCCGCGCTGTGAGCGTAGCCTTCGGCCCAGTCAAAACGTACGTCGTAGCCCATGTACTTCAGAGCAGACGCCATCTGCTGATTGGCCCATGGCCAACTTCCGAACGCATTGTCGATGTCGGCGCTGGTGTCCGCCATGTAGATGCGAATCGGCTTCGGTTCCGTCTTGCGAATCAATGACGGATAGACGTTGCCGCCTCGCAGATTCGTAAAGCTGCCGATGGTGGACAGAACTTTGCGAAAAGCGTCAGGACGCTCCCACGCGACAGTGAACGCACAGATGCCGCCAGAACTTGCACCGCAGATGGCTCGCATCTCCGGGTCCTTCGACACAGTGTAACGTTTTTCGACTTCCGGAATGATCTCGTCGAGTACGAAACGCGCGTAACGATCACCGAGGCTGTCATATTCGAAGCTGCGGTTAGAACTCTTCCACGGGCTGTCTGGCTTCTGTTTGGACTTTTCGTGGCCCGGATTGATGAAAACTGCAATCGTGGGTGGCATGTCGCCCCGAGCGATCAAATTGTCAAACACAACGGGGACTCGAAAGCGGCCATTGATATCTCGATAGCTGTGCCCGTCCTGAAAAATCATCAGGGCTGCTGGCTCTTCTTTTCGGTATTGCGCAGGCACATAGATGGCCCAGTCCCGCGTTGTGTTTTCAAAGATCTTCGATTCGAACGCTGGCATGTCTTCGACCGTACCGCGAGGAACATCGTCGCGCGGCACGGCGTCATCATGCGGTTGCCACTTGGGTTTGGTTTCGACAATCGGGATGTTGGTCGATTCGGCGTTGTCGTCCCACAGCCAGCGAAGAGCATCGGGAAGAGCCTCGCCCCCCCATTTGCCGCTGTGGCCACCTTCGGTCAGGACCAGTTTGTAGTTGTATCCCGCGAATTGAAGTGCGGCGGCCAGATCCTGATTTCCAAGCGGCCAGTTGCCATGCAGGTTGTTGAGATCCTCCTTGCCTTCCTGCAAATACACCTTGATCGGCTTTGGCTTCTCTTTTGTCTTGCGCACAAGTCCTGGATAGGCCCAGCCGCCTCGAATGTTCGTAAAGCTGCCGATGTGACTCAGCACCTTGCCGAACTGATCCGGTCGTTCCCACGCGGCCGTAAACGCACAAATGCCGCTAGACGAAATCCCGCAGATCGCACGCTTGGCGGGATCAATGGAGACATTCAGGTCTTTCAATGCGACAGGCAGAAATTCCTCGATCAGAAACTTCGTGTGACGATCGCCCATGGAATCGTATTCAAACGAACGATTGCTGCGATCACTGGCTCCCGGCTTCGTGGCGGTGATCGTACCCGGATTCACAAACACGGCGATCGTGACCGGCATTGCCTTCTGGTGAATCAGATTGTCAAACACGATGGGGACCCGGAATGCTCCGTCTGCCTTCGCATATCCCGAGCCGTCCATGAACACCATCAGGTTGGCTGGCTCGTCTGGCTTGTACTGAGCCGGCACATACACGCTGTAGTCGCGGCGCGTGCCGGGAAAGATCTGGCTCTCAGTGAACTGCCCGGAAGTGATCTTTCCCTGGGGCACTCCGGGCTGGACCACTCGATCCGGATGATCGTCCGCGATTGCAGGCATAGCCAATACATGCACGGTGGCACATAGAAGGATCAAAAGACACTTGAGGCGTTTCATGGTGGGACTCCGAGACTATTTTCAGGAACGACGCTGTGAATCTTGTAGATTCTTGCAGACGGCGGGAACAATTTCACGCTGGTCGTTGCTCGAACGCGACAAAGGGAGCGGTTGTGGATTTTGATGAGACTGCAATCGACGTAGATTTTCAGTTCCGTAGGGTGGGACCAGCAAGCAACGCGAGCGCCGGCCCACCATGTGCGCACGTGAATGGTGGGCCGGCGCGGCTTAGCTGCCGCTTGTCCCACCCTACACCCCTTTGCGACTCGTCTGAACAGGGAACCTTTTTTCGGTTACTGAATGTCGATTGACAAATGCTCATCACGGCGGAGCGTGATGGCTACATTGGATTGCGGGCGAAGCCCGCGTTGTGAATTTTTGTGGCCCGCACTCTTCGCTCAGATCTAGTTTACGAGTCAGGGTTCTGCTGGCCACAAAGAGGCACAAAATACACAAGAGGAACTTTGGAATCTGCCGCGAGGTATGAATTCTTTTCGTAAAAACAACGCAATTGACGTTTGCTGAATAGGCCGCTGGCGGTCTGTTGGTATAGTAAAACGGATCGGGCCTAGCCGCCGGTGAATTAGTAGGCCGGACCAAGCGTAGCGCCGTTCCGGCACGTCGGTCAATTGCCGGAACTGCGCTTCGCTTGGTCCGGCCTACCACAAAATCAAGTAGTCCAGTGGAGGTGAAGAGTGTTTTGTTTAAATCGCCTGACTGTCACGACGATTTTCGTGTTGTTTTGTCCCGCAGCATTTATGGTCTCGCCGTTGAAGGCGGACGATAAAGCAGACCAACGATCAAAGCAAACTGTACGAGAGATCAGGATCGATCCGATCAGTCGCAATTTCATGGCTCCGTTTCTCGAAGATTTCATGCGACCGGATGAAGAGGGGCTGAAGTATGAAGAAGTATTTTTCCCCAACGAAACGAATGAAAGTCTGCGCGGCTGGTTTATTCCGGTTGATGGAGCAGACAAGACCGTGCTGTT
>CAMAVB010000463.1 GCA_945861465.1 Candidatus Kuenenia stuttgartensis
TCCGGCATCTTTTTGAAGGTCAGTGCAGTCGATAGCGCACTGGAGCCATACGGGTTCGTGCCAATTATTGGAATCTGGCTGTTTGTCGGAGTCATCACGCTGTGTGGCTCACTGGCACTTGCCGAGCTCGGTGCCATGTTTCCTCATGCGGGCGGTCCGTATCTTTATATTCGGGAATCATATGGATATCTCCCGGCCTTTCTGTGGGGTTGGACCGAGTTCTGGGTCGTGCGAACGGGTTCGATCGGAGCCTTAGCCTGCGCGACCGTGCTGTATTTCAATCAGGTGTTTCCGTTGTCGCCGATCGGGCAGACGGTGATGGCCGTGGCGATCATCGTCGGACTCTCGTTCGTAAATCGGTTCAGCACGAAAGCCGGTGCCGGAGTTCAGGGTGCGGCGACGGTTTCGAAGATTGCGTTCCTCGCAGCGCTCATCGTGTTGCCGTTTATTTTTCGCAGAATAGACACGGATAATCTGCAGCCTCTCCTGGAACTACCCCGGAGTTCAACTGACACGTTGAGCTTTCTGAAAGCTCTGGGAATTGCGATGGTGGCTGTGCTCTGGCCCTACGACGGCTGGATCAATCTGGGGCCTGTTGCCGAAGACATCAAGAATCCCAAACGAAATGTGCCGCGCGCGATGGCGATTGGTCTGGGGCTGGTGATTGTCGTCTATCTGGGAGCCAATCTGAGTTATCACCTTGTGCTGCCGATCCATCACCTTGCCAACAGCGGAACAGTTGCCGCAGATGTTTTCCAGAAAATGTTCGGCCCGACAGGAAATACAGTGGCGGCGATCGGAGTCATGATTTCCACCTTCGGTGCCACGAATTCAAACATGATTACAGGGCCAAGAATCTACCTCGCGATTGCACGCGATGGACTCATCCCCCACTGGCTGCAGCGCATCCATCCTCGAAACCTGACGCCCGCCAACGCCATTTTGACGCAGACGGTCTGGGCCGTGTTTCTGGTGTTGCTGTTTTCCGTATGGGATCCTGATGCGTCGCTGTCTCCTGCGGGTGCAGACCATTCAAGACACCTCAAGCTTGCGTTCGACAATCTGACGGATTCCGTGATCTGTGCAGGACTCATTTTCTACGGGCTGGCTGTGTCGGCCGTCTATGTGCTGCGCTGGACTCAGCCGCAGGCAGAACGCCCTTACCGGACCTGGGGTTATCCTTACACACCCGCGTTGCTGTTGCTGGCTTATGCCGGTGCGTTTGTGAGCCTGCTGGTAGAACAATGGGCTCAGACGATGGGAGTGCTGTGTCTGATTGCAGCCGGCGTCGCATATTACTACGTCGCGAAAGCTGTTCGATGGCGATTGCAGCGATAACACAACTTGCTGTGAGTGGTCGCCTGGGAACGGGAACGCTAAGGACCGCTCGATAAATAACTGTCTCTTTTTATACCCCTCACCCTGCCCTCTCCCCTTCCAGGGGAGAGGAGGATGCGGTCAATTATTTCTCGAACGCTCCTAACCTGCGCAGATCGGCGCTGGTTGAGAACCGAGTCGATTCAAGTGTTCTGAACCTTGAAAACTCTTTCTATCACCTTCAATTCATGCAGAAGCCGGATCCCATGCCGCACAGAACTGTCAATCGTCGTCACCTGTTGAAGAGTACTCTTGTCTGGGCCGGAGCCGCCGTTTGGACAACTCGCAGTCTCCGGGCCATGAACTTTGTCAACGCCAATGATCGACCTCGCATCGGAGCGATTGGTACGGGCAGTCGCTGGTGCCAGAAGGCAACCGGAATTGATGGGCCTCATGGTGCTGCCCCGGACTTCCGTCCCTTTGGAGATTATGTGGCGGTTTGTGACGCGGATGAGAGTCGCCGGGTACGAGCGACCGAACTGGTCAGGGAATGGACGGGTGCTGTTCCCGAGAGCGTTGCCGACTATCGTGCGGTGATCGACCGGGCGGATATCGACATAATTCACATTTCCACGCCCGATCACTGGCACGCGAAGATTGCCATTGAGGCCATGCGCGCAGGCAAAGATGTCTACTGCGAAAAGCCCATGACCCTGACCATTGAAGAAGGTCAGAAGATGTGCGAGGTCTGTCGCAGGACCGGACAAATTGTGCAGATCGGGACTCAGCAACGCAGCGATCCCGCATTCATTAAGGCGATCGCCTTGATTCGCGCCGGAAGAATCGGCAAGCTGCAGAAGGCGACGTGCGGCATCGGAGGTGCGCCGACCAGTCCTCAACTTCCGCAGGCTGAGGCTCCCGCTCAGCTTGACTGGAACCTGTGGCTGGGCCCGGCTCCACTCGTTCCGTTTCGCTACCTGGCAGGTGACAACGGAGAAACAAAAAGCTGGTCACGCAGCCACTACGAGTTTCGCTGGTGGTATGAGTATTCCGGAGGCAAGCTGACAGACTGGGGTGCGCATCACGTGGATATTGCGACATGGGCCATGGACAAGACGACCACCGGACCCGTGTCCATCGATCCTGTGATGATCAAGCATCCGGTGGGTTTCAAGGACGGATTTCCCACCGATGACTCGCAGTACAACACGGCGACGGAATTCCTGATCAAAGCGAAATTCGCTGACGGTCTGGAACTCGACATTCGTCATGACGGCGACAATGGAATTCTCTTCGAAGGTACAGAGGGACGCTTGTTCGTCAACCGTGGTCGCTTGAACGGCAAAGCGGTCGATGATCTGCAGTCGAAGCCTTTGCCGGACGGGGCGCTGGAACGCATCTACAAAGATCGCCCGCTTGTGAACCACTTCCAGAATTTCTTCGAGGCCGTTGTAGCCCGGAAGGAGCCGATCTCGGACGTGTTCAGCCATCACCGTGCTCTGACAACCTGTCATCTCGCCGGAATCGCCGCACGTCTTGGACGTAAGCTTGTCTGGGATCCTGAAAAGGAAACCATTCTCGACGATGCTCAGGCACAGAGTTTTACGGCTCGAGAACGCCGCGAGGGCTTTGAAATTGAATGACCCTGTCGAATTCCAGGCGTCGTGATTTCCCGAAGCATCGTTGGTTTTGAATACTCGTCTCAACCGAACTTAAACGGATCCAAAATGAGTCTTGAGCAGTAGAAGACCGGGGTTTTGTCAAAAACCAGCCATTATTAAACAACGATCCGCCGCCGGGCTAAGATTTATCGTCGGGCCTCAACATCATGGGCAAAAAGATGTTGGGCAAAAAATGGCTGCTATTTTTCTGCCCATACATTTTTCTGCCCCGAACGTCCTCGCTCCTGCAACGTCGTATTGACGGTGGCGTAGGCGCGAATTCCTCAGCTTAGCTTTGCAGCGCGCAGGCACACCGAATCACAGACCTGGTGTGGCTGCGCTGGCGATTGTCACACCCTGCAAATTCACAAACCCGTCAGCTGGCTCACGTGTCCGAG
>CAMAVB010000464.1 GCA_945861465.1 Candidatus Kuenenia stuttgartensis
ATCGGCCTTGTGATGGTCTTTACGCTACCCAGAAGCGGAATAATAATGGGAGCGATGTTCGTGCTTTAGCCGATCCGCATCGGCGGATTCTCGGCGGCCGCGGGGTTAGCAGCACGAAACGTTTGCTAAACACCGTTGGCCAATCGCAAGAAATCCGGCAAGCGATCGAACGATCTCTTCCGTACTTCCGCCATCACGGGGAGAGGTGGAGCCAAGCACGGGGTTGTGTTCTGGCAGCGTGCGGTTCTTACAAGAACCGATTCCTGTCTGCAAGTCGTGTTGTCCAGTCAAGAAAGTTAAAACCATGCAAACTCATATTTCACTGTCGAAGTTTTTGACGAGTCGTATTCCTTCGTGGTTTCGCAGTCTTCCGCGTCGCTCCCGACGCAGCTTAGCAAGGCAAACGTCGGAAGTCCTTGAATCGCTTATTGTACTCAGCGCAACACCTCTGCCTGTGCTGATGGTTATTGCCGATCAGCAGGACTTTTACTACAAGGAATATAACGATACTCGCACTTCGCTTGAAGCAGCCGGGGTCGATGTGGTCGTGGCAGCCACCACAACCAATATTTCGACACCGCACGGGAACTCCGGTCAGGGCTGGGAGAATTCCGGACAGGTGACTCCCGACATAGCACTGAATCAGGTCAACGCGGAGGACTATTCGGCGATCGTGTTTGTTGGCGGCTGGGGCTCATCCATGTATCAGTACGCGACCTTCACCGGCGACTACGGGAATGACCATTATGATGGAGACCTGGCCACAAAGACTCTCGTCAATGATCTGATCAACGCATTCGATGCGGCGGAAAAACACCTTGGCTTCATCTGTCATGCCACAACAATCGGTGCATGGTCGCGAGTCAATGGGAACAGCCTGTTCGACGGTAAGGATGTTTCGGTGCCATACATCGGATCGCCAGCTGTGTTGTATAACGGTGTCTGGTATGCCAACCAGCAACTCGGACAGTATGAACAGGCTGTCGCAAATGGGGCCACAGCAAACACAGTCCCTGGCCAGTATGGAAACCCGGCTACGTCAGTTGATGACGTTGTTGTCGATGAGCGCCTTGTCACTGCACAGGACTGGGATGCTGCGACACTCTTCGGTGCGACCATTGCACAACTGGTAATCGATGCCGCGAATACCCCAGCCCCGAATCAGGCTCCGGTGGCCACCGATGCCTTCGGGCAGATTGCGGAACACAGCGCCTTTGGAACGAATGTCGTCCAGGTGGCGGCGAACGATCCTGATGCAGGGCAGACTCTGAATTGGCAGATCATCGGCGGGAACATCGGAGGTGCGTTTCAGATTAACGCAGCGACAGGCCAGATCTCCGTCGCCAATCCTGTCGCCGTGGACTTCGAAACATCACCCGTCTTTCAGCTGACCGTTCAGGTGACTGACAGTGATGTGGCCGATCCTCTCAGCGGTACAGCCACTGTCACGATTTCATTGACCGACATCGTCGAAGCTCCGCCGGCATCGGTCTATCAGCTGGGCAACGACCTGATTGTTCAGGGATCTTCCGGAGGCGATACAATTTATGTCTGGAGCAGTCAGTCCAGCAATCAACTGGGAATCTGGATGAACGGCGTTGGTTTTGGATTCTTCGTCGTGCCCGGTGGTTCGCGAGCCATTGTTTTCGGCGGCGATGGCAATGACCGCATCTTCGCCACGGATGCACGGCGGCCTGTCGAGATCTTTGGCGAAGCCGGACATGACCAGATCACTGGCGGATCTTCCGAGGACATACTGGACGGCGGCAGTGGCTGGGATCGCATCACGGGCGGAGCTGGCAACGATCTGATCTTCGGCCGCGACGGTAACGACTTCCTGTACGGAGGAGAAGGCGATGATGTGATCGTCGGCGGAAACGGCGACGATACGATGGAGGGCGGCGATGGCAACGACATCCTGATCGGTGGTGCAGGATCGGACTATATCAAAGGCGGTGCCGGAGAAGATCTGCTGATCGGCGGCTCCACGACATATGACAACAACACCTCGATGCTGATCCAGCTTGGCTTCGCCTGGAACAATGGCACCTCCGCGTCAGCCCGAGCAGCCGACCTGCAGAACGCCAACACTCCCGGCATCAAGCTCCGCCGCGGCATTGAGGTGCTGGACGACAATACCTCTGACACCATCTGCAGCGGTACTGGCATCGACCTCTTCTACTCCGGCCTGAACGACGGCCTCTGGCAGGATGAATTGGATCTATTCGCGGTCTGATCGTCGAATTGCTCGGCTCTAAACCGCACTGAGACAGCCCGGCATTTCTCAACGAAAGCCGGGCTCTTTCATGCGCTGAGGATAAAAACGTACCGAGTAAAAACGTACCAGTCACTTTACAAAGCCAGGTCATATAAAGCTGGATCGCCCCGAACCCCAATGGGGTTCCACAACTTTCAATGGTTGAACGGAAACATCCAGAGGCGATGTGGAACCCCGTTGGGCAACGCCGTTAACAATTTAATAGAGTTAGAACCAGTTTTAGACCGTCGCTCATCCGGCATCCGGCCACCTTCTCCCCCCTTACCAGGGGGAGAACGGACTTCGAGAAACCCGGTGAAAACACGACGATAAATCCTTCACCGCGTTGCTCGTTGGGGTTCAACGGATTTCGCATGGCTTTTCCTGGGGTGCGCCGTTGCCACGGCGCCCCCATGCTTTGTTGTTAAACCCCGTTGGGGTTGAATGCGGATAGAAAGGATCTGGGTAACGTCAAGGCTTTCGCCCGTGGCTACATCTTGTCGTCCCTTCGGGACTGAATCACATTCCGAAAAATCACAACGTAGGACGCTGATCAACGGAATTACTACGCACCGCAAACGTTGAGAGTTTTGTTTTCGTGAGAAGATTGTCGCAAGGCGACAGACGTCCGCCGACGGAGCGGCGGACCTACGTAGGCGAGCCGCTCCGTCGGCTCGCGTTAAACACTAAGTCTACGGTGTCTGGCATGAATTGCGTCTCGCTAAGTCTACGGTGTCTGGCACGAATGGCGCCTCCATTTTGCCACGGGGAGTTGCGTGGTATTTGAGTACCACGACAAGTACTACGAACTAAAGTACCAGATACTTGACAAACACCACGAACGCCGCAGACACCTGTCACCCGCAGATACCTGATCAACGGGAATTCGTGTTCCTGAAATGTCTTCCATCGGCGCGGTCTGCTTTGTGAACTCTGCGTTCTCTCGCGGCAGCTTGTCCGCCGTATCGCAAACTCCATTTCTCCCTGGGGACTGTCGAATTGGTCTGGATTTCTCGTGGGCCAGGATTCCAGCTTGGCATCAATTGAAGAAGACTCCATGCTTTTGACAGTCATGATAAGCTGCAGGCTTATCCCACGAGATTCCCCGCGTCGGAGAC
>CAMAVB010000465.1 GCA_945861465.1 Candidatus Kuenenia stuttgartensis
CGTATCGAAGATTCGCCGCTGATTGATGGATTGCTGGAGATTGGGTTTGACCACGCTTCGGCAGCAAAAATCGTCAATCGATATCCGCAGAATCTGGTGGCTCAATGGACTGATATCACTCAAGCGGCTTTGGAGAGATTCGGGCGTCAACATTTCCGAAAAAGCCCGATGGCGTTCCTGGTCGATTCACTGAGCAAAGCGTCACTGGGCCTTCGAACACCACCAGACTGGTGGCACGAGATCCGCCGGAAGGAACAGAAAACTTCCACGCCCACAATCAAGGGACGCAGGATTCTCGGGCAACTGCTGGATGAAGTATTCGGCTCGGAACGGAACAAGTCGGACTCGTCGCCGCGTCCCGAATCTGCCGCATCGCTGCTCAAAACACTGGCCTGATACAAATGTGCCCTGACGCTACCGCGTCGGCAAGAATTCGTACTGAACTCGACTGCAAATCCAATCGAGGCGGCCCTTTGTTTTCAGTTGTACTTTGTACCAGTACCTTTGGCAGCAGGGCAACGCCGCACCATTCGCCGAAATCCTGCATCAAATCAACGGGTTGAGGTTTTCGCGGCGATTCTGTAGTGCGACGCAAGCGACACGCCGATGCTGAGATCTGCGACGCAAGCGACACGTCTGAAGTGTCGAAAACTGCGACGTGGGAGACACGTCCGTTAACTGTATGTATCGTGAATCGAGTTGAGAAAATGCTACGACCCAATCGAAAGAGGCTGCATCAACGACCAAGCTTGAGGGATGGACCGCGACGGCTTACCAAAGCCGATGAACGCCATAGCGGTCGAACATTTCATCGCTACTGACGATAGCAACTTGCTCAACGCTTGACTGGGCGACGATCAACCCACCAAATCACCGCGTGAGTGTCCAGCAACAGCTTCACGGCATGTATTCCTTGAATTCATCCAAAGGTGCATTGAAGTCCGCCGCATAATGCAGCACTGTCCCGCGAAGAGTGCCTGGCTGGCGAGGCATTGGAGCAGCAACATCCTGAGTCGGCGTCAGTTTTGCCACGGGATGATCGTTCGCCGTGATAATCACTTCATCACCCGGTGACATGCTTCGAATTAACTCCGCGAGCTGTGTCTGAGCGTCTTCAATCGAGATTATCGTCATCGGCGTGCCCTTTCAAAAAGTGTTCAAACGGCAGTCTACCATAAACCGAGTAACCAGGTCAAAAACCGTTCCGTAAAGATTCACGTGACAAAAACCTGCGAATACCCGTAAGTTCGAAATCGTAGGCGAGTCGCAAGACTTGCCGGTCGTCACGCTCAAGCGAAACGCATTCGCCCGAAGACTGGCATTCCAGCCAGGAAGAAGGGCGATCTGAGCTGATTTCTCCAGACAGGGGCAGCAGGTCCGGGAAACTCGGTGTCATCAACCGAGCATAAGGACCGAAGGACAGCCATCCTTCAATTGCTGGCCCTTCGAGCTGAGTACCATGAGAGTGGTTCGCTCAGTTCAATGGAGGCTCGTCGGAGTAAACCCGACCTGTCGATGCGGCTTCACCAAAGTCGCAATTCGCAGTTCGACCCAATCCCGGCGTTCTATCCAATAGTCCTGTCGGGCATCCATGGCGACAGGAAAAGTGGGCGACGCGGACATGCCTTGTCGCAGGACAAGGCCGTGTCGATGACCATTACGACTGCGAAGAAATCGCGGCGTAGTCCACTGTGTCTGATTCAGCAATGATTAGGACAGGTGCAAAGCGGGTGGTCTGTGGAGAACACAGAGAATCCCGTCTGTGGGGTTCGGGCTTGCAGCGATGCGAGTTCGCTCAACGCAGCTGGCGTGGGGAGCTGTCTTCTGGCGACAGAAGGCACCGGAACGACCATTCCGGCGACCGGTTCAAACGACCGGCGGTGAAAAGCTCAACCATGAAAGGCTCAATCAACTACGAATGAAAGAGCTTGCCAGTGAGAGTTCAGGGAGACGGTGCCGAATCGCGAAAGTCTGTTCAGGATCGGTACTCGGAGCTTCTGCTTTCGTACGAGGAAATTCGGACGGCATTCAGCATGACTGACATGCCAGTCGAGAAAGTGTGGCCGGTCGGAAGACGGCACATACCTGTGCGGATCGAACGGTAACTCGTTCTAGCAACGTGACCCTGGATTCAAAGGTCGATACTAACGCGGGAATCACTGTGGCATCCGGAAGTTGGCACTTCCGGCGACCTGATTTGTCATCAGGTATCTGTCTGCGATTGCAGGCGGTGTGTGCCGCAGTGAGGGAGAGTGGCCTGAGTAGAAGACATGCGGAAGCATGTGCGGTGATTCAGACGAAGGTCTGAAACAGGAACCCGCCTTACCATGGCGGTTGTTCGTGTCGCGGCAAGGCAGTCGCGTCCCGTCCGTTTTGGGAGTGATGACCCGATTCAACGGCAACGAAAGGGCTGAGGGGCGACAGGCAACGTAGTTGCCGGCCCTGTCTGGAGATTTGCAATGGTCGCACCAGCGATGGTGCGTCTTTGTCCCTGGCAGGCAGCATGCGGCCGACGGTGGTGACTCGGGAGAGTGACCTCTTTTGGCGGCAGACCGACGACGAACGCCCGGAGTGTTTCTACAGTCCGGCGGTTTCGATGCGAAGGTTCTGCAGGTGTGGGCACTATGAATTGGGCGGGTGCACTGACGAAAGCAGTGCGTCCCGCCCTTTCGAAAGCGATGTCGAGCTTGGTTCTCGTTCGGCAATCGTCGCTTCCTGCATCCTGCTCAGGGATTTGAGATATGAACCGGCTTCGTGGGGTTGGCCGCAAACAACCCCACACACTTTGACGCGGGATTTTTGCGACTACCATTGTGGCTCCACACTGCGTGGCGGGAACTCGTTCGTTTTATCGCGGTACGATAGCCATTCAACGTGCCCATGAATTTTTCTCTTGCCAGCGACAACGTTGCTGTGGTTGATTTGGTCCCTATGAAGTATCGATGTATCGCCACTACCCCGGAAGGACTTGTTCAGCAGGTTGCGGTTTCCTACCTGCGACACGGGTATTGGTGGTACACGACCGGCCGAATCCCAGGCTCAAAGAATCCGGAAGACATCGATCGAAAGCTCGTGGCGAAATACGGCATCGACATTTCCGAACGCCAGCGAGCCCGTCGCAAGGCACGAGGACTTGCGAACATGCAATACATTCGATACCAAAACTGGTTTCTTCTCCTGTGTACCGAAGGCCATCATCCGTTCAGAACTCAGGAGAACGTCCGCGATTGCCGCCGACACCCGATTCGCTTCGAAGGGTACTCCATCAGTTACCGTCGAGCTGGCTTCACACCAAAAGGCGACGTTGCTCCCAAATGGCACGCCTGTGTTCGCATTGA
>CAMAVB010000466.1 GCA_945861465.1 Candidatus Kuenenia stuttgartensis
GGTTCCCCGGAGAAACCTCGGCAATGGTGTACTTATCTTGCGACATCGCAGGACCTGGTCCACTGGACGAAAGACGTCCGCGGCCCCCTGCGTCCAACCAGTGAGAACAAATCCAGCGGCCAGCTTGTGCATGACGGTCACCACTGGCGACTGTATACGATGCACGACAAGGTTGATCTGCATCTGCCAATGGTGAAGCCGTAGCCTGGACGAGGATTGTGACCCGTGTCTCCGACGCGGGATGAGTGCAATTGTACAGGACTGTTCATTTCGCATTCTGGCGACTCCTGGGCGTTTAAGAAAGCAGGATCCTACCAGCAGCCGGTAAGCCGCGCCCGGCAACCAGTTTTCAATCCTATGGTGGGCCTGCGCTTCGCTGGTCCCACCCTACGTAGCGGCATATCGCGTTGCTTTTGATAATCTGACGCATCTGCACTACAGTTCGCGTGTGGCGAATGCGGAATGGCGTTCGCCATACGATCCCGCGAATCATGGACAAAGCGCACAGCACGCAATTTGCTGACATTACAGTTTCGGAGTACCTGGTTTCAATGGCTGATCAACACGTTCAATTGGTGGTTCTGGGTGGTGGTCCGGGTGGGTATCCGGCAGCGTTTGCGGCGGCGGATCATGGGATGAAGGTCGTGCTGATCGATGAAGGCGTAAAACCTGGCGGCGTGTGCCTCAATCGCGGCTGTATTCCGTCGAAAGCACTGCTGCATGTTGCCAAGCTGATCAATGAAGCGGCGGAAGCGGAAGAATGCGGTGTCACATTTTCAAAACCCACAATTGATCTCGATAAGCTTCGCACGTTTAAGAACAAGGTCGTCGGCAATCTGTCAGGCGGCATTGAAAGTCTCTGCAAAGCCCGCGGTGTCGAGCTGTTGAAGGGGCGCGGCACATTCCTCAATTCAGACACGCTCGAAGTGAAAACGGCCGAAGGCACGACGAGAACTCTTTCGTACGATCACTGCATCGTCGCGACTGGTTCCCAGCCAGCCATGCCACCAATGTTTGCACTCGGTGATGACCGCATCATGGATTCCACCGGTGCATTGGAACTCAAGGATATTCCGCAACGCTTGCTGGTCATCGGTGGAGGCTATATCGGACTGGAGATGGGTTCCGTTTATGCGGCACTGGGCACGCAGGTTACTGTCGTGGAAATGACCAATGGTCTGTTGCCGGGAGCCGATCGTGACCTCGTCACGCCATTGCAGAAGAGACTGGCTCATCAGTTCACAGCCATTCACCTGAACACTAAGGTCGCCAAACTGGAACCGACTGCGGCAGGGATTGTGGCGAGTCTGGAAGGCGAAGGCGTCGCACCGCAACAGACCTTTGATCGAGTCCTCGTGTCTGTTGGACGCCGTCCGAACAGCCGCGGTTTCGGACTGGAAAAGACCAAAGTTCAGATCGACGAAAAAGGCTTCATCAGGATTGACAAAAATCAGCGAACTGCCGACCCGAAACTGATGGCGATCGGAGATGTCGCCGGCGAACCCATGCTGGCCCATAAGGCCACGCGCGAAGCAAAAATCGCGGCGGAGACTTTGCTGGGCGAACCTGTCGAATTCGACAACATCGCTATCCCGGCGGTGGTGTTCACTGACCCGGAACTGGCTTGGGCCGGCATCACTGAGGCCGAAGCCAAAGCTCAGGGAAAAGAAGTCACGGTGCATCGTTTCCCGTGGGCGGCATCTGGTCGAGCTCAAACTCTCGCACGTACCGAAGGCCTGACAAAAATCATCATCGAACCAGTCAAGCAGCGAGTCCTCGGTATCGGCATCGTCGGTCCGGGGGCGGGTGAAATGATTGCAGAAGCGGTACTTGCCATCGAAATGGGCGCGACGGCACGCGATCTTGCTGATTCAATTCATGCTCATCCAACTCTGTCCGAAACAATCATGGAAGCCGCTGAATCCGTATTCGGCAACGCCACGCATCAGTACCGGCCAACGAAGAAGAAGTAACTGTCACTCGCGTGGCTCATCCTGTTGCGTATAGCCCTGACGGCAAGGGGGTACGATCGTTTTAGTCATCAGTGTCTGCATTTTCGTTTAACGGCGAGCCGCAGGCGTAGGCGAAACTTCGCAACGACGCCTGCGGCTTGCCGTTAAACGATTGAAACGACAGTCACCAAGCACTCACGGACAGGTTGATCCCGGAACGCGCGATGAATGATAACCCCTATCAACCACCGACGTTAACCGCCACTCAAAACAGCGTGCCGCCAACACGCAGGTTTCGCTGGGGAATCATTCCGGCAACGTTTTTCTGGCTTTATTTGCTTCCGGCAGTGATGGTTTCCAGCGGATGCGTCATCCTGACATTGCGATCCTGGCGACGTTTTGCCGAATTGTGGGCTGCTGGAGAACGCGCGATTCCTTTGCTCGCCATGGCACTCCCGCCGCTCAGTGTTTTTGCCGTGATCGCTATTTACTCCTGCGCGAACGCATGGATCAGGGGCCGCTGGCGCAGAGCGGTCCTCCTGAGTGTGGTTTTCTGCGGAGTAATGGCGGCAGCGGAAAAAGTGACGACGCACCTGATTCCATCGGTGTACGTCCGGATTCTGTTCACCAACAAGATTCCGCACTCCGTCAGCGTGCGGGAAGGAGTATGGCACCGACCTCCGAGTTCCCATCATCCGCTGTCCAGATAATTTGTGGCGTGACGGACTTCCGTTCATGATTCGGAGTTCCTTGTTCAACATTCGATATTTGATATTTGCCTCGTTAAATATCGAACACGGAACAAGGAATGTCGAAGGTCGAAGTATTCCTGACTTCCATTCCCGCGGTTATCAACTCCGAGATGCGCGTCAGTTTGCCAGACGCTGAATCACATAGAAAAACACGGGGGCATGTACGGTGTCTGGCACGGGCATTTGGCACGGGCATTTAGGTGGTGATGCTGTTTTCCGGCGAGCGGCAGGGCGTCAGCCCTCCGAGTCCACGTTTTTGGGTTCATCGACAAATGAAGTGCGCAAGGAAAGATCCGGTGGTCGGGAATCGAATGAGCGTCGCATCGTTGAGCGCGCTCGGGCAGACTGAATAAAGAGAGTGACGACTGCGTTTCGCCTCAATCGGGGCGGAGGAAATCAGCCTGCGGCACCGCCTCAGGAATCAATCGACCCACGATCAAATGCTCTGAAGGGGCATCGGAAATGGCAATTCAGCGACCCTTTCAGGGTCCATGATTCCATTCGGATTTCCCTGGGGCGGCGTTCGACCGCATTCGCGGACTCACTTGCCCCAGGCTTGAATCCGCGAGTCCTGCAGGCTCAATCGCAGTCCATACTCGCCATTCTCTGGACACCACTCCGTTCGCAGAAATA
>CAMAVB010000467.1 GCA_945861465.1 Candidatus Kuenenia stuttgartensis
GTCGTACGTCTTCGTAATCACAACCGGTTCTTCATCTCTTTTTCGACCGGCCACTGGCTTTTTCCAATCATGTCGAATTCATCATGTCAGTTTTCAAATTTCGACCCGCCTTCGGCGGGTGGTAAGGCAGTAAGGGGGACAGGCTGTAAAGTCCTCCCAACACGGAAACCAATGTAGTGGAGCCGGTCGTCCGGTTGGTTGTAGAGGCGGGCTGCTGGGCCAGCGTAAAGCGAAGTATCGAGGAACGAGCCCCCATGCGTAACACGGGAAGTATTTCCTTCGTCAAATCTTTCCCAGCACCAATCCCTCACGTTTCCACGAGCGTCATGCAGGCCCCAGGCATTCGGTAACTTCTCACCGCACACCGCCGTCCGCTTCGAGGGAGACATCTGGCAATAATCCACCAGTAACGTTTCGTCATTGCCACTCGAATACTCCGTCGTTGTCCCGGCACGACACGCATATTCCCACTCCGCCTCATGCAAGAGGCGATAGCCGGTTGATCTCGGAATCAGTTGCCATGCGTCATATTCAGGTCCATCGGAGCGGAGCTTTTCCTTGGTGCCTGTTCGCTCATAACACGGTTGCAACCCCTCACGCAGGCTCAGCCAGTTGCAGTACATCACCGCATCATACCAACTCACGCGCTGAGCGGGATGGTCCACTGTCGGACTTGCATCTGCGGCAACACCTGTCCAATCTGCAGGTTTTTCAGCAGAGGGGTCTGAGTCGTTCATGAACTGTTCGAACTGCCCACGCGACACTTCTCGGTCACCCACCCAGAACTCGCTGTGGACTTTCCCCTGCTTCTCTGCTCCGTCCATCTCTGTCAAAACGGAGGCAAACTTCGGGTCGCTATGCAGGATCGCAAAGTCAGGATCTTCTCGGGCTTCTTTCGCGTTCTTGTAGCCACGCGATACGGCTCCATCGAGAAGTTCGATGGCACGATTCGCAAACTGCTGCGACTGGTCAGCGTCCTTCCCTGAAGTGGCCTGTGCGCAACGGGCGGCAGCACGCGCAAGGTTGTACATCGTCATCGTGTTCTGATCTGCGGAGGTATCGCTGCTCGCCTTTTCCAGTTTTCTCGATGCCTCAGGGATGTCCCCCAGCCATGCGGGAACCAGAATCTCCAAGTAAGGCCCGTACCACGCGGAAACATCCTGTTCCCGATACCTGGCAAGCGACTGTCTTGCATCGTCCGCTCTGCCCATGCGTGCCAGCGTCAGGGTTCGATACATCAGGACGGTCGGCAACGCTGCACCGGGTTCGTGTTCCATGAGGAAGGTGAGATCTTCCAGAGCACGGTCCATGTTTCCTGTTTGAAAGTGCGCGACCGCCCGTTCCGTGCGAATCTCGGGTTTGTCCAGTTCTGCAGCCGCTGACGTCTCCAGCGCCGCTAACCTTTGCCGATACTTTTCGACAGGATCAGGAATCACGGCAGCAGGGGCTGGAGGTTCCGCACGGATGCGCAACATGGTGGCTCCACTGGTTTTCACGACAAACCAGTCCCGCTGCGGCGTGATTTCGTATGCGTTTGGGATCTCAGGAAGCGGTAACTTCCAGTGCCGCAGGAGCCACCCTGCGGCACTGTGTGTCGTGGTATCGCCGTGCTCCACGAACCACTGCGAGGCGAACAGCTTCCATGCATCTTTGTCAGCGTCGATGATCTTTTCAACGGAGATCTGGCCGACACCGAGGCAGATCCCTGAACGTAATGCCGGGCTGTCGCTGTTCTTCACGGCAGGGAGCACAGCTTTGGGATCCAGCTGCCAGCGGGGACACTCATCAAGGAAGATCGTCCGCTGTTCCGGGTCGGGCCGGTTCTTGAAGGCACACATATCAAGAGCCAGTTCCGTATCTCCCAGACCAAGTGCCGCGAACGACAGTTTGGCCTTGCGACGCCAGAGGGGCTTGTCGGTACACTTCAATGCCTCGGCTTTCAAAGCTGCCAGAGCAGCCTCAGGATTGGCCTGCAGCGCCGTGACATAGTTGCGTGTATTCATTTCGTCGATTTCGTCAATCCGCGATGTCAGATAATCAGCATCCAGCTCCGCGTAACCGGCCAGGGCAAATGCCAGTGACAGTTTGTGACGAGCATTTGTGGTAGCGGAAAAGCGTTTCTGCAGTTCGGGAACGACCAGTTGCTCGGGAAAAGTCCTGAGTTTTTCCAGGTTGAACGGCACACTTGGCCCCAGGTTATTTTGCATGGCCTCGGCTGCAGTTGCTGTCTGCTGCCGGAGGTTCGTTTCTCGTACTGCCGAGGTCCACTGCTGGATTCCCACACCCGCCAGCAGCACGGTCAGTAACACCCCACCACATATTGTCCCGTGGACCCGAGCCGCTTTTCGCATCATGGCCCGTTGAGACTCCGTCCAGGGTTTTCTGTTCGTCAGCACGCGAATGCTGAGCCATTCTGTGACAGTCGGCAGTTGCTTATTCTCCCGCTTCGCACTCCAGGTAGCTGACCGTTCTTCCAGTTTTAATTCGGCCCGGCCACGGCGGGTTTCGCGTTGCTTGCGGGTGAGCCAGTCGCGGAGGGATGGGACGAGGTAGTCGTGGGTGAGTTGGTAGTATTGCAGGGACGTACTCGGAGGGCTGACGCCCTGCCGCTCGCCTTGCTGCTGCCCTTCCGGATCGGTTGGGGTGATGAGGCGGATTTCGCTGTCGAGGATGCGGATCAGATCTTCGACGTCTTTGGGACGGTTGGCATAGCCGGATGCTGCCAGCAGTTCGTCACGGGATTTCATTTCGCCCTTGATATCCATACCGGATTCGGGCATCAGGGCTTTCAGGACCGCACGGGCGGCCTGCTGGTGCAGACGATGCCGGGGCACAGCAGTTTGTGAGCTGAATGTCTCCTCAAGAAAGGTCACGCCGACACCCTTGATTCCGCCGACTTCTTTCAGTGTCGTCGGCGTCCACGCCTTCCCCCTCATCATCTCGGCGAACAGGGCCAAACGGACACAAATGACTTTGCCTTCCTCCGCCAGACCGGCCACCGATTGATTCAGAAAGTCTTTCTGTTCGTTCGTGGTTTCGCTGATTTTCTCCGGAAGTTTGCCGAACGCCCGACCGAATGCGGCCAAAACCCTCCGTGCGTGGTCGAGATCGAAAAGGTCAGCGAGCGCCATGTTGTTACCGGGTACGAAATCAACTTCCAGTTTCATCCCGAATCGACTGACAGCCATCCAGAAGTCATCCCGCACCATCACGATGCACTGCACTCGGCCACCATCACACTGCCGCAGAGCTTGCACCAGCTCAGTGTTCTGCTCTTCCTTCTTCGCGTGCAGCCATTGCTCGAACTGGTCCAGCACGATCAGTACTTT
>CAMAVB010000468.1 GCA_945861465.1 Candidatus Kuenenia stuttgartensis
CATATCGTGCAGCATGCGCGACTCCGAGGATGTCACGGTGTGATCTGCGGTCATATCCACGCTCCTCAACAGCTCAATGTTGACGGACTGATGTACTGCAACACAGGTGATTGGGTCGAAAACTGTACCGCTCTGATTGAAGACCATGCGGGCCGCCTGCAACTCATGTGGCTCGGTGATGATGCCGTAGAGCCTGATGACGAGGCAGCGTCTCCCGCCGTGGCATCTTCCTGTCTCGCTCGCGAATCTGTGTCAATACCTGCATAATACGGGAGGACGTCTTTTTGTTGAGACTGGTTCGTTACAAGCAGGGAATTCGTTTTGACAATTGGCAAACTCCAGTGTACCCGCACCCCATTTTTCGTCCGGGAAATAGGTATGACTGTCTTGATTCGACGTGAGCTGACTTCAGATCGAGATGCCATTTACGTCGTTAATCAGGCGGCGTTTGGTGGTGACACTGAAGCAAGACTCGTTGATGAATTGCGGGCCGGTGGTTTCGTGACCGTTTCACTAGTCGCAGAGATTGATGGGCAGGTCGCTGGTTACGTTCTCTTCAGTCGTGCAAAAATCAGCACAGCAACTGGAAGCGTCGATGCAATTGCGCTCGGACCGATGGCTGTGTCGCCGGGATTCCAGCGACAAAGGATAGGAAGCAAACTCCTGTCTGTGGGACTGGTCGCCTGCCGAGCACACGGTCACCGCATCGCCGTGGTGCTTGGTCATCCAGAGTTCTATCGACGATTCGGCTTTTGCCCGGAGTTGGCTCAGCGACTGGAATCACCATTCGGCAAAGGCAAAGCCTGGATGGCATTTGAACTGATACCCAGGGCACTTGAGGATATTGAGGGACGTGTGGAATTTTCGTCGCCATTTGGTCTGTTCGAGTGCGGTGACCGGCCAGGATAGCACTTTCTCACCGGAAAACAGATGGATTCGCTTGCGCGCAGATTCCCGTCGAATCTGAAGATCACTCAGAACCCGTCCGACTGCATGATCGCCCGAATTCAGTTCAGTGCGCCGGTTGTGGAGCAGTCCGACTTTAAGTCAAAGTTAAACGTCCTTGTCGAAGACGATACTTCGATGGTCAGCTTTGAATCTTTATTATAGCATGCAGGAACGGCTTCGCTTTTCCCTGGTTGCGCAGCGGGTTCATCACCTTCTTCACTGGATGAATCTCCTTCTTCGCTGGACTGTTCCCCCTCCTCCTCTCCGTCTTCGCCGGCAAGCCCGAGAACATTGCGGACAGTGCTGACCTCAACGACCTTCTTCCCGGGGATCACACCGTTTTCCTGACTGTCAAACTGCAATGTGTAGTCGCCCGAGGAGTCTGTTCGAGCGAAGGAGAAAGTGCCCGTTTCGGGATCTTCGAAAGTTATCACGGCAGCGGCCAGCGGCTTCCCGTCCAGCATCACATTGCCGCTCACTGAGACCAGGTTGACTTTTCCGTACTCAATTTCGTTCGTCGCACTGCATCCGATCGCAAGCAGCAGCGCAATGGTCACTATTAGTCGATGTTGAGTTCTGAAAGTCATCATGTGATCTGCGTTTCTGTTCCGAGAGCCGTTTCAAAAGTAGATTCTGTTGTAGCCGGATTCGTCAGAATTCGACCATGAATAATACGTGGCTCCAAATTCTGACGAATCCGGCTACACTCAACTGGTGGCCGCGCGGAGTATATATTGGAAAATTCGACCAATTAGTACTCGCCGACCACTTCGCCACCTGCACGTGTCCCAAGGGATCGGTAGAGATTGAGATCGACATTCTCGGAGATGAACCGGACAGATCCATCGCACAGTGTGTATTGGGCTCCGCCAATATGATAGCTGCCGAATGCCATTTCCATCAGCACGCCACTGAGAGTCAGATCAAGGTTTGCGTTCGGCTTCACGACGCAGGATCCAAGCCCTTCAGAATACTCTGTGCCACCAGTTCCGTTCAGGTTCCAGCCTCCGGTTTGAGGTGATCCGAACTGCCAGTAATCCATCTGCTGATTGTCTTTTACATAGATAGACGTTCTTGACTCACCGATCAGGATGGTGTTGGACGTTCCGTCGGTGATGTCTCGCATCTTGATATTGCTGCATCCATAGAACATCCCATCGAGGTTGTTCTCTTCAAGTGATTTGAACGCCGCCGTATTGAATCCTGCGGGGCGGGTGGATGCATCATCCGAGGAAATCATGGAGCCTGCGGAAGCACGATAACTGACCGGGACGCGGCCAGGAATATCTTCATTGTCACGTGGACTCAGAGGCATTGATGGACAACGAAACCCATCCACGATTGTGGTACACGCTTTGGTGTTCGGGCCACCGGGGTGGTTCCAGTTGCCAATCGTGCCTTCCTGCCAGACAAGCGTGTTGTAGAGGTTCGTCTGCTCAATCTGGGGCAAAATCATGGCTGACCAAAGTGTTTCGCGAGCATCAAACCCAAAGGGGAACACGTTGGTTGTGTCATGATAATTGTGCATGGCAAGGCCGAGTTGCTTTAAATTATTCTTGCACTGTGTTCTGCGAGCGGCTTCGCGGGCCTGCTGCACGGCAGGCAGCAGGAGGGCAATCAAAATGGCAATGATCGCGATCACGACGAGCAGTTCGATGAGTGTGAAACCACGTTTGCGGATGACCATATTCAGATTCTCCATAGAAATCACTTCGAACGACCATTTGTTAAGAAAATGGACGATGGCACAAGTTGTACGGCGCGAAGTCTTTCGTGCAATTGTGAAGTTCCGATTAAGTTGTTGGTCAGGATGAAAGTTTCCTATTTGAAGGGCGACCACTTGTGTTAGTTCATGAACGCGACAATGCGAGACTTTACGCCCCATAGATCCGTCTCGCAATCGGCAACCACGACAACTTTCTGCGGGATCCCGTGATGCAGAGATTCTTTGACCGGTCCGGAATGGTCGATGTGGCAGAGGAATATCATCATATGGCGGACGGTCGCAGATTTCTCGTCCTTCACGGCGATCAGTTTGATGACTAGGAAAAATCGTCGATTCTGACCGTCGGCCTTCTGAGCTTGTCGTACGATGTCATGCTGCGCGCGAACGCCATCTGGAGCCGCTGCACATCTGTCGCAATGCATGGCAGATTTTCACTTGTGGCCCGGGCTAAGGACCGACTCAGTTTCGTGCGGCGTCACGTCAGCCGCTTTCGGAATCATATCGTGCAGCATGCGCGACTCCGAGGATGTCACGGTGTGATCTGCGGTCATATCCACGCTCCTCAACAGCTCAATGTTGACGGACTGATGTACTGCAACACAGGTGATTGGGTCGAAAACTGTACCGCTCTGATTGAAGACCATGC
>CAMAVB010000469.1 GCA_945861465.1 Candidatus Kuenenia stuttgartensis
AAGGTGATTCCTGCCGAACGGATTGCGGACGTGTTGCCTTCAGGCGGTCGACTAGAGGTCGTAGACAATTCCATGTTGTTTGTTGATGTTCATACAGGCCAGCGTCACGCTCGCACGATCAGCATTGACCCGACCAGCTACCCGAGCACCATCGATATCAAATCTTCCGATGCACCTGAAGTCAGCCGGGGCATTTATCGATTTGACAATGGACAACTGATCGTCTGCTTCGGTGACACCTTCACCGAAACGCGGCCAGCCGAATTGAGTGCTCCCAAAGGCTCCGGTGCCATGTTAATGGTGCTGCAGCGACGCGCGGCATCGGCGGAACCAGAAAAGAAACCGGCAGCACCACGCAAAACTCAGCCTGCGGCGACTGCAGCTTCACCATCAGATGAACAGATCTCCAAAGTGCTTCCGGGTGTATGGCGAATTCCCGATCAGTTGGGATTCCTGCACATCAGATTTCGCGACAATGGCACGTTCGCTTCTTTCCGTGTGCACGAAGAACTGCAATTGTTTCGTCGCGTCTTTGTGGAGGCACCGATCTCCAGTGGTTCCTGGGAAGTGCGTCAGGGGCAAATTCTCACCAACCTCGGGACATCGACAGACCCAGGGCGTGTAGGAACCAGTCATTTGTTTACAGTCAAAGCTATGACTTCCACGGAAATGGTCTTTTTTGATGGGCTCGGACGCACGAACAAAGCGACCCGTGAAGCTCCCGCCGGAAGGTAGCCGCATTTTGTCTTGGCGCGGGCTTCGACCGAAACCCAATTTACGCCACCCTCGGAGCGTGGCTCCGTCGAGCGCGGACTTAAGAAATCCGACTGGCGAGCGGGGTACGTACGTGCCCTGATTCTCGGCGTTTTAACTGCAACATCAGGGGATTGACATCCCCCGCTCGCCTTAAGTTGAGTTGTAGCAGGATTCGTGAGAATTAGGACGCAGGCCGATCTACTGCCCGAATTCTCACGAATCCGGCTACATCTCAGCACCTCAATTTCGACCCAGTGTTTCCGGCTATTTTGTTCATTCGGTTTTCCCAATTCGGTTGTCCATTTCATGCGACTCAGGGAGACAACCGAATGAATCGCACGGAAATAAGCAACAGCCCAGCTTGAACGCCCAGCCGGACCTGTCGCTCTCCAGAATCTCGAAAATGTATCCTTCGTGGCTGCGTGAGGTGTAAGTCCACGCGATATGGACAGAAGTACAGATACTCGTGTTGGCTCAAAGGTAGAAAATCTTGTTCGTCCCATTGACTTTGCAAACCGCCAATAGGTAACCTTAGGGTTACGTGTTGATCCGGAATCAATGGATCACGTCACACTTTCCAACAAGTGAAGTATCACAGGAATCTATGTCATGCTCGTCGAATACAAGTCCGATTTTCCGGTGACCGAAGCCGCCTGCAAGAAAGCAACCGGCAAAGGGCTGAAAGAGTGGTTTGCGGCGCTGGACGCGAAGCCTGAGTTGAACCAGAAACGACGTGATGCCGTGGCCTGGATTACGGAATCGACCGGTGCTACCAGTACCGATATCTGGTGGGCTACCACGATCTGGGTTGAATACGAGCGCGCCCACAAAGTGGTGAACAAGAAAGACGGACGTGCCGAGGGGTATAACATCTGCTCAACCAAGACGATTGCCGCACCGGTTGCCGATGTCTACGCTGCGTGGACTGATGCCGGGGCACTGGCTGAGTGGTTCGGTCCCAAAGTGAAGGTTGACCTCACGGACGGCGGAAAATGGCACGACGGTGATGGGAATTCGGGAGAGTACCTGCGCGTTCGCGTCAACAAGGACCTTCGTTTCATCTTCAATCATGCCGACGCCGAAGCACCAACGCTGGTGGATGTCACGATCGCTGATAAGGGAAAAGGCAAGTCTGGACTGACCCTGATGCACCAGCGGATTCAGAACCGCCCCGAGGCAGACGGACTGCGCAATGCCTGGAGCCAAGCTTTTGATCGGCTAAAACAGTATCTGGAAAAGTAGTCAATACAGCACAATCGCGCGCCCCGGGCTGGTGTGGCAGTCGCGAATCCGAGTGGGAGCAAACAGGAAGTAAGCGTTCTTTGGAACGCTGCCGACGTTGTTCAGAAATTCAACGCCGACCATATCGTGGCCACCGAGAGCCCAGTAAGTCAACACAGCGCGGCGTGGATCGGCTCCGCCGAGATCCGGGGCATCCGTGGCGATGCAGCGGATGCCTTTGCTGTGCAGATAGTTGATCGCGTCCGGGCCGGGTGCAGGCCAGCCTTCAGACTTTCCCGCAAGCGGTTCCTGCCAGACACCTTTGTCATCCGGAGCTGGCTTGAAGTGTTGATCGAGGTGTCCGGTATGAAACAGCATGATCTGGTCACGTTCGAATTCTCCGTGCGCCGTTTCATCAGCCTGAAGCAATGACACGGTAATCTCGGGTGATGCCGGCCATGCAGATTTCTCCGTCGTGCCGACAAGACTTCGCACATCGACAACTCGCGCAATGCCGCAGGTCCAGTCGAGAGGCACCTTGTCTGTCGTCCGCGAACTGAAACGGCGCTGGCCGTATCGTGATTCATACTCTGCCAGCCAACCACGAACCTCCGGAGAATACTCGACCGCCGCACCTTCCGGCGGAAGGGCAAACGATGGCGTTATCAGATGAGTGCCTGCCGTCGCGTCCATCAGGTGCGTGTGATGCCACATGTCGAGGTCCGGGGAGTACAGGAAATCAACTTTCACATAGACTTGGCGATGACGTCCAGCGAGCGAACCGGGGTTCGTTACGGGAAGATTCATTGCCAGCGTCGGCGACAGATCGATGGCTCGCTTGTTGCGGGCGGACTCAATTAGTCTCGCCGGAAGTTCTCCGCCGACAACCGCGAACGCACGCGTTTCGGAATACGGGCCGGCGGCATGTTTCGGACCCAGCATGCAGTAAAACGCGCCTGTCGCAGGCAGCAGGCCAAGATTCGTGGCTCCCTCAGTCCAGATCATCCCATGCCGCAGGCCGGCATAATGCGTGGGCTCAGCCAGATTTGGCATCGGCCCCATGCTCGCGCTGTCTGTGCCAAGTGTCATCACCCCGCGCGTTGCCAGGAATTCCATCGTATCCGGATTGGGATCCGGATAGCCCGGTGATTTGCGATCCACGACATCGGCGATGTAGCGCTGACCCTCCGGAAACGGACGATAATACCTGTCCGAATAGTCGCTGCGAAACAGGACGACGTCACCCGCTTTCAATTTCCGATGCTGCTGCTCAAATCGTTCGATGTGA
>CAMAVB010000470.1 GCA_945861465.1 Candidatus Kuenenia stuttgartensis
CAGGGCGTGTTGCTGCTGAACACCGTCCTCACGGTGCGCGCGCATCAGGCGCATTCGCATCGCGGCAAGGGCTGGGAAGAATTTACATCGAACATGATTCAGGCGATCAACCAGCAGCCGCATGTCGCGTTTGTACTCTGGGGCAAGCCGGCTCAGGAAATCGCAGGCACGCTTGCCGAGCGTCACCTGATAATCGAGAGTCCCCATCCTTCGCCGCTGTCAGCCTATCGAGGCTTCTTCGGCAGTCGGCCGTTTTCACGAATCAACTCGTTTCTGAAGCAGACAGGTCAGCCGGAGATTCACTGGGAGTTGCTTGCGGAAAGTAGTCTCGCAGCACCGCTGGACAACAGTTGTTCGGCGACCAGCACGCCAATCTGATCCGCACTGTCAACCGGTCCCGAAGCCGTCTGTTCCAGACGTGTCGTGCCATCGACGCTCAACAGCACACCGGTCAGTGTGAGTCGGTCACCTGCGACCGAACTCCATGTGCCGAGCGGAGCATGGCAGCCGGCACGGAGTGTTCGGAGCAGAGACCGCTCGGCCAGAATCTCGGCCAGAGATGTGTTGCACGTGATTTGCTGAAGCAGCGCGCGAGTGGTCTCATCGGAATTGCGGCATTCGATTCCCAATGCGCCCTGGCCGACGGCCGGATAGACGGCGGGTGGTTCGAGCAACAGTGAGATGCGATCAGCAAGTTCCAGCCTCCGCAGCCCGGCTTCTGCCAGAATGATCGCGTCGAACAGACCCTCGTCGAGCTTTCGAATGCGTGTATCCACGTTGCCGCGGATCTCACACAACTTCAGATCCGGCCGCAGATACAGCAACTGAGCCTGCCGTCGAGGACTCCCCGTACCGATTTTTGCGCCTTTCGGAATGTCGTCGAGACTCTGAATGGCATCGACGTTCAGCGGCAGCAGTAAGGCATCGCAGCGTAGTTCGCGTTCCGGCACAGCGGCAAGGACCAAACCGTCGTTCGATTGCGTGGGCAGATCTTTGAGACTGTGTACGGCAATATCAGCACGCTGATCCAGCACTGCAATCTGGACTTCGCGGGTGAAGACGCCCGTGCCGCCAAATTGCCGCAGGGCATCGGATTGATTGGTGTCGCCTGCCGTAACGATCGGCACCAGTGCCACCTCAGGCGCTGCAGGCAGACGCCGCAGCCGATCCGCCAGATAATGAGCCTGCCAGAGTGCAAGCGCACTTTTTCGTGTCGCGATTCTGATCATGGATCGACAAATTCCGTGCAAAGAGGCCCGCACAATGAATGGCCCCAATTTGTATCAGCCGCAGTGCGTTAGCACCCGGTTTTCAAGGAAATTCTCAGTGAACCGGACGCTAGCGGTCTGTTGATTTAATACCAACCCGAAGCGCCAGCGAGGCAGAAACGGCTGAATTCCTCGCTGGCGCTTCGGGTTAGTATGACTTTGAGCCACAATAATCACTAAATCAACAGACCGCTAATGCGTTCCGGCTGATAAAAGAAATCAAATGCCATTCGACTCACGCCTCTCCGCTCGCCGGGCTCGTTTTCGGCTGCGCGGAGTATAACAGCCAGGTCGTTGAATGCGCAGCTGCGGCCAGCGAATCCAGCGTCCCGTCGGAGCCTGGCCTGCAATACGGCATCCGCTTCGGCGCGGAAAATCGACCCATCTTACCCGCCTGGGACTGAGACAGAAATAAGTGGGGCACGATTCCATCGTGCCGGGCACGTTATAAACGTGCCCCACGTCCAAAAGACGACAGTTATTTCTGCGCCGGTCCCTATCATACCTCGCGCGGGTCGCAATGAGGTGGAGCCGGATTCGTCAGAATTCGGAGCTGGACCAGTATTCTGGCCGATGCTGACTGTGTCGTGGCTCTTGACGACAGGTTCACTTCGTGCGTTCCAGACGACATTCGTCCATCACACATCCCACGGGAATCTGTCGGGAAAGCCGCGGATGGACAGGATTCCTGCAGTGGTAATTCCTGGCATCTGGCTCTACCAGGTTTCAGGACTATTCCAGGTGATGACGAAACACACCTGGGTACGGGACACCAGTGGAAGACTCGGTGCAAGGGAAGTCTTCGTTCGACTGACCTACGGACGTTTCATTGGCTGCCGAACTCCCGAGAGCAATCTGCCGTGGTTCCGAGGCATTGGGGAATGGAGTATCTGGACCATAAGGATGCTGGGCATCTATCTGCCCTTTCGCTGCTTTGCTTCCGCTTCAGCGGCTCACGTGAAGACAAAAAAATTTCGAGCCTCACTGCGTTCGTTGCTTCTCGACGGCCTCGTGCCCTCGGCTTCGTACGAGAAGCAACTCACTTGTTCGGCCGCTGGTTCCTGTCCGGACTGGCTGAACTCAGGAGGCGGAAGCCCAGGTCCCTGCCCCGAAAGCCCGGGGCGCTCCAGCGCCGACAGGCAGACCGCACGTGGCGAGCGCTGCTGCCCCAACCGCCGCCGCGGATGACGCGATTCGAGCCGGTCGCAGGCCCAGTGGGATCAACCTGCGGTTCTGGCGAATACTCCGCATACCGATCGGAACACCATTCCCACACATTGCCGTGCATCTCGTACAAACCCCAACGATTCGCAGGCAATGATTTCACCGCAACCGTTTCCTGACGGTACTCGCCTTTCCGCGAATTGCCGTACGGATGATTGCCGTCGAAATTTACCTGGTCAGTGCTGATCGTCTCACCAAAGCTGAATGGCGTCGTCGTCCCGGCACGGCATGCGTATTCCCACTGCGCCTCCGTCGGAAGCGTCAACATTCCGTGTGGGACACGCTGATTCAATTTCTCCAGAAACTCGGAAACATCATCAAAGCTCACCTGCTCGACAGGACGAAGCATCCTTTTGGCGTCTTTGAACTTGCTGGGATTCGAACCCATGACGGCTTCCCAAAGCTCCTGAGTACACGCAGTATCCGCCAGCCAGAAACCACGACTCAGTGTCACGGGATGTTGGGTTTCCTTGCCGAAGGATGGTGTCTCTCCATCCGCCACACCCATCTTAAACGTCCCTGGAGGAATCCACCGCATCCGCTGAGTGATGAACTCCCAATACCGCGGCCCCGTTGCGACAGAGAATGCGGCGAAATAGCCGTACCGATCCTGACCATAGCCGCTGGCCCAGTCCGGGGGACGTGAATTGACGAAAGGAATTTCTATCGTGCCAGTGGACATGCAAGATCGCGATCAGGAAATGAGTAAACTGTTTCGCCGTTGCCAGGACCAATGTAGCCGTCTCGCTCCGCC
>CAMAVB010000471.1 GCA_945861465.1 Candidatus Kuenenia stuttgartensis
CTCCCATCACTCCGCCTCCCTGCGGTTTCACTCCTCGATTGATTCAATGCCCACTCCTTGGGATGATATCATCTCGAGCAACCTACACTGCCCGTAGGCCAAAGTGAAAAGATCCCTTAATTTGCACGTAAAACGCAAATGCACCCTCGCGATCTTCCTCTCGCAATGTGCTGCGCTGAGCGAGAAAATCCAGATGCGCATGCTCTACGGGAGGATGTCCTAATAAAAGGAATGACGAAGCCTGGGAATGGCGATCCCTGGCTCGCAGGAATTGGGATGCAACCCTTTCTTCGTCCGGCCCGGCAGGTCGCGTGTATACCTCACGCGATTGAGGATGGCACAATCGTTTAACCGCGTGGGCAACGCCCCGCGCTTTGTATTTCAAATCTCAAATCTCAAATACGAAATTTCAAATAGAACAAACGTGGCCCACTGGGCACGCGGTTAAACGAGTCAATGCCAACCGCGTGAGATATAAGTTGTTGAGGCGTTGACTTCGCGGGTGCGCAGAGAGCCGCGTTCGGCTGGTCCTTGAGGAATACAGATGACAGCGACGACAATCATTGGCCTTGTGGTATTGGGAGTCCTCGGCGTCGTGATCGTCGTCGTAGTGATACCGAAAATCGTCTTCCATGTCATGAAGAGGCCCCTCGAGGATCGGATCGCCGCCTTGTATGAACAAGACGAGGTCCTCATGAAGGATCTGAAGGCCAACAGTTTCGGGGTGGAGTCTGCGGGCGTCTTCCAGCTCCGCGGCAACGGAGGTCTGGTGCTCACGAGGAAATGCCTGCACTTCTTCATGTTCCTGCCCAGGTCGGATGTTTGCGTTCCACTCGACGCGATCACCGAACTCACGCTTACGAAAAAACACCTGGGCAAGGCAACGCTCTCTGATCTGCTGAAGGTGCACTATTCCGCTGCGGATAAGACGGACTCAATCGCCTGGTATCTCACCGATCCAGGGGCGTGGAAGAACAAGATTGAAGAACTCAAAGCTTGACGTGTATCTCCTTTCGATCGACTAAGTCGCTGCATCGATTTGTCTCGATGCTCACTCGGTTGATCCAGCGAACGGAGAGCGTAGTCGAGGGTTCAATCGAGTACGAGTACCGCGAAGCTGAGTCCGAGTACGAAGCAAGTCTGAACTCGGCCTTGCCGCTGAAACGATTGTCTTGGTCATTCACTATGGTAGAATGCACGGAACGACGAATTGCGTCGCGCTGAGATCAAGGGAGATTTATAATGGCTATAGACACGACTGAACTTCTCGCCCTGCCGCCTGCAGAGAAGATGCGTCTTGTAGAATTGCTTTGGGACAGTCTGGGCGATGAATCGCAGCAGATATCAGTACTGAAAGCGGTTTTGGCTGAAGCCAACCGCCGACGTGATGAGATGTTGACAGTCCCAGGCATCGGCTTGACTGAGACAGAAATGTGGCAGCGTGTAAGCATTCAGCAAAATGGATAAGAACGTTCAGTTTCATCCGCTGTTTGCAGTAGACATCTCCGACGCCGGTGCGTGGTATGAGAGTCGGAGTCCGGGGCTGGGACATCATTTTTGCGAAGCCGTGCGCGACTCGATTGCCCCTGTCATTGCAGATCCGCAGAAGCATACATTCATTGACCCTCATATTCGGTATCGAGAAGTAAAGAAATTTCCCTATCTGGTTTTGTTCGAAGTGAATGATGAGCAGCTGTGTATGTACGCTGTTATCCATGCTGCGAGGTCGCCCGATCTCTGGCGCGTGAGACGTCCATAACTAATTCGCGGCGGTCTTGAGCACCTTCACGGGTACCATGCACCTTGATTAAATGCCGACCGAGACCAATTCCGTAGATCGCTGAACGCTCCTTACACCAATTCCGGCATCACTTTACCGCCATCCTCGACCAGATACTGCGGGCGACCGTTATTGTCGGCGATGGTCGTGCGATCCACATTGATGCCCAGATGATGGAACAGCGTGGCGTACACTTCACCGAAGGTGACAGGCCTGGCAATCGCCTCGCCCGCAATGCGGTCTGTCGCGCCGATCACTTGACCATGCCGCATTCCTCCGCCGGCCAGCAAGGCACAGTTGACCTGCGGCCAGTGGTCGCGGCCCACAATGTTACTGATCTTTGGAGTTCTGCCAAATTCGCCCCAGATCACCACAGCACAGTCGTCGGCCAGTCCGCGTTGATGCAGATCTTCGATGAGCGCGCTCACACACTGGTCGAACACCGGAAAATCCTCCTGTTCCCGCACGAAGATCGAGTTGTTCGCACGCCCCTCAGCATTGAGTCCGCCGTGCCAGTCCCATTTGCTGTAGTTCAGTGTGACGACCCGGACTCCCGCTTCGATTAAACGGCGTGCCACAAGCAGGCTCTGTGGCACACGCGGTGCTCCATTGCCATCCATGAAAATGGTCGGATCACCTTTGCCATAGCGCTCGACCACCTTGGGGTCTTCTTTGGAAAGATCAAGTGCTTCCGCAAGCCGCGACGACGTCAGAAGTCCCATCGCCTGCTCGGTGAATGTGTCCATGCCCGTCATAGTCATCGTGGCATCAACGTCGCGCCGCAATTGATCGACACTCCGCAGCAGGGACTTTCGATCGGCAAGGCGGTCCAGCGAAACGCCATTGAGAACCATATCTTCTTTAGTCGGTCCCATGGGGCGAAACGGAGCCTGAGCCGTGCCAAGGAAGCCTGGCCCTGGTTCATTGTATGGGCCGTGCGTACATGGATAGCACAGACTGACATACGGCGGTGATGTCGGCGTGGCTGATCCGGCAACTCGGGAGACCATCGAACCAAACTGTGGCCATCCGCCACTCGGTTTCGGCTTTTTGGGATCACGGCCATTGAAGACCTGCACCGCGTCATGATCAGCCTGATTGCCGACGAGCGAGCGAATGATAGTCAGCTTGTCCGCGATGCCAGCAAGTTTCGGAAAAGCTTCACAGATTTCCATGCCGGGAACCGTCGTGGCGATCGGTCGCCACGGACCGGCAATTTCCCTGGGAGCTTCAGGCTTCAGGTCAAACATGTCCTGATGAGGCGGTCCGCCCACCAGATAAATCATGATGACAGATTTTGGTGAAGTCTTTTT
>CAMAVB010000472.1 GCA_945861465.1 Candidatus Kuenenia stuttgartensis
AGATCAGAACTGGTACAGGCCTGGATCGAGGAGTCCCTCAAATATCCTCCCAAAGAACCGGGAGGCGCTGGTGCTCTTCGGATCGTCCAATACAAGGACAAGTATTACTTCGTCGATGAACGATGCCGACAGCTTCGAAACGTCGAAGATTTTATGGATCAGATCAAATTCGCGACTGCTGGCGAACTGCTGAATTTCAAACTCAATGAATGTCAGAAGATTACGTAGAGCCGATTTGGAACACCATCGGATCTGGCCATCCTGAGCCGCTTGCACATCAGCAAGCGGCTCATATTCCTCTGAACCCAAAGGCCTCGACAGTCATCCGGCCGCCGCTCCGTGCAAAGCGACTCGCTTCGCACTTTCACTCTGCCGAATGCCTGATCGTCAGCCTTTTGAACCTGGTCCACGAAAGTTCAGTATCAAGATTGGAGTCTCCTAAAATCAGCCGTTGGGCGCTAGCCCACGGTTTGAAACCGGACGCTAGCGCGTTCCGGCTGACGAGTTCTCTATGCCCTGCACCAGAGTTTGGAGTTCGTCGAAGTACTCGACGTGATTGAACGGCATGATGGAGTTGTGATCTCCGTGTGGGAATGCGACGAGCTTCTTGTTGAGCGATGCTGACCATTCCAGGTTGCGTTCTGCGTGCGATAGCGTGATGAGATGGTCGTTCTCGGCGTGCAGGATGAGCACCGGATTGCTATAGCTGGCGAGCTTTTGCTGATGGTCGAAATGGCGAGCCACTTCGGCTCGCACTTCTGCTTCGCTGACACCGGCGGCATCCAGATCTGCGTAGTTGAGGAATCGTTCCGCGGGATCTGCGATCCCGCTTTCGATAACGAGGGCAACCAGAGTCGGCTGCCGTGCAGCCAACTCAATGGCATACAGCGATCCCATGGAACGACCGAAGGCGATGACGCGATCGAATGACAGGCCGAGGGCCTGCACGACTCGCTCGCCGTCGCCGAGCATCGACACCAAACCGGGCGAGCCGGTCGATCGACCGTAGCCTCGGTATTCGACCCAGACCATATTCACTCCCAAATCGTCGAAGCCATGGAAGTCGGCTCCCACGTAGTCAGCAATGGTCTCGCCATTTCCATGGAAGTGGAGCATCGTCAGCTTGCAGGGATCAATCTCACCGGAGTGCACAGCAATGGTTGCTCCATCCACGTCGATCATCCGCACGTGGCGTGGCGATCTGGGGCTTGGGAAGAAGTAGACGCCGCTGATTGCGGCATGGTCGAGTATGCTCATGTTTTGTCATCCTATCGCGGGCTTCGCCCGCTGTTCATAGTTGCCCGTCACTCCGTGACGGGAAGACTCGCGTCGGAGACACGAGCAACAATGATGCATGCGCCGTGCTCGCATCATTTAGAGAAAGTTCTCATTTGTGTTGAATCGCAGAGTTCTTAAGAACTCTGGCTGGAGCCGCAATGGTAGCGCGACCGCAACGTCAGCACAATGGGCTATTCTGTTCGAATTTTTTGGTACAGGCCTTGTGTTGCTATTCGGCCTTTTCAAGGCCCTCACGCAGCTCATCAAGCACCTGCAGAATGTCTTGCGTCGTCACGCCGACGCGATGGAACGTGACAAGCACGTCCGCCTGCGAGGTCTTGAAGCGACGCTGGCGGCCGGAAAGGCCTTGAGACTTCTTAAGCACCTTTGGTGCCTTAGCCTTAGCTTTCGGCGTGAGCGATGCGACGATTTCTTCAGTCTGAAATGCGCTCAAGCTTTCCGTTTCAACACGTTCGGCAAGTTCGATCTGCTGATCTGGCTTGAGCTTCGATATATTGTAGAGATGACGTTTCGTCAGCGGACTGTCGATGTCGCTGCGGGCGAGTGTCTGCACTTCAGGAACAACGTTGTCATGCAGAGCCAGCAGTTTGCTGATTTCGCTCTTTGGTTTGCCGGTGACTTCGCAAAGTTCGCGTTGCGATAATTGGAATTCGTCTCGCAAGCGAGCCAACGCATCAGCCGTCTCCCATGGACGCAGACTGCTGCGTTGCCAGTTGTGGACGATCTGGTCGATAAGAATGTCGCGGCGGTCACCTTGCTGAATCCAGCAGGGCAGTTCTTCCAATCCCAGACGCACCGCCGCTTCGTAGCGGCGGCCGCCGTCAATGATCATGTAGCGGCTGTCCTGCACGCTCCATCGCACAGTGAGCGGTTGCTTGATGCCGCGAGTGCGAATGGATGACGTCAGCTCTTCCATTTCCAAGGGATCAAATTCCTTCCGAGGCTGATCGGGGTCGGGAACGATTTTGCTGCGTTGAATTAGGTACGAGTCATTGAGTCGTCGTCGGCCTTGTTGTTCCGGCGGCAATACTGTTGACGCAGGATTCAGCGTCAGACCAGACTGGCTGCCGAAAGCGATCGCAGCTGCGTTGCTGGCGGCTTCAGTTGTGCCTTTCCGTGCGGGTTTCGAGTTCGTCGAAGAAGTTTCTGGCGATAGTGGCGGCATGAGATTTTGGGGAATGAAGTACGATCGGAATGCGGTCAGTGACCGATTGCTCAAACGGGGCGAGATCCGGAATCACTGTTTCAAACGCCTGGTCGCCAAAGTGCAGACGCAGTTCTTGCAGATACTGAGTCTGATACTTGCGACCTCGCTTAAAGCGAGACGCGACGAATCCGGCCAGTTGCAGGGATGCATTCTTGAATTGCTGCACGTGGCGAAACGCGGTCATCACGTGCTGAGTCCCCAGGGCTCCCCATTGAGCAGTCTCCAGCGGAATCATCAGGAAATCCGACCCACACAACGCGGCGTACGTGATGAGCGAAATGTCAGCCGGGCAGTCCAACAGAATGTAGTCGTAAAAGCGGGCGATGGATCGCAACGGATCAGCCAGTGAGTTCTCCAGACCGCTGCCTTCCCAGTCGCCTGGCGAGGTCTTGTTGTATTGTTCAAGCCCGAAGCTGCCGGGGATGCAATCGACAAACGAGAGATGCGATTTCTGGATCAGCGTGACAATATCGGGATCAATAGCCGGATTGAAGAATGATTCCGTCCCGATCATCGTATCAGCACTTTCGCCCAGCAAAGTGGTTGAGATATTCCCCTGCTTGTCAAGATCCAGCACCAA
>CAMAVB010000473.1 GCA_945861465.1 Candidatus Kuenenia stuttgartensis
CAATTCTTGCGGCGGATTGTTCGACCAGCGGTTGATACTCACCTGCAGACGACGACAATGTCGCCAGCGTCAGAAACAGATCATCAGTCTTTGCATGCCGATCGACGGCGCGCGCGGCTGCCGTTTTTTCCACTCGACGGTAAAACAACCAGGCCGCGCCGGCAGCCACGGCGGGAAACGCCAACAGCCATACCAGCGGTTGTCGACCCTCCGGGAGCAGTCCCAGTAACCTGACGGCAAGCACGGTGGCACAGGCAAGGACAAAGGCTCCCAGCGTCCACCAGTGCAACGCTCGAGCGAAACTCGCCGCGCGAAGGCGATTTTGAACGTGATTCAGTAAAGTGACAGACACGGGCTGATTCGACATCTCACACTCCTGCAATACTCAAACAGTTTGTTAAGTATATCGCATACGGTTGGCATTGGCTCGTTTAACTGCGTGCCCAGCGGGCCGCGATTGTTCTATTTGAAATTTCGAATTTGAGATTTGAAATACGAAGCGAGGAGCGTTGCGCACGCGGTTAAACGAATGTGCCATCCTCAACCGCGCGGAATAGTTCGCGCGCTGACAAAGGTGTCTGAGACGCCTTTTTCAACCAATCCGACCGGTACAGTCTACTTTGGTATCGACTGCCGATCAATCAGATCTTCTAAATCGCGAAGTTTGTCTGTTTTTTGCAGGATTTTTGGCAGCGTTTTCGCCGAGTCTGTAGGCCGGACCAACCGCAGCGCCGTTCCGGCATTCGCCAGACACCTGCCGGAACGGCGCTGCGCTTGGTCCGGCCTACCCCACAATGAACCTCAGATCAACGCCACCAGAGCCAGGATCATGTTGAAGCCGTTGAACAGGAAATGCACCAGCATCACGGTTACATAGCTGCGGCGGCGCAGATAGGCGTAGCCGAGCGCGAGAGCCAGTGGGATCAGAGCAATGGAATCCGGGAAGCTGTGCGCAAACGAAAACAGGATCGAAGACGCGATCAGTGCCAGAACTGGCTTTCCAAGCTGGGCGATTCCTCCGAGAATCACGACGCGAAACTGCAGCTCTTCAACGATCGGGGCCACGAACACGGCCATGATCAGAATCATCAGAATCATTGGCACACTCACACCGGCCGCAAGCATTTCCAGGAACGGATGCGAGTCCGGTGGCTCGCCAACAATGCTCATTGAAATCAGCACGATGAGTAATCGCAGTGCCGTTGTCGGAAGGTACGCTGCCAGAAATACCTCTGCTGCAAATCGCAGTTCTCGGGAAAACGAGAAAGGCTCATCCGCAATTCTCGGCTCGGCTGCGACAGACACGGTTGCATTCGTGCCAGTGCCGGATCGTTCAACGTCGAGCACTCCGCGATTTCCCAGGATGTCGTAGCCCGGCATCGGAGGTATCGAAGAAGCATCGTCGAGATCAGGCCATGGTGAACCGAACCCCGTTCCGACATGAATCGCGATGCCTCGTTGACCCGTGATCGAAACTGAGCTATCTGGTGCCTGAGAATCTGGAATCACGGATTCTATCAAATGCACTCGACCGGCTTTGCTGGCTACCAGAACCACGGCACCAAAAGCCAGCAGCAGCATCACTTCCATTCCGATTGTCAGAATCAGATTCTCCTTCACTTGTGCCGGAGTGGCCCGGAGAGTGTTTGGAGGCTTTGTGGCCTCCTTTCCATCAGCGTCTGGAGCTGCCTGGGCATTGGTGACGGGTGTTTCCACCTGCGCGTCTGGCACATCAGACGATACTTTCTCAGACCGGGCTGCTTCGCCGCCAGGCGTTTGAGGTTCAGCCGCATCGGAGGTGGTTGTCCCTGACGATCCGGGAATGTCAGTGCTACTCGTTTCCGTTACTACGGGACCTTGGGTGGCGACTTTGTTTGCGACCGGGATCACACCAATGAAAGATTCAAGCAGTTTCAAGGCCATGAACAGTACAGACAGAACAATCGCGACGAATGTGAGCCCTCTCGGAACTCGCAACACGCCGCGTCGAGCTGCAGGCAATGCGTGCCCGGTCTGGCCAAAGCGGATCACCCAGACGACAATCATCGCCATACTGCCCACGAGCGTCGCAAGGAAGATCATCGCAGTGATGACCGTCCCGACATTGACTTTTTCCGGCGCGGCGGCAACGACTTGAGCAATAATCGGATTCAGAAATGACATCATGCGCAAATTTCAATGAAGACGAACAGGGGAAATCCGCATTGTTTGAGTAACCGGCAGACAATTGGCGACGAGTTCCCGGCAATTTGTCCACGGCTGGCCAATTCGTTGGTTTACAGAGAATGTAGGGTGGGACCAGCGGCTGGCAAGCCGCGCCGGACCACCAGTGATCCAACACAAGGTGGGCCTGCTCTGTCGCTGGTCCCACCCTACAATTCAAGCTGTTTAACAGATTGGCCAGCCGTGGCAATTTGTCAAGGAGCCTCGACCAGCATCGGCGATCACAATACCATCCCGCCGGAGTATCAGAACGGAGAGTTCGCCCATTGTCGACGATTCTTGACGAAATCCTTGCCCGGAAGCACCTGGAAATTGCCGCTGCGCGCAATCGGGAGGCTTTTGAGTCCCTGGAGGCCCGAATACCGTCTGCCCCGCCCGTGCGTGGGTTTCTGGCGGCGCTACAGTCAGCAGAACGCCCCGGCTTGATCGCGGAAGTGAAAAAAGCGTCGCCGTCCGCCGGACTGATTCGTGCAGATTTTGATCCGGTCGCGATCGCGCGGCAGTACGAAGTCGCCGGAGCCACCTGCCTGAGCGTACTCACGGACGAACACTACTTTCAGGGACACCTCGACTCTCTGCGCGACATCCGCCAGGTTGTGCGAATCCCGGTGATGCGGAAGGAATTCATCATTGATCGCTATCAGATCGCTGAAGCGCGGGTTGCGGGGGCGGACTGTGTTTTGCTGATTGCCGAGTGCCTTGATGATGTGCAATTGCACGACCTGTACGGGTATGCTCACCGCCTTGGCATGGACGCACTCATCGAATTGTACGACCTCGAAAACATCCCGCGCGTGCTGGCGACGGGAACGAAACTGCTGGGCATCAACAACCGCGACCTGCGGACCTTCGTGACGTC
>CAMAVB010000474.1 GCA_945861465.1 Candidatus Kuenenia stuttgartensis
TTGACTCGACTACAAATGTACGTCTATAGTTCCGTATCAGGGACATTTGTAGTTGAAGATCACAGAGCAAGGAGGACGCAGAATGCCGCCGAGACCGGGGTTGTCGAAGGCTGAGCTGGAGATTGCGAGGATTGTCTGGGAACTGAAAAACGCGGGCGTGAGGCAGATTTTTGAGGCGCTGCCCGCTGGGCGTGATATCGATTTCACGACCGTGCAGACGTATCTGCGCCGTCTTGAGGAAAAGGGTTATCTCAACGCCAAGCTGGACGGGCGAAATCGAGTTTACTCGCCCAAAGTTCGGCCTCAGACGGTCATTCGCGAAACCGTGGGCGAGATGGTGGATTTGCTGTTCGGCGGTGAAACGCTGCCGCTGATGAAGCATCTTGTTGAGGAACGCCGGTTTTCTCCTGATGATATCGACCAGCTTCGCCAGTTGCTGGATCGACTGGAAGGAGGCCGCGATGAGAAATGATCGTTCAGGTAGGTCCTTGCTGCCGGAAAGGACTGTGTTTGGTAGGTCCTTTCTGCCGGAAAGGACTTTCGCCGAAAGGCGAACTGTAGGATGGACATTCTTGTCCGTCGTTTGGCCAATCAGCAGCATCGATGCACAAGATTTCCCGCACCAACACTTGCTCGTTCGGGGAGTGTTTCGTGGTGCAGATCTCGGACATGAATGTCCAAGGTACAGGAAATACTGGCAGGTCCGAGATGAATTACAGCATGGAGGCCGACGATGATTCAGCACTTTTTTGCTCTCCTGATCACTCAAACCTGGCAAATCGCAGCGTTGGCAATTGCAGTCGCGGTTGTGGTGAAGCTCGCTGCGAAGAACCGTCCGCATCTGGCTCATGCGCTGTGGGTGCTGGTGCTGATCAAATGTGTGACACCGCCGTTGTGGGGACATTCGCTCGGCGTATTCAGCCAGCTTCAGGCACGGCTGATGCCCGATGAGCCTGCAACTCTCCCGGACGTAAGCGAATCGCCTGCGAGTGTGCCGGTCGCGATCGCAGAAGCTCTGGTTCCGGCACCGGAAATCGATGTGCCTAATCCACAACATGGGCAACCTGAGATTTTCGAGCCTGACGAATTGCTGCCAATAGCCGACACAGAACCGCCGGAAGATGCGAGTCTAATGTGGGATGGCGGCACGGGATTCGAACTCGACGAGGCAGCCCAGACGCTCGACAATCAGGAGGCCAACATTACATACGCAGAGCCTGCGTTGCCAGTGAAAAGGTTTTTGCTCAGCGGTCTGGTCGCGGGAGCGGTTCTGACGTTATTTGTCATGGTCATCCGGTGTCTGCGATGTCTGCGTGAGATTCATCGCCATCGTACAACAGAATTCGATGTGCAGCTTCGTGAACGAATTCAACATCTCTCAAGGCAACTTCGTATCCGCCGCATTCCGCAGATCATTGTTTCCGACGTTCTCTTCGGCCCGGCCGTGCTTGGCCTCCTGCGGCACACGATAGTACTTCCTCGATGTCTGCTCACTTCGGTCGAAACTTCGATGAAATCGGAAAGTGGAGAGCGGAAAGCCGAAGCGCGCGATAATGAAGAACACGCGACGAAAGCCTGCAAATCCCGGCTTTCCGCTGTCGGCTTTCCGCTTTCCTTCCTCGACCCGATCCTCGCGCACGAACTGCTTCACATCCGTCGAGGCGACCTGCGCACGGGCACGCTGCAGGCGATTGTGCAGAGTCTGTGGTGGTTTCACCCCGCCGTGTGGCTCTCCAACCGCTGGCTGTCGCGGGAAGCCGAACGCTGTTGCGACGAACAAGTGATTGCTGAACTCGGCTGTTCCCCGGCTCGGTACGCCCGCAGCCTGTTGTCAGTCATTGAATGCAAACACCAACTGCAACCGATCCCCGTCTTCCCTGGCATGAAGCCCGTGGAAATCACAACCCAACGTATGGAGAGAATCATGTCGCTCAAAAACGGATTGAAAAAGCGAACCCCGCGCTGGTGCTGGCTGACCGTTGTGGGATTGGCATTCGTTGTGCTGCCAGGTGCCATCGCTCAGCGGTCGTCGGATGAATCTTTGTCGTGGCAAGCTGCGGCATTGAGCGGTCTGACCATCACAAACGACGGAGAGACGGAAGCCGTGCTGGTAGTACTTTCCGAAATACAAGACAATGTTGCCGGAAGATACGATGGCCCGCCAACCCCGGAACGGATTCGCCGGCCCAAATTGGAAGCACCGGATAAACTGCTCGTGCCTGAACGTCCGATGCCGCCTGAAATCCACCAGTCGTCCGATCCGCTGGTGAAACTCGTGTGGGAAGCCCGTGAGTCATCTCGGCGGCGACTGTTGACAACGGACGAGCATACACCGTGGCAGTTGATGCACGGATTGCTCGGCCTGCGACAGGATTTTGTAGTCAAACACAACGGGAGAATCATCAATGGGCTGGAATGGATTCAAAGCGGGCCGACGTTCAAAGATGAACCCCCTTTTCAGGAAGATCAACCTTGGTTTCAAAAGACGAAGAATGGTGGGCGGGCTCATCCCTATTTGCGACCATACTTGTTTGAAGGGCACATTAGCCAGTTCGCAGCAATCCTGGCTTCGTGTCGCCTTCCTCTGAATGCCCAATTTGGGACGCCGGATGGTCCGATCACAATGCAGGATCTGATTACCAATGCTCAGATGACGGCCAACGAAAAGGAAGAAGTCAGCTGGACTCTGTCGGCACTCAGCCGGTATCTGCCGCCTGATGCCAATTGGGTAAATGGTAAAGGAGAAGAATGGAGCATTGAGCGACTTGTGAAAGTGGAGGTCGGCAAAACCCTTGACGGTCCGTGTGGCGGAACCTGCGGATTGTTTGCGTTGGCTGTCGCACGCAATGAATACCTGCGATCCGGAAAGCCGCTCGAAGGCGTTTGGCTGGAAGCCGAGCAGAAAGTTCAGCGCTATATGCAGACGGCCAGAATGCAGCAAAATCCCAATGGCACGCTGTCGTCGAAATATTTCCGAGGTCGTGAGTACAATCAGGACTTCGACGAACGCCTGACCAGCAGCGGAGCGTTGCTGCAGTTCCTGATGATGGCCGCGTCTGATGAACAGCTCAAGGAAGA